>NZ_KI421513.1:10716-358216 GCF_000473325.1 Leisingera caerulea DSM 24564
CACGGGCCAGCTCAGCAATCATAACCGCCATCCGGCGCCCGCCATAGGTTTCCGGCAGGCAGGCAAGCGAAGCGGCCACCATATCAGCATCATGATGACGCGGCGAACTGCCGCCGCCCTGAATGCGGCCCTTTACACCTAAGCGGGCCTGTTCGATCAAGATCCACTCCATCCCGAAACCGGGACGCGCACCGGTTTCCCGCTCAATCTCGTCAAAGTCCAACCCGACCTTTTCGCGCTGAAATGCCCACTCGATCAGCTCCAGAGCGCTGACTTCCAGCTTGCCAGTGCGCGGCGCCCGAACAGTCACGACAGCTGTCCGCTGATTTTGGGCAAATGCCTCTTGACGCGCGATTGCCACGTTCATGCCCGCACCTCCGCCCGCTGCGCCCGCGCCTCTGCGGCCACCACTGCTACATGCTCGCTCACGCCTGCATCCCTTCCTTCAATCCAGCCCCTGCCCGGGCCGCTTTGCCTTCAATCACCCACGCTTCGCACTTCTTCAGCGTGCGCTCATACCAGCGGACGAATTCGCCCTGGTCGTGGATATCCGGGAACCCGCGCGACCGGCGTTCCATGATCTTCTGATATTCGCTGTTGAACTCGGCAGCCTGCCGCCGCACCCGGTCTTTCTCAGGCCCCTTTGCCGGTGGCCGCTTGTTGTCCCGCCAGAACAGGTATTCCGCCAGCAGCACACCGTCCCGCATTGCCTCCGCACCGGCACGGGACCGGAACCACCCCAGCAGCTCCGGCAGCTCATCAAGCGGGCGGTACTCCAGCGCCTCCGCCCAGCCCATCACGGTTGCACGGCAAGGCCAAAAGCATTTCGCCGAGCCTTCGCCCTTGGTCTGCAGGGACTGCTGCAGGGCAATCAGCCCCTTGTCGCTCATGTAGGCGATGGAGTCGGCCAGCCGGTCCAGCATCGCCCGTTGCCTGTCCTCCGGCGTGCCCTTCGGAAACCTGAAGCCCAATTCCTGCAGCGGCTGTATCACCAGCCTCCGCACCCGGGCGCGCTTGCTTTCGGTTTGGTCACTGCACATCTGCCTTCACCACTCCTTTTTTCTAAGCCTGTCCGACCTATCCACAGGCAGCCCGTTCCCGATGGCGCGACCCGTGAATATCTTTTCTTCTAATTTCGTTTCTTCTCTTTTCAGCGGTTACAGAAACGGCGCAAAAAAAGGGACAAACGGAACAGAACACGGGAAATTCCGTGTTTTTCCGGGAATGTTCTGTAATTTTCACGGAATATTCTGTGACTGTCACAGAATGCACAGATTGCGCTAAGCCCGATCACGGCGCGCACTCCATCTGGAATTCATCCAGGGCCGAACGTATGAATGGTTCGCGCCGCTGCGTTCGCGGATAACGCTCTTCCAGCCAATCGTTGAAGCGCTCAAGGAAGCCAGGCGCCCGCAGAAGCTGCCCTGCGCCGATCCGCCCCTCGATCATCTCGCGCAGATCCTTTAGCCGCTTGTTGTACTTACGCTCTTCCTGTTCAGCCTTGTTCTTCCGGCTCGACCCCAGCGCCTCGACAGCCACTTCCGTCACAACCGGATGCGCCCACCGGATATCCCCGTTGTCGCACCGCACCCGGTGCCAGTTGTGCAGCGGGGTAATCTTGCGTTCATTCAGCGCGTGCCACTTTTCCAGCGGCAACCGCAGCTCATAGGCCAATTGCTCATCATCGCAGGGCAGCGTGCCAATGGGCGTTTCATCCTGCGCAATGAAGAAGAGCAGCATTCCATACCAGCCAACATCAGGATCAGCCTTCCGGCGGAACTCGCTGGCCCGCCAGCGCTTGAGGTTCCATTGCAGGAAGTAGTGCGAGTCCAGCCGGTCACTTGCTGAAATCGGGTATTCCTCCAAATCCTCGGCATCGATCGGCTGCAGATGCCTTGCGTGTGCATTCATTGCCCTGCCCTTCCTCTTGTTTTGTTCCAACCCGCCCTGCAGCAGGTCGCCAGTTCCGGTCAGCCTCGGCCCGCGCGGACCGTCGAAAACGGTCGCCCGTGCGCATGCTCATGCCGGATGAAATCTGCGCTGCCTGCGCGCTCCGCCAGTTGCCGCCGCAGCTCGTCGTAATCGGCCTTGATATCCGGCCGCTTCTGGCAGCGCTCCCGCACCTGCTTGAGGCCGAAACAAACTGTCGTGTGACACTGCAGGTGCAGGGCCTCAGCAATTTGCGGTGTACTCAGCGACGTGCGGCTCCTGATCATCGCCATTGCCATCTGCCGCGGCCAGGACACCCGGCGTTCACGGCTGGGGCCGGTTATCTCCCTCTTGCCGAGCCGGTAATAGACGCGGACAACCTCGATAATTTCCGACACATGCAGCCGCCTCTTGGGCGACGGCACTTCTTGCCCCTGGGTCGTTTCGTCAAGCGCCTGAGGGTCAGCCATTGATCAGCACTCCCCGGTCAAACTCGGCAAGCCCAAGCCCGCCGTCTGGGTAATCCCCGTCCCGCTCCAACTGCCCGCGGCACGGTGGCACCCAATGCAGCTCCGTCACGCCAGAGCGGTGATCGGCCAGGAACACCACCCAGCAATAGGCCGTTGCAGTGCTGCCTTTCGGGGCCAGCCGCCCCTTGTGCATCACAACACGTTCGGCGAACTGCAGGACAAAGGCTGGCGGGCATTTGGCAAACAGATCCTCATACCGCCGCTGGCCTTCCAGAAAGGCACTGCGCACCAGAAACGCGCAGCCCTCGCGGCTTGTCCGCACAGCCCGCATGATGAATTGCTCAGCAAGCTTGAACGGCGGGTTTGAAATCGTCCAATCAACCGCCGCCGGGTCGTCGCCCCAAAGGTAGTCCCTGACCGGGAACCCCGCGCCGTAGTCGTGAACGTCCGCCGCATCGACTTGGTCAAAGATATCAGCCAGGACGCGCACCATGTGCCCCCGGTTGGCTGCAGGCTCACGCCCCACGCCGCCAGCAGTGAACCCCTGCGACACTAAAAACTGCCACAGCGCCCGCGTGGCCCACGGCGGCGTCGGGAAATCGTCAAGGCTGCTGTGCGGCTCGCTCCGCTGCTGCATGACGGCACTGGACTGGTTTTGCCTCATCAGGAGCCCTCCCCATCCAGCAAATAGACCGGCTTGTGATCAGCCAGCGCGCAGCACGTTGCCCGCCAAACACAGGCAGAGGAATGCCAGCCCGGCACTGGCGGAATAATCACCAGGTCCGCATAGCGCAGAACGCTTTCCGGCTTGGCCTCTTCCAGCCCGCATTCAAACGCCAGATAAGCCGGAGAAATCGGCAGCACGCCAGAAGCGGCAAGCTGCCCCATCCATTCCAGCGCGATATCGGCCGCCAGCACCGGCCCGCCATCATGGAGCGCATAGGGCGAGGCCAGACAGGCCAGCTTTCCCGCGGCATAAGCGCCCGCATCGGCCAGCATCAGCTTGTCCCGGAAGAGGCCAACAGGTCGCCAGAACCACCCGAGCCAGACCCAATCCGGGTGTTCCGGGAAATCCAGCGCCGTATCTGACAAATCACGCATGCACTACCCCCTCGCAAAAAGGGGCGCACAGCGAAACACTCGCTGCGCGCCCTAGTCCAACAGGGAGGGAAAAGGGGGCTGCTTGCAGGTACGCCTGCCCCCGTTCGGCGTGTCCCCGAGGTCTGCCCTCCTCGACACCTGCTGCATTTTCGCAGACAACCGGGAACTGTTCAAAGCCCCGGCTGCCTACCGCCGCCTTCGGAAAGTAACCGATGGACAGCGTCTTCACCCCATGACAACTTCTGACTGTTTCCACACAACCAGAAACCACAGAACGAAAGAATTCAGTCACGACAGAAGTAAAATTCGGCAACGGCTCCGTCAGCTTTGTCAGCGCGGTAGACGCCACGCCCGCCAGCTCCAAAACCGAAAGCAATGTGACCATCCACAACGCGGAACAGCCGGGAACTCCAGCGCACTTCGAAGTAAGCCACATGATCAGCGCCTCATCTGAGCAGAATGGACTGCTGACCCGGAACACCTTCCACTGGACAACGCTGCTTCCAGCCGATTCAAACGCTCTTCCATACATTCGAGTTGAAGACGAAGCTGCGCATCAGATTGCGGGTGCACTACGTGAACTTGCGGATGCGGTTGAAGCAGACGTTGAGCGCGCTGACGCAGAGCGCGCCCAACGCGCTGAAGAAGACTGAGGCTTCCAGGCATAAGTGTATCCTCTTGCTGACCGGGGCCTGCGGTCCGCAAGGCCCTATCAATCCCGGCTGTGAGAGCATCACGGCAGAAACCCTCATCGGGAATAGCGGCAGCCGGGGCGAGCCCACGCTCCCGGCCGCCCGCACGCTGCACCCCGTTGTCATCAGATGCAGGAGGGTTCCCGAAATGGCCGTTTTCTGGACGGGCAGCGGTCATTGCGCACCCCCTTCAAGAATTTCGCAGGCAACCGGGGCTTGTCCGCCGCCCCGATTGCCTGCACCTTCCGCGGTACTCCACAACGCAACGAAAGGGATTCTCATGAGCGCCGAGTTGGACGAACTTGACTTGATCGAAATGCTGACAGACCGGCTGGCCAATGCGAATGACAGGATCAAAGCCTTAGAGGACACCGTTTTTGTTGTTCTGAGGATCTTCGACACTATGGAGGGCGACAAGATTTCTGGCGCCCTCAAGATCCTTGCCGACAGCCGCCGGAAGGCAGGCAATCCCGAAATCGCCGCGGTGCACGAAGAGAACATTGACGCCTTGGCCAAGTCCAAAAGCATCATGCGGCACTGACGAGCGCAGCCACAGAAAGCCTCAATCAGGGCCTCAGAAACCGGTGCAGGGCATCCAAAAACCCAGGAATTTCCCACGCTTTCGGCTCCTGCCCGATGGCATTTAGAGCTTGTCGAATTTTCTCTCTTCGATCCACTGTTTTCACCTCCAATTTTGGTTGACAGAACGTCGCAAGGCACCAGGCAAGGCGCCGTATTCTTCCAGCGGCTTTCTGGACGGGCGCCGGTCATTCGCCGCCACCTGCGGCAGGAGCAAATTCGTACCGACGCGTGACTTCGTAACCGCTGTCCGCATCCACCCAACGGAATTCCACCGTTGCCAACCGGTCAGAAAAGGCAGCCAAAAGGTTGCGCTCAACCTCATTAACCTGACCATCAGGAGAACTCTTACCAATGATATCAGTTTCAGACATTCTGAAGATCCTCGACAAAGCACCGATTTGGACGACGCTGAAAGAAATGCCCCAGCGCATCGAGGCCCTGGAGGCCCGGGTCGCCGAACTGGAGGCAAAACCGGCAAAGGCGGAGCACCTCGAAACCTGCGAACTCTGCGGCAAGCCCGCCAAGGTGACGGACCTGAAAGATCACCCGCATTTCGGCACTTTCGGCGTGAAACTTCGCACGGTAACTTGCGAAGACGGGCACTCGATTGAGTACAAGTGGGACCCCAACAAGCAGTAAGGGCGACCAGCCGTATTCAGGACGGGCGGCACTCATCACGCCGCCCTCGCCAGCGCATCACCGAAAAACGCAGCCGCGCCCGGATCGGTCAGCATGACCAGCAGAGCGGTGTGGCTGGCGGGCGCGGTCACCGCGCCCCACCAGTTCAGCGCGGTCTGAAAGCTCACATCGCAGAACAGCGCAACCTCGCGCGGGCTGCGGAAGCGGGCGCGGAAGTAGGCAGACCAAAGATCAGGTGCAGCAGCCTTCAGCGCATAGGGGTCAAACTGATTTGACCAAGACTTTTGACCGGCCGCCGCGCCACGCTCACCGCATGGCACATCATTGTTCACAATCAGGGTCAGGCGGGGGCGGCTCATGCGGCTGCCTCCCCGCTTTCCGCTTGTTTCGGCGCCTCGAGGACTTCGCCAGCGCCAGCCCGAACTGCGGGCACCCTGTCAACAAGCAACTCAACCCAGCAATGAACCGGAACCGCACCGGCTGTGGCCTTGTCGATCCTTACCGCCAACTCCAGGCTAGGCTTCGCCGCACCACTCGACAACCGAGAGATGACACCCTGCGTCACGCCAACCGAATCAGCAAACTCGCTCTGCCGAATTCGGTTCTTCTTCAAATAAGTAGAAAGCTGCCTCATGGCGCGAATATTCCCGACCGGAATATTCTTGTCAAGAATGCATATTCCCCAGCGTGTTTTGCCACGATCTACGGCCTGTGGGATAGTGCGCCATGAGTGCAATCAAGAGACTTCGCAAGCTCAAAGGGTGGAACCAGAGCACGCTGGCTGAAGCTGCGGGCTTGGAGCAATCAACGATTTCGAAGATCGAACGCGGCTGGGACGGAGCAACCCTGCGCAGCCTGTCTCTAATCGCCCAAGCCCTTGATGTTCCTATGTACCAGCTATTCCTTGAGGATCATCAACTCGCAGAACTTAAGCTTCTGGAGGTTTTTCGAACCCTCCCGGCTGAGCGCCAACAGGGTTGGCTGGATATGGCGAAATCGGTACTAGACCACCCTCAAACAACTTCGCAATAAGATCATCGACCTGGCCGGGCGTCATTGCTGAAATCAGCTTTTGGAATTCTTTTTCCATCATAGATTTACCTTGCGTAATCCCCCACCCGCATAGCGGAAACCCGCGGATGTTCATCGCAGAACATCAGTCACTTAGTGGTTACCCACATGACCTCCACCAGAGGCCATAGGTCGACTCGCGACAACTCGCCACGCATCAGGAATAGTCTCGTCAGGAATTTTTATTCTTGACACACATATTCTTGACGGGAATAAGTTCACCCTATCAACCGATGGAGGATTGAATGCAAGACATGACCAACACCGCCCGGCAAATCGTCGGCTCACCGGAACACTACCTGGACGATACCGGCCTGTTCACCCAGGCATGGGCCGCCATGAAGGCCGCCCGCGGCCAGGGCTTTGACCCGGCGCGCCTGCGCGCGGCCCATCTGATCGACCGGCCGGAACCGGCGCCGGAGCCGACAGACCAGACCCTTGCGCGCGTCGGCGCCAAGGTACGCGCGCTCATCGCGGAGAAAAACATCCCGGTGCCGCGCCGCAATGCAGCCTGACGCACAGTCCGTTGCTGCCGCCCCCGTAACCGCATCTGAAACCGGAAACACCGGCCGCGCACGCCCAAGGGCACCACCCCACCCAAAATAGCCGAAAGCGGCGCGTGACGGAGGATTGACGCGCCGCTTTTCATTGAGGTTTCGCGCCCGTCTTGCGGCGCGGATCAGCGCGGGCAGCGCAATCCTCCAAACTGACCGCTGTCCGCGCACCACCAAAAAGGATGCATCATGCAATCAGGAACGGGACTTCTGATGAATCGTCGGTTGGTCAAGAGCCGCCAGACAGTCGCCAACACAGTAACAATCCTTACCGTGGCCGGAACAAAGCTTGGAAATGGCCTCGCCAATATCGGCTCGTTTGTCTTCCGGAACGCGCGCACGCGCGGCGGCAAGGTTTATGGCAGCCTCCTGCAAAGCAACGACAGCCTCACAGATCGCAGAGCTGTCGATACCCGATTGCTGCCGAACACCCTCGAAACGGGCGGCCATCCTGGCCGGACCACAATCGCTGCATCGCTCCAGCGTTTCCTTCGGCGCCATCCCGGTTATCAGATCCACTTTCTGTGCGGCTATTTCAAACGCGCGCTGAGCCCTGGCGTAGTTAATAACTTCAGTAAGTTCCGGATCTTTTTTCATCTAAACCCTACCCGCCGCAATCAATCAGCCGGCTTTTGCAAGTCTAACCTTCGCTCTTACATCCGCAAATACCCATCATCGCTATTACGACCGGACACCCGCAAAGCTCATTATACTTTAACGCGCACCGCTGCGAATAGTTCCTGCGACGGTGTGCCGCTATGAAGGCCGGTTCTCAGAGGCTTTACGCAGCCGCCCGCAGCATGCGCGCCTGCGACCGGTTCGGCCAGGCGATGCTGCTGCAGGAACTGGGGGGCACGATCACCCCGGGCAGCACGGACCCCGGCGACCGCTTCGACTTTGACGCTGTGCGCTGGCACGTGAACCTGCTGGGCATCTCCGCCTCAGGTGACGATATGCCCGGCGCGCTGGACGCCTGGATGCGCTCGGCGCAGGTGTTTCACAACATCGACGGCACCCGCCGCGCCACCGATGGCCGCCCGGATTGCCCCTATGGCGGCCAGGGCACGCCCGAAGACGCCATCCGCGCAGAACTTCTGCATCAAGCCACAAGAGTTGCCGAGGCCACTTGAAACCTGCGCCTTCGCAAACTGGCCGGGGGCACGTCCCGAACCGCCCCCGGCCCTTTTCCAGAAACCAAACCCCGCCAGATCCGCCGGGCGCGGCAAAGTCCACCACTCACGAAGCCGCGCCGCGCCCGCCCTGCAGAAAGGCAAGCCAATGCCCACGGAACAGAAAAAGCGCTTTGAGGATCTGCCGCCATCGACGCAGGCAGGCATCCTCTGCAATGACCCGCGGTTTCAGACCTTCGCAGCCCAACGCTGCGGCTACCCGGACAAGCAGCTCACCCAAGGCGGCGCGGCTGAATACGTCCGCCAGGTCTGCCAGGTCAGCAGCCGCTGCGCGCTGCTGCACGATCAAGCCGCCGCCGACCGCTTCCAGGCCCTGCGCACCGAATTCGACGCATGGACCGGCAAACTCGCAACCCCGCGTTAAGAAAGGAACCTCGCGTGATGACCCTTGCCAAGCCCCCCGCCATCCAAAACGCAGAACCCCATGACCCGTACAAAATGCGTAGCCTCGAACAGATCCTGCGCCTGTTCGATGGCGGCGACTTCCTGCAGCAGCTCATGAAGGATCACCGGCAGTTGCAGCATGACCTGCTGGACCACAAAGCAGAACACGGCACCAAGGGTTGCCAGGGCAGCATGACGATCACCGTCAGCTACGCACTGGGCAAATCCGGCGACGTGGATATGGGCGCAACGGCCTTGTTCAAAGGCCCGAAAAAGCCCGCCTCCAGCGCCGCAGCCTTCCTGAACGAACAGGGCGAGCTGACGCTTTACAGCCCCATGATGAAGCAGATGCACGAGCCCGTGCGCGACGTCACCGACTACGACCCCGAAACCGGCGAAATCCGCGATCCGGATTAAGCCGGCCCCTTCCGAAACCCGCAGAAGACAGAGGAAAGACCAGATGGCCTACGACGACCCCGAAGTGATGAAGAACCCAGCCGAAACCATGCTCCAGGTGATGGAGGATATCGGCTACCACAAAGCTGTTGATCTGAACGACAGCCTGGACCTGACCCGGCCCGAGCTGGTGACTGTTCCCAAGCACCGTGAGGTCAAAGACCTGACACCTCAGATCCGCAGCGCCGCCGAGTTCCTGAAACCCGCCCGCCGCAAGGGCACCGCCCGGCTTGAAGACCTCAACAGCCTGATCGGCTGGGCCAACCGCTTCAAGGGTGAAACGTCGGCGCTGTACGCCAAGCCGGATATGAGCGCGCCCACGCTGACCTGCATTGCGGATTACCACGCCCAAGGCCCGGCGGATCAGATCAGCGTGACCGGAGACCCCACCGCCCGGCACTGCCACCACAAGGCAGTCTACAGCTTCCCGCTGTCCGACGAGTGGCAGGCATGGATGGGCGTTTCCGGCGAGGCGCTGGAAAAGGACGATATGGGCGAGTTTATCGAGGCCAACGCCAAGGACGTCATGGACCCCACACCGGCCATTCTCACTGGCAAGGAAGATGAGAAGAAGCATCAGCCGTGGGAAAACCGTTTGATCCGCACCGCCAGCCAGATCGAGGGCAAATTCGGCCAGCTTCACACGCTGCTGCAAATGTCCAAGCAGTTCCAGGTGTTCGAAACCAGCGACCTTACCGTGTCGACCAACCGCGACACGGGCGAGGCTGAAATCAGCTTTGTGAACGAACACAAGGACGCTGCAGGCAAACCGCTGAACATTCCGAACCTGATCATCATCACGATTCCGGTGTTCCGCGGCGGCGCACCCTACCGCATGGCCGTGCGGTTCCGTTACCGCAAGACGGGCGGGAAAATCCGCTTCATCCTGTCGCTGTACAACCCCGAGAAATCCTTTGAAGCCGCCTTCAAGGAAGCCGTTGAACAGGCTGAAAAGGAAACGGAATTGCCGCTGTTCTACGGATCGCCGGAAGCCGCCTAAGCCCTATCGGGTTTCTCTTTCTGCCCCCTCATAGATCGAGGGGGCATCGACGGAAACCAGGAGGTTCAGATGCCCCGCAATATGTCATTCGCGCTGACGACGGATCAGATGCACGACCGCACCAAGACGGTCACCCGCCGCTTTGGATGGTGGTTTCTGAAGCCCGGCGACGTGGTGAATGCCTGTGTGAAGTGCATGGGCCTCAAGCCCGGCGAGAAGGTTCAGCGCATCTGCCAGATCCGCATTATCAGCACCCGCCGGGAACCCCTGAACGCCATCACGGCGGAAGACTGCGCCCGCGAAGGCCTCCCCGAATACGCGCCGTCCGATTTCGTCAACATGCTGTCCGCCCACCGCGGCTGCGCGCCGGAAGAGCCCGTGAACCGCATCGAATATGAGTTTCTGGACTGATCAGGAGTTGAAGAAATGAACACCTTTTGGCTCCTCACCGCCAAATACGAGGGCAACCCCCTAGTTCCCGTCGACGCATTGCGTGCTGACTATTTCAACGGCATGAGCAGGGACGTGTTCCTAAAGAAGGTCGAGAGTGGAGAGATCCCCTTGCCCCTCACGCGCTTAGGCGAGGGACAGAAAGCTCCGCGCTGCGTTCACATTTCGGATTTGGCCAAGTACTTTGACGACTGCGCCGAACAGGCCAGGAAGGAACTGAAGCGGAAAATTTGAAGGTGAGGCATTCCGCAAGTTATTCCTTAAAGTATGCCTCGCCCCAAAATTTGAGAGAAAATCACTATTTTACGGCGCCTTACAAACGCATAAATCCAATAACAAATCGCCACGATGTGATGGTTGCGATTTACGCATCTTGCGGGATTCGGTCAAGCCGCCGCGGAGCCGCCGGTCACACCGATGTGAGCGCCGCCGCCCCTTGCCTGCCCGCTGGCTGACGTGTTCCTGTGGCCGGGCACACTGACGGAGGCACGCGATGCAGGATCCCATCCGGCTGTTCTACTGGCCGACCCCCAATGGCTGGAAAATCTCCATCGCGCTGGAGGAGATGGGCCTGCCCTACGAGGTTACGCTGATCGACATCGGCAAGGGGGACCAGTTCGCGCCGGAGTTCTTGAAGATCTCCCCCAACAACCGCATGCCCGCCATTGTGGATCCGGACGGGCCCGGCGGCGCACCAGTCTCCCTGTTCGAAAGCGGCGCCATCCTGCAATACCTCGCCCGCAAGACCGGGCGGTTCTACGGCGCGGACGAACGCGCCCGGCTGATGGTGGATCAATGGCTGATGTGGCAGATGGGCGGCCTCGGCCCGATGGCGGGCCAAGCGCATCATTTCCTCAAATATGCAGCCCAAGACTTGCCCTACGCCAAGGACCGCTACCGCAACGAAGTCGCCCGCCTCTATGGCGTGCTGGACCGGCAGCTGGCGAAAACTGAGTATGTCGCGGGCGCTGATTTTACGATTGCCGACATGGCGGTCTGGCCCTGGGCCTCGCTCTGGGAAGGCCAGCAGCAAGTGCTGGACGACAAGCCGCATCTGGCCCGCTGGCTGGATCTGATGTGGTCCCGCCCCGGCGTCGCGGCGGGCCGGGCGCTGCATGCGGACCTGCGGGCCGACCGGTCTGACAGCAAGGCCCAGCAAGTAATTTTCGGCCAATCCCGCTAAACCGCGCACCCGCAGCGCACCGCAGGTGCGCTGCCCGGCCCAAGGCTTGGCGCCTCATCTGTGATGAGGGGCCAAGGCGCGGGAGCCCGCCCTTGCCTGCCGCCGGTTATTCCGCCGGGCCTGCCTCTTCCTCGTCGCCGTATTTCTGGAACAGCTGCCCCTGGAACATGAAGAAGGCAAACATCGCCACCGGCAGGCCGAATGTCTTGAAATAGACCCAGGTCTCGGTGCTCTGCGTGCGCCAGATCAGCTCATTCGCCATCGCGAGGCCAAAGAAGAAGGCGCACAGCCGCCGCGTGAGGATCATCCAGCCCTCCTGCTTCAGGGGCATCAGCTCCTCCATCACCACCTTGAGCCAGCTTTGGCCGCGCATCAGGCCGATGCCCAGCAGGCCGCCGAACAGCACATAGAGCATCGTCGGCTTCATCTTGATGAAACGGTCATCGTTGAACCACACCGACATGCCGCCGAACAGCACCACCAGGATCAGCGTCGCAAACTGCATCCGCGACAGATGGCCGGTCAGCTTCCACAAGGCGAGCGTTGACGCCACCATCAGCGGGATGAACGCCGCGGTGATGACGATGAAGCCCTTGTATTCGCTGCCGCCGATCAGAAACACCTCATCCTTCAGCTTCAGATAGCCGATGAAGAACAGGACGATGGGTCCAAGCTCCAGCACCATCTTCAAGGTCGGGTTGATCTTCTTTGCGGCCATGGGGCCTCCTGTCTGCTCTACTTGCGGCGGTCTCAGCCGCCCATTTCCACTATCACGGCGCCCAGGGCGATCAAAGCCATCAAGGCAATCCGCCGCGGCCCCACGGTTTCCTTCAGGACCAGCCAGCCGATCAGCGCCGCAAACACGGTCGAGGTCTCGCGCAGCACCGCCGCCTCCCCCACCTTGTCCAGCCTTGTGGCCAGCATGATCGCCCCAAAGGAGGCGAACGCCACCAGCCCGCCAAAGAAGCCCCGGACCATCAGCGGCCCCGGCGCGGGCGGTTCCGCCATGCTGCGCCAGCGGGCAAAGGCAATCACCGGAAACACCAGCCCGTCGATCATGAAAAACCACGCGAGGAAGGTGAACGGATCCGCCGTCGCCCGGATGCCATAGGCGTCATATGTGGTGTAGGCGGCCACAAACAAGCCGGTGATAAAGGCAAACAGCAGTGCGATCCCGAGGGTGTCGCGGTTGGCTTCCAGGAAGACAAAATTATAGGCCGCCAGACCAAAGATCCCGGCCAGCAGCACCGCCACCCCCAGCCATTGGACCGGGGTGAACACCTCGCCGAACAGAAAGAACGAACCGATCACCGTGAACAGCGGCCCGGTCCCGCGCACCACCGGGTAGACCACGGTATAGCTGCCCTTGGTATAGGCCAGCGCCTGAAACAGCTTGTAGAAAACGTGGATCACCCAGGCAACGGCGAAGATCACCCACATGTGCGGCTCCGGCCAGGGCACCACAAACAGCGCAAAGGGCGCCGCCATCACGCAATAGGAAAAGTCGATCGCCCCGCGCGACAGCCAGGGGTCATGCCGCCCCTTTTGCAGCGCGCCGAAGACTGCGTGCAGGAAGGCTGCCCAGATCGCCAGGAACAGCGCGGCCTGATGCCCGGCCTCGGTGCTTTCCAGGGAGATCAGCCAATCGCTCAAATCAAATGCCTTTGCGCCGGATGAGACCGCCGGGGGCTGCCTGCCCCCGGACCCCCGAGGATATTTTCAGCCAGATGAAGGACGGATCAGGTCTGTTCCAGACCAGTAAGGGCTGCCGCAAACTCTTCCGGATCAAACGGCGCCAGGTCGTCGATCTGCTCGCCCACCCCGATGGCGTGGATCGGCAGGCCGAATTTGTCCGCCAGTGCCACCAGCACGCCGCCCTTGGCGGTGCCGTCCAGCTTGGTCATCACCAGGCCGGACACATCCGCCAGCTTCTGGAAGGTGCCCACCTGGCTCAGCGCGTTCTGGCCGGTGGTCGCATCCAGGACCAGCAGGGTGTTATGCGGCGCTGTCTCATCCTTTTTGCGGATCACGCGAACAATTTTCGACAGTTCTTCCATCAGGTCGGCGCGGTTCTGCAGGCGGCCCGCGGTGTCGATCATCAGAAGGTCGGCGCCCTCTTCCTGCGCCTTGGTCATGGCGTCAAACGCCAAGGAGGCCGGGTCGGAGCCTTCGGGGGCGGTCAGCACCGGCACCCCGGCCCGGTCGCCCCAGACCTGCAGCTGTTCGACAGCTGCCGCGCGGAAGGTATCGCCCGCCGCAATCACCACCTTCTTGCCCGCGCCTTTGAACTGGCTCGCCAGCTTGCCGATGGTGGTGGTCTTGCCGGAGCCGTTCACCCCAACCACCAGCACCACCTGCGGGCGTTTCGCATAGATCGGCAGGGGTTTGGCCACCGGCTCCATGATGCGCGCGACTTCCTGCGCCAAGAGTTCCTTGATCTCGCGGCTGGAGACCTTCTTGCCCATCCGCCCCTCGGCCAGGTTGGCGGTCACCCGCAGCGCGGTGTCCACCCCCATGTCGGCAGCGATCAGCAGCTCTTCCAGCTGCTCCAGCATATCGTCATCCAGCGCCCGGCGCGGCTCGGCGGCGGCGGTGCGCCCCATCAGACGGCCCAGCAGGCCCGGGGATTTCTTTTCCGGCTCAGGTGCAGGCGCCGGCCTGGACGCCGCCGCCGGCTGCGGTGCAGGCTCGGGTTCGGGCGCAGGCTCCGGCTCGGCAGCTGGCTCCGGCTGCGGAACCGGCGCGGGCGCGGGCTGCTCCGGCGTCACCGCCGGGGCCGCTGCCAGGGCCTCCGCCACCTCATCCGCAGCGCTCTCCGCGCCCTCCTCGACAATCGCATCGAGCCCCTGCTCGAGCTTGGAGGAGGATTTGAACAGCCGCTCCTTGAGCTTTGAGAAAAACGCCATCTTGGTCTCCGCAAAAGGGTCTGCCCCTCACCTAATGCGGATTTGGGCGGAGTGCAAAGCGCAAGGCGCCGCGTTCCTCAGGAAAATACCGCCAGAAAGCCCGCTTGCGCCCCCCAATAGAGCGGCCAGACCGCAAACGGCGTGATCCGGCGCAGCACGTGGTCCTCCGGCAGCACAAAAGTCTCCGCCGCCAGCACCATGTCCGACAGCATGAACGCTGCGGCCGCGGCAAAGGCCCAGGTGCCAAGCGGCAGCGTCAGCGCAGCCGCCCCCATGCCAAGGATGATCGGGATATAGGCCAGCACCGCCCCTTTAAGTGCGCCTGCCCGCGGCGCCAGAATGCGCGCCATCACCAGCCCCAGCACCAGCAGCAGCCCCGCAATGGCAAACCCCGGCATCTCCAGCAGCCGCGCCGGGCCGCTCGCGTCCCGCGTCAGGAACAGCACCGCATAGGCCAGATGCCCGGCGGCAAAGGCGCCGACGCCCGCCATGAACGCTCCCTCGCCGTCGCGCGACAGGAACAGATCGCCCAAGGCGCACAGGCCCAGCGCAACGGCCAGCAGCCAGGGGGCCCCTGCCAGCAGCGCCGCAACCGCCAGAAGGGCCACAGACGCCGTCTTCACCAGGCTGCGCAGCAGCCCGGGCGGCTGCGCGGCCGTAAACAGATAGATCAGCGCGCAGGCCGCCGCCGCCCGCAGTGCCAGTTCCGCCGTCATGCCCTGCCTCCCCTTTGATTTTCCGCCACTTTGTCCCCGCAGGGCGCGTATCGTCAAAGGTGACCACGCGGGAACCGGGGCAGAAGCCGCCCGGCCGCCCGCCACGCAAGGCTTGGCGCCGGCGCCGGTCCTGAGGCACAATGGCGTCATGCGCAGACTGATGATTCTCCTGCTGGCAGCCCTGCCCGCCCCGCTGGCGGCAGGCGAGCCGCTCGGCGCCGCGGAATTCGACCGCTACACCCAGGGCCGCACGCTGTTTTATGGCTTCGGCGGCTCCCTCTACGGGGTTGAGCGCTATCTGCCGGGCCGCCGCGTGATCTGGTCCTTCCTGGACGGCAGATGCCAGGACGGAACCTGGTACGAGGAGGCGGGCCGGATCTGTTTCGTCTATGAAAACCGCGACGACCCGCAGTGCTGGACCTTCGAGCTGTCACCCAGAGGTCTGACCGCCCGGTTCGAGGATGACCCGGCCTCGACTGAGCTGTACGAGGCCGAGGACATCGGCGAGGAGATGCTGTGCTACGGCCCCGACGTGGGCACCTGAGACCGCCGGAAATGCCCCGCTAGAACAATGAGCCCTGGCTGCCGCCCGGTTCCGCCGCGGATTTTTTCGGCGCTTGGGCGGTGCCGCCCTCCAGATCCAGCGTGCCATCGGCAAACTCGATCTGCAGGGCGCCTGCCTTGGCGGCGGCGGCTCTGGTGGTCAGGATCTCCTCGCCTGAGCGCACCACTGCATAACCGCGCTCCAGCGTCGCCTTATAGCTGAGAATTTCCAGCTGCCGGCCCGCAGCGGCAAGCGCCTGCCGCTGGCGGTCTATGCGTAAAGACTGCGCCGCATCCAGCCGCTGGCCCAATTGCGCAAGCCGGTCCCGCTGCTGTTTCACTTCCCGCTGGATCGGCCGCAAGCTGAGGCGCGAGGACAGGTTCTGCAGCCTGTTGCGCCGCCCCTCAACCAGCTGGCGCAGGGTGGCCGGGCGCAAGGACGCCGCGGTTTCGCTCAGATGCACCCGGCGGCGCTGCACACCGGAAATCAAGGCCCCCGGCAGCCGGTCGGCAATCCGGTCCAGCCGCTGGCGCGGGGTTTCCAGCAGCGTATCCGGCTTGGGCAGCGCGCGGGCCAGATCGTTCAGCCGCTGGCGGCGCTGCTGCACCGCCTGCCCCGCAGCCCTAGTCAGCCGCGCGCCCTGGTTTTCGCTCCAGGCCATCAGCTCCAGCCGCACCGGCACAGCCAGCTCTGCCGCTGCGGTCGGGGTCGGTGCGCGGCGGTCGGAGACGAAGTCGATCAGCGTGGTATCGGTCTCATGCCCCACAGCGGAAATCAGCGGGATTTGCGAAGCCGCCGCCGCACGGGCCACTATCTCCTCGTTGAAGCCCCACAGATCCTCGATCGAGCCGCCGCCGCGGGCCACAATGATCAGATCGGGCCGCGGCAGCGCGCCGCCCGGCGTCAGCCGGTTGAACCCTTCGATGGCGCGGGCCACTTCGGGGGCGCAGTTCTGCCCCTGGACCGCCACCGGCCAGACCAGCACCTTGCGCGGGAAGCGGTCGCGCAGCCTGTGCAGAATATCCCGGATCACCGCGCCGGAGGGCGATGTCACCACCCCGATGATCTGCGGCAGATAGGGCAGCGCCTTCTTGCGCTCGGGCGCAAACAGCCCTTCCGCTTCCAGCTGCTTCTTGCGCTTCTCCAGCAGCGCCATCAGCGCACCCTGGCCGGCAACCGCCACCTCATCGACGTTCATATTGTACTTGGACTGCGCGCCAAAGGCCGTCAGGCGGCCGGTCACCACCACCTCCAGCCCTTCCTCGGGCACCACCGACAGGCCGGAAATCTGCCCCTTCCAGGTGGTGCAGGCCAGCACAGAGCGGTCATCCTTGATGTCATAATACAGGTGGCCGGAGCGCGCCTTGAACACCCGGCCCACTTCGCCCCTCACCCGGATGCGGCCAAAAGTGCCCTCCAGCGTGCGCTTCACCTCGCCGGAAATCTCGGAGACGGTGAATTCAGGAGCATTCTGCCCCGGCTGAGGATCGTCAAACAGGTCGGACATCGGGCGGCTGCTCTCCTGCGGCACAGGTGGTTCTTGTTTTGAGTTCGCGCGCAGCATAGAACGCGCCGCAAGCAAGGCAAGCCCCGGACAGCGCCGGGATGCCTCTCGGCTCAGGCAGATCGGAGAACATGCAGATGAACATCCTTATCCTCGGCAGCGGCGGGCGCGAACACAGCCTGGCCTGGGCGGTGATGCAGAACCCCAAGTGCGACAAGCTGATCGTGGCGCCGGGCAACGCAGGCATCGCGCAGATCGCCGATTGCGCGTCGTTTGACATTGAGAACGGCGGCGCAGTGGCCGCCTTTGCCGAGGAAAACGCCATCGACTTCGTGATTGTCGGCCCCGAGGCCCCGCTGGCCGCAGGCGTTGGCGACCGGCTGCGCGAGGCCGGCATCCTGGTCTTCGGCCCGTCTGAGGCGGCGGCGCGGCTGGAAGCCTCCAAAAGCTTCACCAAGGAAATCTGCGACGCGGCAAACGCCCCCACCGCGGGCTACGGACATTTCACCGATGCGGACGCCGCCAAGGCCCATGTGCGTGCCAATGGCGTGCCCACCGTGGTCAAGGCCGACGGTCTGGCCGCTGGCAAGGGCGTGATCATCGCGATGACTGAGGACGAGGCCATGGCGGCCATCGACGATATGTTCGGCGGTGTCTTCGGCGGGGCCGGCGCCGAGGTGGTGATCGAGGAGTTCATGGAAGGCGAAGAGGCCTCCCTGTTTGTGCTGGTCGATGGCGAGGACGTGCTGGCGATCGGCTCCGCCCAGGACCACAAGCGCGTCGGCGAAGGCGACACCGGCCTCAACACCGGCGGCATGGGCGCCTACTCCCCCGCGCCGGTCTTGTCGGCAGAGGTCGAGGCGCGCGCGATGGAAGAGATCGTGAAGCCCACCATGAAGGTGATGGCAGAGCGCGGCATGCCTTATCAGGGGGTGCTTTATGCCGGCCTGATGATCCAGGACGGCAAGCCCCGGCTGGTGGAATACAACGTCCGTTTCGGCGATCCGGAATGCCAGGTGCTGATGATGCGGCTTGGCGCCCAGGCGCTGGACCTGATGCACGCCGCGGCAGAGGGCCGCCTGGGCGAGGCGCAGGTGAACTGGGCCGACGACCACGCGATCACCGTGGTCATGGCGGCAGAGGGCTATCCGGGGTCTTACGAAAAGTTCTCTGAGATAAAGGGCCTGGACGCCCTGCCCGAGGACAGCAGCAACATGGTGTTCCACGCGGGCACCCAGGAACAGGACGGCAAGATGCTGGCCGTCGGCGGCCGGGTGCTGAACGTGACCGCCCGCGGCGGCTCCCTGCAGGAGGCCCGCGACCGGGCCTATGCCATGGTGGACGGGATCGACTGGCCGCAGGGCTTCTTCCGCCGCGACATCGGCTGGCGGGCGCTGAAGTAAGTCGGCTGGCCCGCAGGCGCTCCCGCCTGCTTTCGGTCACTCACAGATTGCCCTTCGCAGTTGGGCGCGGCCGGGCGCTGCCGCGCCCGGCGGCGGCATCCGGCCGCACACTTTCCACCTGAAAATGCCCCTTGGCGCAGCAGTCCGGCAGACAGGGCGCAGCCGCCCCGGCGCTGGCGCTTCGGCTGCGCTCCCGCCGGGCAAGCGCGCTTGATAACCTGCAGCCGGAGCCGCAGCCTTAAAAGCTGTTCAAATCACTCAGCAGCAGGAACCGCTTGCGGAACTGATCCAGCATCTCCGGCTCCAGGAAATCTGCCGGGTGGGTCGTGCCGAAGGCGGAAAAGGCCCGGTCCTTCATTTCGGAGAGCTGCCGTTCGATGTCCAGTTGCCCGATGCCGGACGGCAGGCCCAGCGCGGTCTCGAAAACGCTGCGCAGCGGCGGCGACCCGATGATGTTATACCAATGGGCATTTTCGCTGCCGCCCGCATCCGCGACATCCTGCAATTCGCGCTCCAGCGCCAGCGCCAGCCGCATGTTCGGATCCGAGTTGCCGATTTCGATTTCAAACTGGCGGGTGGTGTAAAGCTCGGCCAGTTCCTCGGCAAACCCTTCAGGATACTCCCGGCTGGTCTGCCCCTCGTTGAAGGAGAAAGCCTGCACCATGGATTTCAAACCGGTATCATAGTGCAAGTTGGCATAGGAGGTGCTGGAGGAGAGGTCAGAGTCAAACGCCTTGAGCACGGTATCGAAATCGGTGCTCCGCTTGCTTTGGCCGAACAGGTCCAGCGTCGCCTCGAACAGGTTCAGATCGAATACCAACTCCCGCGGGTTGGTAAAGGTGCCCAGCTTGTCGGTGATCTCATCCGCGAACACCTGCATCTTGCTGACAGGTTCAGGCCATTCGTTCTGGAAGGCCTCTGCAAAATCGTAAAAGGCCAGATTTTCCGGCTGGTTGACAAAAGAATTCGGGTCGGACAAATCTGATTCCAGCACCTGCCTCAGATAGGTTTCGCCCCGGTCGCTGAGGTTGAAAGTCTCCAGCGCATCCGCCAGCAGCGGCGGGTTCGACAGCAGCTCCTCCGGGTCGGTCATGGCGTTGATGTCCGGCCAGCCAAAGCCAAAGGCCTCTGACACCGCCAGATAGCGCTTGTCCTCCAGCTGGTTGACGAAGGAATCGGGATCGGTGGTGTCCGAATTCAGCACCCGCCGCAGGAAATCCGGGTAAGTTCTTTCCAGACCGAACGTGTCAATGACGGCCTGCAGCAGGTTTTCATCCTCCAGCAGATCATCCGCGCTGGCGAGGCCTTCGGTGTGCTGGTTGAATTCGGCAACCAGCGCCTCGATGCTGTTTTCATACTCCGGCACCTGGCCGAAATTGAACTGCCCCGCAAAGTCCGCATAGCGCGGATCAGACAGTTTGTTGGCAAAGGAGTCGGGGTCTTCCAGGTCGGATTCCAGGACTTTCTGCAGAAAGAACTGATTGTTCTCCATCCCCTCCAGACCGGCGTTGCCAAGCGCCTTGCGCAGCAGGGTGCCGTTGGACAGCAGATCATCCGGCGTGGTGATGCCCGCAAATTCGCTCCCCGCCCTGGCACTGGGCAGCTTGGGGCCGTCCGCGCTGCCAAAGCCAAAGGTTTCCGCCAGCGCCTGATACCGGCTGTCGTTCAGCCGGTTCACGATCGACTTGGGGTCGCTCATATCCGATTCGAGCACCTGCTTGATGAAGGCCCTGTTGTTGATGTCCTCATCCAGGCCAAAGGCGCCCAGGGTCACGGTCAGCAGGTTGTAGTCGTCCAGCAGCTGGTCGGCTGACTGAATGCTGGTGATCCGCTGCGTGAAATCCTGCACCGTCCGGTCAAGGACGGGCGATTTCTCAAAAACCTCCTGCTGCTGGTCCCGGGTCCGCTGCAGGAAGCTCCATCCTGCGATGCCGGTGCCGAACACATATGGCGTAAAGCTCACGCTGCTGTCTCCCCTAAAACCGCTCCGGGCCGGGCGGGCCGCCCGGATCTGCCCATCCGGCACAAGATTAGCCCAAGGTGGTGAATAAACCGGAAACGGATCTGGAGACTTTCGGACCGCGGGTTAACCGCGGGCAGACGGGCATCCCGCACCGGCGGCAGCAGGCCGCGAGCGCTCCCGCCCGCTCCATCCCATCCCCGCGGGGATGGGCGCCGCAGTTGGGCCGGGCGCCGCGCACAGCGCGGCGCGGACAGCGCTCAGCGGCAGGCCAGCGCCTGCCGCAGGCCCGTGTCCGGCCGGTACGCGCCGATGTCCCGGGTGGCGATGCGGCCCTCCTGCAGCCGCGACGCCATAATCCGGCGCCAGCCGCCGCTGACCGTCACCAGCTCGGGCCCCTGGCCGCAATCGCGGATGCCGGAGGTAATGAAATCCTGGCCGATGCGGTGGTTGGTCAGGCCGGGCGCACTGGCAGCCTCGCTGAGCTTGCCGTCCTCAAACCGCCAGATCCGCAGGATCCTGGCCAGGTGCGGACGGTCGATATAGGCGATTTCCACATGCCCGTCGCCATCCAGATCCGCCGCTCCGACGGGGGCCAGCCAGCGGTGGCTTCGGCCGATGTAGGGCGTCTGTGCAATCAGCTCCAGGCGGCCGCCCCGCAATCCGTAGACGGCAATCTGCGCCCCCTTGCTGCGATGGCTGCGCACGGTGATAACTTCCGGAAGACTGTCGCCGTCAAGATCGGCCAGGCGCGGCGCCAGGTCCTCGAACACATGGGCCTGGTCCAAAGTCACGCTGACACCGCACCGGTCCGGCAGCGCCGGGGACCAGTAGCGCAGCGTCTCCGGCTCCAGCGCATCGCCCAGAACCCCATGCCCGTAGCGGCCTGTCAGGTCCTCATAGGCGGCTTCCGCTTCGCCCAGCCGGACCAGCGAACCCTCCACGGTGCCCGGGCTAGAAGACGGATCGGGTCCACAGCCGCCACCTGCCTGCGCCGCAGAGCCCGCCAAGGCCAGCCCCAGGCACAGCGCTGCCCAGGCGCGGCGGGCGGAACCGGGCCGGGCGCGCATCCGCAGACGCCGCGCTGCCGGCCCGGCACGCATCAGATCTGCTTTTCGGGCATATGCACCACCAGGCCGTCCAGATCGTCGGTCACCTTGATCTGGCAGGTCAGGCGCGAACGGGCCGGATCGGGCTCAAAGGCGAAATCCAGCATATCCTCTTCCATGTCGTCCTTGGCGGGCAGCTTCTCGACCCAGTCCGGCGCGATGTACACATGGCAGGTCGAACACGCGCAGGCGCCGCCGCAATCGGCCTCAATGCCCGGAATGTTGTTGTCGCGCGCGCCTTCCATCACGGTCAGCCCGGTGGCGACATCCACAACATGGCTGGTGCCGTTGTGCTCGATGTAAGTGATCTTTGCCATTGTCAGCTCTCTTCCCTTTTCCGGTACTCGGACGACTGTGTAGCCAAGCCCCTGCGCCGGTGCCAGCCCCAATTGCGACCCGGGTCTGCCGCTGCTGGACTTTCCGGCACAATGTTCTATATTTGTTCACTCTGGAAATTTCTCAACCACAGAGCCTGTTTGCCTCATGCCAGCCCCCTCTGCAGCCTCTTCCGCAGCCCCTGCCGCCGCGCAGGCCGGCCGCGCCCGGCCCTGGCCGCGCCCGCCTCATTGCCTGCCTGCCGCCCGCCTGCAGGAGCCGCCGGAAAATGCCCGCGTCACCGTCGCCGGCCTGGTGATCCTGCGCCAGCGCCCGGGCACCGCCAAGGGGGTCATTTTCGTCACGCTCGAGGATGAGACAGGCGTCGTCAACGTGATCGTCTGGCGCAAGATCTACGAGGCGTTCCGCCGCGCGGTGATCTCCGGGCGGCTGCTGCGCGTCACCGGGCGGCTGCAGCGGGCGCATGCGGTCACCCATGTGATTGCCGAAACGGTCGAGGACATCTCCCCCATGCTCGACCTCCTGCTGGCAGAGCAGGGCCGCCAGGGCGATCCGGCCTTTGCGGACGGCAGCGAACTGGGCTAGGCTGCCGCCAAAGCACAAGCGCCCGGCACCGCCCGCAGCGCTGACCGCAGGCACGCTTACATTAGGCACGCTTACATTAGGCACGCTGACAACAGCCACGCTGACAAAGGCATCCGGGCATGACGCCACCCCTCATCACGACCTGCCGGCGTCTCGCGCCCGCGCTGCTGCTGGCCGCCCTGGCGGCGCTGCCCGCCTGCGTTCCGCCGCCGCCCGGCGGCGATGTCACCCGCGCCGGGCGCTATGCCCCGCCCGGCGCGCCGCCCGGCACCTGCTGGAGCAAACACACCTCCCCCGCCGTGATCGAAACCGTCACCAGCCAGGTGCTGGCGGAACCGGCTCAGCTGGACAGCAGCGGCCAGGTCATCCGCCCAGCCATTTTCCGCACCGACACCCGCCAGCAGATCGTGCAGCCGCGGCAGGAGCGCTGGTTCGAGATCCCCTGCCCCGCCAGCATGACGCCTGAGTTCATCCGCACGGTTCAGCGCGCCCTGGCCGCCCGCGGGATCTACGACGGCCCCATTCACGGCCAGATGGACTCCGCCACCCGCACGGCGGTGCAGCGCTACCAGAAGCCGCTGGGGCTGGACAGCGGCACCCTGTCGCTGGACGCCGCCCGCAAGCTGGGGCTGGTCGCAGTGGCAGGCTGAACCACCCGGTTCAGTTCCCCGGTTCCCCGGCGGCCAAGCCTCTGCTAAGCTCCGCCGGACTGGGCTCCAGACGCAAAGAGACTTGGCCATGCTGACAACCCGCCTGCCGGATTCCGGCTTCCTCTCCGGCGCCTCGGGCCCGCTGCGCCGGATGCTGGAGAGCCAGGCCACAGAGGTGCGCCTGCGCCAGGGGGAAGTGCTGTTTGAACAAGGCGATGCGGGCGATGCGCTTTATGCCATTGCCGAAGGCGCGCTGGAGTTCTCGGTGCTCTCCGCTTCCGGCCGCAAGCTGTCGCTCGACATGATGCGCCCCGGCGCGGTGTTCGGCGAAATCACCCTCTTTGACCCGGGCGAGCGCACCGCCACCGCCATCGCCGCCGAGCCCAGCCGGGTGCTGCGCCTGCGCAGCGGCGACGTTCTGGCCCAGATCCGCCAGCACCCGGATCTGGCCGCCGACCTGTTGCGGCTGGCCGGGCAGCGGATGCGCTGGATGAACACCCAATTGAACGAGCAGGTCTTCCTGCCGATGCCGGTGCGGCTGGCGCGCAAGCTGCTGTATCTCGCACCCGAGGGGCGCGACGGACGGGTCGCCCTGTCACAGGCGGAACTGGCTGAATTTGTCGGCGCCACCCGCGAGGCGGTGTCCAAAACCCTGGCCGCCTGGAAGCGCAACGGGCTGGTCAGCATCAGCCGCGGCGGGGTGCAGATCCTCGACCGCACCGAACTGGCCGTGCTGGCGGAGCCGGATTCCATCTAACCCTGCCCGCGGCTGGCAGTTTTTGCGGATTTCAGCACTAAAATCCGCGCACTGTAATCCCGGTCACAGAAGCCCCGGCACTGAGGCAGCATAACCGTTTCATAGACAGCCATTATCCGTTCCATCCCAATGGCTGCCTGTCCAACAAGAGCCATGTGCCCGCCAGCACATGGCTCTTCCCTTTCCTGCCCTCCGTGCCCTCCGCGCCTGCCGCTGCCCGGCAACCGCCGCGCGCAAAAGTTTTCTGAAAACTTTTGCCTAAGACTTTTCAGAAAAGTCTTAGGCCCGGACCGCACAGCAAAGACCGGACAGCAAAAAGGCCGGGCAACCGCCCGGCCTTTCCGGCATAGCCTCAAGGCATCACGCGCCCCGGATCACTCCGCCAGGTTCAGCGCCACAAAACGCGGCTCGCCGCCGCGGCGCACCAGCAGCAGCAGTGACTTGCGGCCTGCCTCTTTGGCTTCCTCGACCCGCGCTTCCAGATCACTGATCGAGGTGACCTTCTGCTGGCCCGCCTCGGTGATCACATCGCCCGCGCGCAGGCCCTTCTCCCAGGCTTCCGACGTCTCATCCACCGACAGAATCGCCAGCCCCTCGACGTCTTCGCCGACATTCAGCTCGCTGCGCATCTGCTCCGTCAGAACACCAACCGACAGCCCCAGAAGCTCTTTCTCGGTGCTGCCCGGCGCATCGCCGCTGCCGTCCGGCTGGGACGACGGCCCGCGCTCCGCATCCTCGCGGCGGCCCAGGGTCACCCGCAGGGTTTCGGTCTTGCCTTCGCGGTAGACCACAACGCGCACGGTCTTGCCGACCTCGGCGTTGCCGACCTGACGCACCAGGCTGCGGGTGTCGCGCACATCGGCGCCATCAAAACTGACGATCACATCGCCGGCCAGAACGCCCGCCTCTTTCGCGGGGCCTTCCGGAACGTCGGTCACCAGCGCGCCGCGGGCCTTTTCCAGCCCGATCGCCTCAGCAAGGTCCGCATCCACATCCTGGATCTTCACACCCAGCCAGCCGCGGCGGGTCTCGCCGAATTCCTTCAGCTGCTCAACCACCCTGACCACCACGTTGGACGCCATCGAGAAGCCGATGCCGATGGAGCCGCCGGTGGGCGACAGGATCGCGGTATTCACCCCGACCACATCGCCGTCCATGTTGAACAGCGGTCCGCCGGAGTTGCCCCGGTTGATCGCTGCATCGGTCTGGATGTAATCGTCATAAGAGCCCGAAAGCTCGCGGTTGCGGGCCGAGACAATGCCCGCCGACAGCGAGAATCCCTGTCCCAGCGGGTTGCCCATCGCAACCACCCAGTCGCCAACGCGCGCAGTGTCGCTGTCGCCGAATTTGACAAACTTCAGCGGCGCCGGCGCCTTGACCTTCAAGAGCGCGATATCGGTGTTGGGATCGGTGCCGATCACCTCGGCCGGCAGCAGCTTCTTGGGCTGGCCTTCGCCGGGGAAGAACTCGATCTCGATCTCATCGGCGCCGTCGATCACATGGTTGTTGGTGACGATATAGCCGTCCTCGGAGATCACAAAGCCGGAGCCCAGCGCCGAGGAGCGGCGCGGCCGGTTGCCATTGCCGTTGCCGTTGCGGTCCTGGAACTCGCGGAAGAAATCCTCAAACGGCGAGCCCTCCGGCACGATGCCCTGCGGCCCGGTGCGCCCCTCCACCACGGTGGTGGTGGTGATGTTGACAACCGACGGGCTCACCCGCTCGGCCAGCGGCGCCAGGCTCTCGGGCCGGGCCATTGCGGTTACCGCCTGCATCAGCAGGACCGCCATGCTCAGCACTGCAAGCCAGATCAGGCGCATCGTCATGCCCCTGCTGCCTGCCTGGCCGGAAATTGCAATTGCCTGTGGCTGCACGGAACTACTCCTTGTCCTGTCTAATTCTTGTTCTCCCCCGGCCCGGCGCAAACACCAGACACGCCCGGGGGAGTCTTATGCACCCAATGTAGGAACTTCCGCCCCGCCCGCAACAAATGTTGCAAGGAATAAAGCGGCTGTGAGCCGGAAATCCGGCCGCAGCCGCGGGCGCAGGCCCTGATGGCGCCACCCTAGCAGGGAAAGTTTGAATTTCCGCTGAAATTCTGCGGGCGCCGCACTGCCTCAGAACCCAAGCAGGAAGGCCAGCCAGACCAGGATCAGCCCCAGTGCCAGCGCCGCCAGCCCGGCGTTGCGGCGCTGCTCCTCGCTCAGCATCCGCAGCATCTCCAGCAGCCGCTCCACAAGCGAAGGGGCCAGTGCGTACACCAGCCCCTCTGCAACCAGCACCAGCCCGAGAGCCAGCAGGACGAATCCCATTACTGCACCGCCGGCTTGCCGCCAGACGATTTCAGGTAGTTGAAGAAATCGGAATCCGGCGACAGCACCATCGAGGAGTTGCTCCCCTGCAGGGCGCCGACATAGGCGTTGAGGCTGCGGTAGAACTCAAAGAACTCCGGGTCCGCCCCATAAGCCGTGGCAAAAATCCCGTTCCGCTCGGCATCCGCTTCACCGCGGATCACCTCAGCCTCGCGTTCGGCTTCCGACACCAGCTCGACCTCGGTCCGGTCGGCCTGGGCGCGGACGCGCTGCGCCGCCTCTTCACCGCGGGCGATCTCATCCGCCGCTTCCCGCTCGCGCTCGGCGCGCATCCGGGCAAAGGTGGCTTCCAGGTTGGCCTGCGGCAGGTCGGTGCGCTTCAGCCGCACGTCGATCACCTCAAGACCCAGCTGGCGGGCCTGGGTGATCGCGCCGTTGCGGATCCGCAGCATCAGCGCGGCCCGGTCCGACGACAGGATGTCGTTGGAGCTGACAGAGCCCAGCACCTCGCGGGTTTGCGCCCGCATGATCTTGTCCAGGCGCGATTCCGCGGCACCGATGCCGCCGGCACCAACCGCCTGGCGGAAGGTATCCACATTGGCAATCCGGTAGCGCGAGAACGCATCCACGATCAGGCGGCGGTCATCCAGCGGGGTGACTTCCAGCGGGCCGACTTCCAGGCTCAGGATGCGGTCGTCGTAACGCACAACGTTGTCGATGACCGGCAGCTTGAACGCCAGGCCCGGCGTCTCCTTAACGTCGACCACCCGGCCAAAGCGCAGCACCAGCGCCTTTTCACGCTCGTCCACGATAAAGACCGCCGACAGCGCTGCAATGCCCAGAACCACAAGGATGGGCAGAAGAAGAGTAGATTTCCGCATCAGTTGCCCTCCTGCTGCTTGCGCAGCTCATTCAGCGGCAGATAGGGCACAACGGCCTGGCCGCCTTCGCCGGTGGTGTCATCCAGGATGATCTTGTCCACACCGCTCAGCACTTGCTCCATGGTCTCCAGGTACAGGCGTTTGCGGGTCACCTCAGGCGCCTTCTGGTATTCCTCCAGAACCGCGCTGAAGCGGCTCGCCTCACCCTGGGCTTCGTTCACCACCTGGGCGCGGTAGGCCTCGGCCTCTTCCAGCGTCTGCGCGGCCTGGCCGCGGGCGCCCGCCAGCTTGCGGTTGGCATAGGCATCGGCCTGTTTCTCAAGCCGGTCACGCTCCTGGCCTGCCGACTGCACTTCGCGGAAGGCGTCTTTCACCGGCTCTGGCGGGTCGGCGCCGTCAAAGTTCACCCGGACGATATTCACGCCGCTGTTGTAGCTGTCCAGCGTCAGCTGAATCAGTTCTTCCAGACGGGCGGTGATGGCGCCGCGGTCGCGGTTCAGGATCGGCGCCAGCTCGGACTGGGCGATGATCTCGCGCATGGCCGATTCCGACACTGCGTTGATGGTGGTGCGCGGGTCGCGCAGGTTGAACAGGAACTGGGCCGGATCGGAGATGTTCCAGACCACCTGGAAATCCACGTCGATGATGTTTTCATCGCCGGTCAGCATCAGACCGGCCTCGCCGCCGCGCGAACCGGCGCCGATGTTCTCGGTCTGCTCGACCCGCACCGGGATCACCTCATAGGTGACCAGCGGCCAGGGGGCAAAGTTCAGGCCCGGCTGGCCGGTGTCCGAATACTCGCCCAGGAACAGTTCAACCGACTGCTCTTCCGGCTTGACGGTATAAATGCTGGCAAAGCCCCACAGAACCGCAGCGGCAACAGCCGCCAGGCCCAGCGTGCCTTTGGTGAACAGCGGCGCGCCGCCGCCCGGGCCGCCGCGTCCGCCGCGGCCGCCGCCCTTGCCGCCGCGCCCGCCCATCAGCACGCGCAGCTGCTCCTGGCCTTTCTTCACCAGCTCGTCGATTTCGGGGATCTGAGGCTCATCCGGCTTGCGGCCGCCGCCGCCATTGTTGCCGCCGTTGTTGCCCCGGTTGCCTCCTCCGCCGCCGGAGGAGCCGCCGCCCCCCCATGGGCCACCGCTATTGCCCGCCATTTGTCTCCTATCCGTTTGCTGCCGCCCGTGATCCTTCACGATGGGCGGCATGTGGTGTCAGTTATTGCCGGCGCCGCGTCTTATCTCGAGCGCACCGGAGTCTTCAGCGTTACCAACTCTTCCGACATTGTCGGGTGCACCGCAACCGTGCGGTCGAAATCTTCCTTGGTCGCGCCCATCTTTACGGCGATTCCCGCCAGTTGGATCATCTCTCCCGCACCAGGTGCGACGATATGGCAGCCCAGCACCTTGCGGGTTTCCTTGCTGACGATCAGCTTCATCAGCACCCGCTGCGCCCGTCCGGCAAAGCTTTGCTGCATCGGCTTGAAGGACGTCGCGTAGACCTCGACCGGTTCGCGCTCGCCGGCCTCTTCCTCGCTCAGCCCGATGGTGCCCATCTCCGGCTGGGTGAAAATCGCCGTCGGGATCAGCTCATGGTCGGGGCTGGTCGGGTTGCCCTTGAACACGGTCTCGACAAAAGCCATCGCCTCGCGGATCGCCACCGGCGTCAGGGCCACCCGGTCGGTCACATCACCGATCGCATAGACCGACGGCACCGAGGTCTGGCTGTACTCGTCAACGACGATTTCGCCGTTGCGGCCGCGCTCCACGCCGATCTCTTCCAGGCCCAGGTTGTCCGCATTCGGGTTGCGGCCGGTGGCATACATAACCTTGTCGAACAGGCGCTCCTGCCCGTTGGTCGATTTGACCCGGATCTTGTCCCCGTCCTGGCGCATCTCCAGCACGTTGGTGCCCAGATGCACATCAACGCCCGCCTGGCACATCTCCTCAGAGATCAGCCCGCGCGCCTCGTCGTCAAAGCCGCGCAGGATCTGCGCACCGCGGTAGTACTGGGTGGTCTTAACGCCCAGCCCGTTCATGATACCCGCAAACTCGCAGGCGATATAGCCGCCGCCGACGATCAGCAGGCTTTCGGGCAGCTTGTCCAGGGTGAACATCTCGTTCGAGGTGACCGCCAGCTCGCAGCCCGGGAAGTCCGGCACAGACGGCCAGCCGCCGGTGGCGATCAGGATATGCTTGGCGGTCTTGCGGGTGCCGTCGGCCAGTTCCACCGTGTGGGCATCGGCCAGCTTGGCGCGCTGGTCAAAGCTTTCGACCCCGTTGTTCTTGAGGATATTGCGGTAGACGCCTTCCAGCCGGTCCAGTTCGGCGTGCAGCTTGCCCCTGAAGGTATCCCAGTTGAAACCGCCGGGCTGGATGTCCCAGCCATAGGCCTGGGCGTCCTCCACCATGCCTGCGTATTCAGAGGCAAACACCATCAGCTTCTTCGGCACGCAGCCGCGGATCACGCAAGTGCCGCCGTAGCGGTCTTCCTCTGCCAGCGCCACCTTGGCGCCTTCCTGCGCCGCCACGCGGGCTGCCCGCACCCCGCCGGAGCCGCCGCCGATGACAAACAGATCATAATCAAAGCTCATGAATATCCGCCCTTTGCATGTCTTGTGCTGGTATCCCACAACGGAGCACCAAACGCCATATGCCCAAGTGGGCGTTATTGCGCCGCTTTCAACCTTTTGGCGCGGATTCACGCGGGGTTGTGAACGGGATGGCCGCGGACCGGCAGGCCGCGGACGGCGCCAATCCCCTGCGCCAAGTCCGCCGAACCCGCAGAAGACGGAATCCGGCGCGAATTCCGACCTGAAATCCTGGGAGGATTTCGGTCCCGTTTCAGCCGGCCGCCTTCAATTCACCCGCCCCCGGTTTCCGCGCCGGAAACCGGGCCGGACTCCTTGCAGGAATTCGGCTTGCAGCGCGGTGGCCTTGCCCCTGAAACTGCAGGGCGCAACCTTGCTGCCCCGTCAGCTCAGTCCTGCAGGTCGGTGAACAGGTTGTCGTTCTCGACGAAATCCAGCTTGTCCTTCTCGACGGTGCCTTCGTTGATGTCGCGCACCTCGACCCGGCCGTCGCCATAGCCGATCACCACGGTGTCGCAGATGTCGATGAACAGCCCGTTCTCGATCACCCCGGGGATCTGGTTCAGCACCAGCGCCAGCTGGCGGGCGTTGCCGATGCGGTTCAGGTGCAGGTCGAGGATATAGTTCCCCTCATCCGTCACAAACGGCGCATCGCCGTTCATCCGCAGCGTGGTGCTGCGGCCCATCACGTCCATCGAAACCAGGGTTTCCTCGATCAGCGCCTGGCTGCTCTGCCAGCCAAAGCGCAGCACCTCCACCGGCAGCGGGAAGGCGCCCAGCGTCTCGACCGATTTGCTGGCGTCCGCAATCACCACCATCTGATCCGAGGCCGTGGCGACGATCTTCTCCTGCAGATGCGCGCCGCCGCCGCCCTTGATCAGGTTCAGGTCGGCATCGAACTCATCGGCGCCGTCAATGGTCATATCCAGCCACTTGGCCTCATCCAGCGACACCACGTTGATGCCCACATCGCGGGCCAGCGCGGCGGTGCGCGACGAGGTCGGCACGGCGGTGATCTTCAGCCCGTCCTTCTGCACCATCTCGCCCAGGCAGCGCACCAGCCAGGCCGCGGTGGAGCCGGTGCCCAGGCCGACCCGCATCCCGTCCTCCACCATTTCGGCCGCCCGCTTGGCAGCTACGAATTTCGCCTTGTCGATGGGCGACAGTTCTCCGGTCATGTGTTCGGCTCCGTGAAACGCGTTTGCGGCGGTTATAGGCAGTTTGCCGCCCGTGTGCGAGAGGGGTTTTGCAGCGGCGCCCCCAACAGTGGAAATCCCGGCATTTCGCACTAGTCCTCAAGGCCTGACGGAGGGACATGATGCTGCAATTCGACGAGGAAACCGCCCGCGTGCTGGAAGACGCCTACCGGGGCGCGGATATTTCGCGGCGGCGGCGCGCCAGCTTCGACGCGCTGGCGCCGCAGCCGGGCGACCGCATCCTGGATCTCGGCTGCGGCAACGGCCTGCTGACCGAGGAACTCGCGCGCGCCGTCGGCCCCGCGGGCCATGTGGCCGGGCTGGACGCCAGCCCCGACATGCTCGCCGCCGCCCGCCAGCGGCTGCAGGGGCGGGACAACACCACGCTGACGCAAAGCGATGCCGCCAGCCTGCTGTTTGAGCCGGAAAGCTTCGACAAGGCGGTGTCGGTGCAGGTGTTCGAATACATCACCAGCCGCCGCCCGGTGCTGCGCGCGCTTCACAAAGTGCTGAAGCCCGGCAGCCGCCTGGTGATCGGCGACATTCACTTCGATACATTTGCCTGGCACAGCGACAACCGCGCCCGGATGCAGCGGTTTCTGGAGATCTGGGACAATCACCTGGCCGAACGTGCGGTGCCCGCGCGGCTGCCCGAGGAGCTGCAGGACTGCGGTTTTGCGCCGGAAGCGATGCAGCCTGTCACGATCTGCGACACCAGCCTGCGGCCCGACGGCATGGCGGCCATGATGATCCGCCTGATCCGCGCCTATGCGGTGCAGACCGAAGCCACCGACGAAGACGACGCCGCCGCCTGGGCGCAGGAGCAGGAAGAACTGGCGGCAGAGGGCCGGTTCTTCTTCTCGCTCACCCATTTCGTCTGCACCGCCCGGCGGCAGTAGCGGGCAAATGCGCTTGTCAAAACCGGACAGGAACACGGATGTACCGGCTTACGCCCTTACAGAAAGCGGATAGGCAGAACAGGTTTTCCCGAACCAGCAAGCATCGCTGCAACTCCGATGGTTACGCGTTGTCACCGCAGCCTTCCTGCAGGAAGTCCCGGATCAGGGAGTGGAACAGGGCCGGTTTTTCCAAGTGCACCGCATGGGCGGCACCGGGCACCACTGACAGGCGCACGTTGGGCAGGTTGGTCCACAGCGACTCCACCTGGGGCCAGCGGTAAGAGCGGTCGGAATCGCCCCAGACCACCAGCGTCGGCATGGTCAGCCGCGGCAGCGCCTGCCGCCCGTCCCAGCTTGCCATTGCCCCAAGCGCAGCCAGCGCGGCCTGCGGGCTGGCCTGGGCGCCGACCTCTGTCAGCAGCGGGTAGCCGCGCGCCTTGGTGCCTGATTTGAACCAGGTTGCCCCGATGCGCGCGATGGTTTCTGCCACGCCGTCGGCCAGCAGCCGTTCGCGGGAGACGGTGATGGGTTCGAACCGGTCCGGCATCAGGCCCAGCGGGCCGGTTCCATAGAGGATCAGCTTCTGCACCGCCGCGGGCCGGGCGGCGGCCATTTCCTGAGCAATCATGCCGCCCATGGAATGGCCCATGAGGATGAACTCCGGAACCTTCAGGCTGTCGAGAAGGGTGAGGACCGCCTCTGCCATTGCGGCGATGGTGCTGCAACCGGGCAGGCCGGCGGCGGCGCCAAACCCTGGAAGGTTGGGCGCGATGACATCGTACTCGCCGCTGAAGGCATCGATCTCGCTTTGCCACTGGGCAGCACCGCCCAGATAGCCGTGCACCAGCACCAGAACCGGGCCGGAGCCGGCACGCAGATAGGGGAGGTCCGGCATCAGCGCATCTGCTCCGGCAGCCACAGCGCCACGTCGGGCGACAGGATGAGAATGGAGATGAGCAGGATCATCGCAGCGATAAAGGGCAAACAGCCCATGATCACGTCGCCGATGCTCACCTGTTCGCGGCCGATGGCCTGAATGACATAGAGGTTCAGGCCCACCGGCGGGGTCAGCACCGCAATTTCCATGGTGATGGTGTAGACAACCCCGAACCAGATCAGATCAAAGCCGGCGGCATCCATCAGCGGGTAGATGGTCGGCAGCGTGATAAAGGTCATCGACACCGGTTCCAGGAACATGCCGAGAAGGATGTAGAACACAAGCACGATGGCCAGGACGGTATAGGGCGACAGCTCAAACGACAGGAACAGGTCGGTGAACTGCTGCGGCACCCGGTAATAGGTCAGCACAAAGCCGAACAGCACGCCGGCCGACAGCAGCAGCCCGAGATAGCCCATGGTACGCATGGTGGCAAAGATGGCGCCCTTGAAGCCCTGCCAGTTCAGGCCGCCGACCCAGAAGGCCAGCACCACGGTCAGGAGCGCGGCAACGGCGGCGGCCTCGGTCGGGGTGGCGATGCCCGCATAGATCGCGACAGTGATCACCAGGCCGATCAGGATGACAGGGCCGATGGTGCTGAGGATCATCTTCAGCGGCATCTTCGCGGCGTCTTCGCTGCCGGGGATGTCCTCAGGCTTCATCATGCCCCAGACCAGCACCACCACCACAAAGCTGGAGACCAGGATCAGCCCGGGAATGACGCCCGCAATGAATAAATCTCCAATGCTCTGGTCGGTCACGATGCCGTAGAACAGCAGGATCAGGCTGGGCGGGATCAGCACCGACAGGGTGCCGCCTGCGGCCAGCACGCCGCTGGACAGGCGCTTGCCGTAACCCAGCCGCAGCATTTCCGGCAGCGCGACACCGCCGATGGTGAGCGCCCCCACCATCGAGGAGCCGCAGACTGCACCGAAGCCGGCGCTGGCGCCGATGGAACCATAGGCGGCAGACCCCTTGATCCGGACGCCCTGGTGCAGGAACTGGTAGAGGTTGGGGCCGATGCTGGAGCGCCCTATCAGTTCGCCCAGGAAGACGAACAGCGGCACCGCCAGCAGGATGTAGTCGATCCAGACACCCCAGAGCTTCAGCTCAGACGAGACAATGGAGGTTTCCCAGCCCTGGATCTGCCAGAGAAACGGCAGCGACGCTGCCGCCAGGGCAAAGGGGATAGGCAGGCCGATGGTGATGAACATCATCAGCAGGCCCAGCAGGCCGAGGCCGACAGTATACCATTCCATTAGAGGTCTCCCGACGGGGCCGGTGTGCGGATCAGGCGGATCAGACGCAGCGCGGCATAAAGTGAGAACAGCACCAGCGCCGCCGCGCCGGGGGCCCAGAACGCATAGCGGGGCCAGTGCAGGATTTCGGAGGCAACGCCCGAGTTGAACGAGCGGATCGTGGCGCTGACCCCGGCATAGGAAAAGAAGCTGCCGACACCCAGCATCAGGATGTGGTTCACGATATCCAGAGCCCGGCGGGCGCCGGGGCGGAGCAGCTCCGTGATCATCGTGACCTTGGGAAAGGCGTCTTCGCGCAGCGCGTAGGCAAGGCCGGCAAAGGCGACCGGAAACAGCAGCAGGGCCGTGGCTTCGGTCACCATCCGGTCGGGTTTTCCCAGGCCGTAGCGCACGAAGACACCGTAAGAGATCCACAGCATCTGAACCAGAACCACAGCGGCGCCCGCTCCGGCCAGCCAGACGACTGCACGTTCCACGGCCCGGATCAGGCGGTCTAAACCGTCATCCATGACAGGGCTCCTTGTTGGAGGTGTACAGATCCCGGCGGCGGGCAAGGTGCCGCACCGCCGGGCCGGGGGGAGTCTCAGGGCGCGTGGCTTGCCAGCAGGGAGCGGATGCTGTCGGCCATTTCCGCGCCGCAGGCCTCGTTCACCGTTTCATCCCACTTGGGTTTGACGCTGGCGATCAGGGCCTCGCGCTGCTCGTCCGGAATGGACACCGCCGCGCCGCCGCCCTGCATCACCGCATTGCCGACCTGCTGGTCGACCCAGGCCTCATAGCGCGGCTGCAGCCATTTTTCGGTCTCTGCCGCAGCCGCCGTCAGCGCGGCCTGCTCCTCTGCGGTCAGGGCGTCGAACTTGTCCTTGTTCATCATGTACTGGATGTTGCCGTAGAACAGGTTGGCGTTGACCATGTAGGGCATCACGGTCCACAGCTTCCAGGAGCTGTAGGTGGCAACCCCCATGTTGATGCCGTCCACGACACCGCGTTCGGCCGACTGGAACACTTCCTTGGGCGCCACGAACACCGGCTCGCCGCCCCAGGTCTCGATCATCATGCTGACCAGCGGCCCGATGGAGCGTACCAGCTTGCCGTCAAGCTTGCCGATATCGCTGATCGGCTCTTCGAACCACCATTCCTGATCGTAGGAGTAATTTGAGTTGAACAGCGGCACCAGGCCGGCGTTTGCCGCCTCATCCCGGATCAGCTCTGCGTAGGCAGCATCAAGCCCGGTCTGGTCCTCCAGGCTCACCTCGGCGGGGTAGAGCGAGGTGACCGCGTAACAAGGCAGGCGGTTGTCGGCGTTGATCCAGCTGATGTCGGAGACGCCGCCCTGAACGGAATCCACGCCCTCGGACCAGCCGTGCAGCGTGGCCGAGGGGAACACTTCAACCTTGACCGAGCCGCCGGTCTTTTCCGCCACCAGCTCCGCAAAATGGGTGAAACCCTGATAGCGGATGTCGGATTCGTTCACATAGGTGCTGAGGCGCAGCGTTGTCTCGGCGGAGGCCGCGCCTGCGGCCAGGGCAGCCGCCAGGGCAACCGCGGATGTTGTCGTTCTGATCATTCGTTCCTCCCTTGAAACTCGGGCTTCATGGCGCCTCTCACGGACGCCGGACCCGTGGCTCCCCTTTTGGTGATTTTGGCCTGAGGCCCGGGATGCCTGACCGGAAGGCTAGGTGCTGCCGTGCGGGGTTGGCCAACTCAAAAAATACATTAAACTATGCGGAAATCGCATAGATGTTTGTTTCCAGTATCTTGCTGCTGGTCTGGAGGGGTCAATTGGATATCAACTGGCTGCGGGACTTTACCTGCCTAGCGCGGACGCTGAACTTTACCCGGGCTGCGGAGGAGCGGAACATCACCCAGTCGGCCTTCAGCCGGCGGATCAAATCGCTGGAGATCTGGATGGGGGTGCCGCTGATTAAACGCTCCAGCTACCCGGTGCAGCTGTCCGAAGCCGGCCAGCAGTTTTTGCCGGTGGCGCTGGAGCTGATTGCGAACCTCACCGACATCCGCCAGACCTTGCGGGCGCAGGAGCAGGGCAGCACCGCGTTTCAGCGCGTCGCCGTGCTGCATACGATCTCGGTCAATTACCTGTCGCGGCGGATCGCCGAGCTGGAGGACAGCATCCCGAACCTGCGGGTGCGGATCTATTCGGACAACCTGCGCACCTGCTGCCAGCTGCTGTCGGAAGGCACCTGCGATTTCCTGCTGTATTACCGGCACAAGGACGTGCAGCCGGTGTTCGACGAGGCGCAGTTTGCCCGCAAGGATATCGGCGTGGAGCTGATGCTGCCCGTGGGCGAAGCCGCCGCGGCACGCGCCGGGGGATGGGATCTGGACCGCGGCGGGCGCGCGCGGTTCCCCTACCTGGGCTATGATCCCAGCAGTTTCCTGGGATCGGTGGTTGACCAGACCATCGGCAATCGCACCCCGCCCCTGTCGCTGCGCTACATGGATGCGCTCACCGAAGCCATCAAACGCCGGATGCTGTCCGGCAGCGGCATCGCCTGGCTGCCCGAAAGCGTCGTGGCCAGTGAACTTGCCGCTGGCCAGGTTGTTCAGGTCGGCGGGCCCGCGTGGCAGGCAGAGCTGACCTTGTCGCTGTTCTGCTCGCTGGAGCGGCTGGACAAGACCGGGCTGCAGGTTTGGGAAGCGTTATGACAGGCCGGGGCAGTCCGGAGCATCGCCCAGCAGGCGCCAGACTGCTTCCTCCTGACGGCTGCTGCGCCCGGCAAGCCGGATCATCACCACGCTCAGCTCTTCCGCGGGCAGGCCGGGCACCCGCAGCAGGCGGCCGGCCTCAAGATGCGGCCTGACCAGGCTCTGGGGCAGCCAGGCCACGCCGATCCCGTCCAGGGCATATTCACAGGCCGCCAGCGTCAGCGCGGTTTCGGCCTTGGGCAGCAGGACGGTGCCGTCCGGCAGCCTGGGATGAATCGCGTGGCTTGCCACCCGGCCGAGAAATACATCGGACGGATAGGTGATAGCGGGGATCTCCGCCTGCGCCAGCGCGGGCCTAAGGGCGGGCGCAGCCACCGGCACCAGCTGGTCGGTTCCCAATGCGCGGGTGCCGAAGGCATCGGGCAGCGCAAGGTTTCCGCCGCCGGTCCAGTCATAGGCGACGGCGAAATCCGCGTCGCCTGACAGCAGCTGCATCAGGCAGGCATCGCGGTTGCCGGAGCGCACCCGCACGGGCTGGTTCTGCGCGGACGTCAGCAGTTTCACGATCCAGGGCGATATGGTTGCCGTGATCGCGTGCTGGCAGGCAAAGGCGACGCCGCGGCCGCCGCTTTCTGCTGAGATCTTCAGATCATGCTCAAGACGGCGCAGGCGGGCGCTCAGCTCGCGCAGTTCAGGCTCCATCGCCATCACGCCGGGCAGGATCGTCACCGGCTTGCGGGAGCGGTCGAACAGAACGGCGCCAAGGCGGGTTTCGATACCCCGCACCCGCCGGGTAAAGGCGGGCTGGGTCAGCAGGCGCTGTTCTGCCGCGCGCGCCAGGGAGCCGGTGTCAATCACCGCAAGTATGTCGTCGATCCAGTCCAGCTGCATGGCAGCAGATTACTTGGAATTACCCGTAACATGCAAGAACGGCAATTTATGGTGCGAATTTTGCATTAGTTTACCGTGCTGAGGCTGGGTAACTTGCACCAAATCCACGTTAGGAGAGACCCATGCATCTTGCCCGCTTCCCACGCCGTTTCATCGCGCATCTGCCCACGCCGCTGGAGCGTCTCGACCGCCTGAGCAAGGAACTGGGCGGGCCTGAGATCTGGATCAAGCGGGACGATTGCACCGGCCTGTCCACCGGCGGCAACAAGACCCGAAAGCTGGAATTCCTGATGGCCGAGGCAGAGCTGGAGGGGGCCGATATGGTGATGACCCAGGGCGCCACCCAGTCCAACCATGCCCGCCAGACCGCCGCTTTTGCGGCCAAGCTGGGCATGGACTGCCACATCCTGCTGGAGGACCGGACAGGGTCGGACAACGCCAATTACAACAACAACGGCAATGTGCTGCTGGACCACCTGCATGGCGCCACCACTGAAAAACGCCCGGGCGGCCTGGACATGAATGCCGAAATGGAGGCCGCGGCCGAGACGCTCCGCGCAGACGGCAGGAAGGTCTATACGATCCCTGGCGGCGGCTCCAACCCGACCGGCGCGCTGGGGTATGTGAACTGTGCCTTCGAGATCCTGCAGCAGGCCAATGCGGGCGGGCTGAGGATCGACCATATCGTGCATGCCACCGGTTCTGCCGGCACCCAGGCAGGGCTGATCACCGGCCTGAAAGCGATGAACGCGCAGATCCCGCTTTTGGGCATCGGTGTCCGGGCGCCCAAGCCCAAACAGGAAGAGAACGTTTATAACCTGGCCTGCGCCACAGCGCAGAAACTCGGCTGCGCCGGGGTGGTCCAGCGCGAGGATGTTGTCGCCAACACCGATTACGTCGGCGAGGGCTACGGCATCCCGACCGATGGCGGCCTGGAAGCGATCCGCATGTTCGCGGAACTGGAGGCGATCCTGCTTGATCCGGTCTATTCCGCCAAAGGGGCTGCAGGCTTCATCGACCTGATCCGCAAGGGGCATTTCAAGAAGGGCGAGCGGGTGGTCTTCCTGCACACAGGCGGCGCGGCGGCGCTGTTCGGATATGATGCCGCCTTTGATCACAAGGCCCGCTGGGCATCCTGATCCGCCTCCTTCTGTGCGGTCCGCCAACATAGGGCCGCACATTTCCTGAAGAATGCCGCGCCTGCCCCATGACCGGGGTCAGCGCGTGCATTTGCACCTCCGTTCGGGGAGAGGCCAATGACTCCGGCGATCAAATCGCACTGGGACAGCCATTCCGGCGGCATACTGCTCGTCTGCGTGATCGCCGCTGCTGCAACATTCCTGTCCGAGCACTATGGCGCGCCTGTAATGCTGTTTGCGCTGCTGATAGGGATGGCCTTCCATTTCCTGAACGGCGATCCGGCATTCTCGCCCGGCCTGGAGTTTTCTGCCAAGACCCTGCTGCGCATTGGCGTCGCTCTGCTGGGATTGAGGCTGAGCATTGGCGATGTGGAGAGTGTGGGGCTGAGCGCGGTGGCCGCAGTGGCCGGATTTGTCATTGCCACCCTGGCCTGCGGGGCTGCTTTGTCCTTCCTGTTAGGCCGCCGCCTTGCTTTCGGCCTTCTTGCCGGCGGATCCGTGGCGATATGCGGGGCCTCCGCCGCGCTTGCCATTGCGTCCGTTCTGCCTCCGCGCAGCGGCCGCGAGCAGGACACCCTGTTCGTCGTGATCGGCGTTACCACCCTTTCGACAATCGCCATGATTGTCTATCCGGTCCTCTTTGCCGCGCTGGGGATGAGCGATCTGGAAAGCGGTTTCCTGATCGGCGCCACCATCCACGATGTCGCACAGGTGGTTGGGGCTGGCTATTCCATCGGCGAAGAAGCCGGGGTCATTGCCACCTTTGTGAAGATGGTCAGGGTGGCATTGCTGCCCGTGGTGATGCTTCTCGTCATGGCCAGCTTCCGCGGCGCACAGACCCAAAGGCTGTCGCTGCCGTGGTTCCTTGTTCTGTTTATTGCCCTGGCGGTTCTTGCCAACACCGTGCCAGTGCCGCAGGGACTATCCGATGCGGCAGGCGCACTGTCGCGCTGGTGCCTCGTCATCGCCATCTCCGCACTCGGCGTGAAGACCAGCCTCGCCACGATCCTGAAGGTGAAACCCAGCTACGGTATCATCCTGCTTGCCGAGACGCTGTTTCTCCTCGCCTTGGCGGTCGCCTTTGTCATTGGCTTCGGTTTGTAAGCGCGAGCGATCAAAGCTCTGCAGAAAACCTCAAAGTTGCCCGCAGGACCTCTGCCGCGTCATTCTCTGACGGGCGGCAAGTCCTGCCGCTTTACAGCCAGCAACAACGGACAAGCCTGCCGGACGTGCTGCTGCCGGCGCAAACAGCAGGAAATCCACACGTCCGCTCAGGGCTCTGAACCACCTTCCGCCGCGGTGGGCCGCAGGCGTCTCTCCGCCGCTCAAGGCCCTGCCTGGCAAACATGCATCACAAAGGCGGGTTTCCTATTGGAAACGCCGGAAACGGACACATATTCCGCGCGTCTGCGTCATACTATTGCGCCATGAAACCCGAATACCGCCTCCACTATGCCCCCGACAACGCCTCACTGGTCATCCGGCTGGTGCTGGAGGAGCTTGGCCAGCCTTATGAAACCGTTCTGGTCGACCGCAAGGCGCAGGCGCAAAACAGCGCCGAATACCGGGCGTTGAACCCGAACGGGCTGATCCCGGTGCTGGAAACCCCGGACGGTGCGGTGTTCGAGACCGCCGCCATCCTCCTGTGGCTCTCCGAACGCCACGCCGCGATGGCGCCGCAGCCCGGCAGCACGGATCGCGCGGTGTTCCTGAAATGGCTGTTCTTCGCCTCCAACACCCTGCATGCCGACCTGCGGATGCTGTTCTACCCGGATAAATACATCGGCGATGCAAAGCCCCATCAGGACCAGCTGCAAACCGTGCTGCGCCAGCGCCTGCACCGCCACCTGACCCATCTCGACCAGGCCGCCGCCGCCCGCCCCGCCTGGCTCGGCGCGCCGCAGCCCTCTGTGCTGGACTATTACCTGGCCTGCCAGTTACGCTGGATGGCGCTCTACCCGGCGCAGGCTAACAAATCCTGGTTCACCCTGGCCCATTACCCCAGCCTGCAGCGCCTCTGCGCCGCGCTGGAGCACCGTGCCGCCGTTGCCGAGTCGCGCGAGGCCGAGGGCCTCGGCGCCACCCCGTTCACATCCCCGGCCTACGCCAATCCCCCAGAAGGATCAGCCACCTAATGTTCCTCTCCGTTTTCGACATGTTCAAAGTGGGCATCGGCCCGTCGTCCTCCCACACTATGGGGCCGATGGTCGCCGCCGCGCGCTTCCTCGACATGATGCGTGCCTCGCCGTTTGAATTCCACGGGCTGCGCGCCTCGCTGCACGGCTCGCTCGCCTTCACCGGCGTCGGCCACGCCACCGACCGCGCCACCATCCTCGGCCTCGGCGGCTTTGTCGCCCATGACTATGATGACGAGAAGGCAGAGGCCTTCCTGGCGGAGCTGGCGAAGACCCATAAGATGCACCCGGAGGGGCTGGGCGAGCTGCACTTCGACCCCAAGGCCGACATGATCTTCGACTACGATCACGCGCTGCCGGGCCACGCCAACGGCATGATCCTGATGGCAACCGACGCCCAGGGCGACGTGATCCTCAAGCAGGTGTTCTACTCGATCGGCGGCGGCTTTGTCGTCACTGAGGAGGAACTGGCCGCAGGCAAGGCGACCGACGAGGGCGACCCGGTCCCCTACCCGTTTAAATCCGCGGCCGAGATGCTGGAAATGGCCAAGGCCAGCGGCAAGTCGATTGCCGACATGAAGCGCGCCAACGAAATCTCCCGCGGCTGCTCCGAGAGCCTCGCCAAGGGCACCGCCCGCATCTGGCAGGTGATGAACGACTGCATCAACCGCGGGCTGGAGCGCGACGGCATCCTGCCCGGCGGATTGAAGGTGCGCCGCCGCGCCAAGGGCATCTATGACGCGCTGATGGCAGAACGCGGCCTGAATCAGACCGCGCCGCACACCATCAACGACTGGATGAGCGTTTACGCGATGGCGGTGAACGAGGAAAACGCGGCTGGCGGCCAGGTTGTGACCGCCCCCACCAACGGCGCCGCAGGCACCCTGCCGGCTGTGATCCGCTATTACCTCGACCACGTGCCCGGCGCGTCGGAGGCCCATGTCGAGGATTTCCTGCTGACCGCCGCCGCCATTGCCGGCCTCGTGAAATACAACGCGTCCATATCGGGTGCCGAGGCAGGCTGCCAGGCAGAGGTCGGCTCTGCCTCAGCAATGTCCGCCGCGGGCCTCTGCGCGGTGATGGGCGGCACGCCCGAACAGGTGGAAAACGCGGCTGAAATCGCGCTGGAGCATCATCTGGGCATGACCTGCGACCCCGTGAAGGGCCTGGTGCAAGTCCCCTGCATCGAGCGCAACGGTCTGGCGGCAATCAAGGCGGTCTCCGCCGCCTCGCTGGCCTTGCGCGGCGACGGCCAGCACTTCGTGCCGCTGGACGCCTGCATCGAGACCATGCGCCAGACCGGCGCCGACATGCACGACAAGTACAAGGAAACCTCTCTCGGCGGCCTGGCGGTGAACGTGCCGAACTGCTGAGGTTCCGGGCTCCTTAGGGACACCCTCTTGGGCCGTGGCGCGCAGCGGCACGGCCCGCGCCTGACCTTCCCGTCATGCCGGAGACATGCTTTCAGCATGACGAAGGCGCATTCGCGCCCTCCCAAGGGCAGGCCCGCGCCTTGTGGTGCGGGACGCGGCAACTGGCGCGCGTTCCTTGCAAAGGGACGCAACGTCTCTCCTTCTCCCGCAACTCCAGCTTGCGCCGTTTACCGTGCAGGCCTAGCCTGCCGCCATGACACAGGACCGGCCCCTCCTCGGCATCGCCTTGATGCTGGGCTTCTGCATGGTGATCCCGCTGGGCGACGCCATTGCAAAACTGCTGACCAACCGCGTGCCGGTTGCCCAGATCGTCTTCATCCGTTTTGCCGCCCAGGCCGCGATCCTGCTGCCGCTGGCGCTGGCCCTGCGCCTGCCGCTCAGCCTGTCGCGCCGGGTGGCGCCGCTCCTGTTCCTGCGCACGCTGCTGCAGATGGGCGGCATTGCCGCCATGTTCACCGCCTTCCGCTACCTGCCGCTGGCCGATGCGGTGGCAATTGCTTTCGTGATGCCCTTCCTGATGCTGCTCTTGGGCAAATTTGTCCTGCACGAGAACGTCGGCCTGCACCGCCTCGGTGCCTGCGTGGTTGGCTTCTCCGGCACCCTGCTGGTCATTCAGCCCAGCTTCGCCGCCGTCGGCTGGAACGCGCTCTGGCCGCTCTTGGTGGCGGTGATCTTTGCCCTGTTCATGCTGATCACCCGCAAGATCGCCAAGGAGACCGATCCCATCTCGGTCCAGGCGGTGGCGGGCGTCATGGGCACGGTGCTGCTGGCCCCGGTGCTGCTGATCGGCGATGCCGCCGGCGTTGCCGCCCTTTCCACCGCCCTGCCGCCGCAGGACACCTGGAGCCTCTTGGCCGCCGCAGGCGCCCTCGGCACCGTCGCCCACCTTCTCATGACCTGGAGCCTGCGGTTCGCCCCCACCTCCACCCTCGCCTCGATGCAATACCTGGAGATCCCGGTGGCGGTGTTCTTCGGCTGGCTGATCTTTGCGGAACTCCCCAACACGCTCGCCGCCTTCGGCATCCTGCTGACCATCAGCGCGGGCCTCTATGCAGTGATGCGCGAGCGCAAGCCCTCCGAAACCGAAGAGCGCATCAACCCCGCCTGAGATCCCGCCTGAGATCCTGCCTGAAATCCAGCCTCAGCGCGCGCAGCACCTCCGCCAGCAGCCGCCGCGGCACAATCGCCAGCAGGCCCGGCCCGTCCGGCAGCAGCCGCACCGGACCCAGCGCCCGGTTCGAGGTGCCGATCCGCCCCATCGGCGACATCACCAGACCCTCGATCGGCCACTCCAGCCCCTCCGAACGCCCCGTCGCCTCCTGCATCGGGAACAGCGAAATCACCTCGCCCGCCCGGGCCGGCAGCGCCACCTCATGCGTCAGGTGAAAGATCACTTCGGTTTCGCCAATCAGCACGCACGGCGTCTGATGCCCCTGCACCAGCGTGCTGAACGCCGCCAGCTGATGATCCACCCGCGCCCCCAGGAACCCGACCGCCAGCACCGCCGGCGCCGCAATCGAGCGCAGCGCCTTGTCGAAATCGGTGCTGTCCTGCTCCGCCACCGGGTGCAGCGCCTCCGGCGGCAGCTGCGCCCGCACGTCCTCGCTCAGCGAGTCGAAATCCCCGATCACCGCCTGCGGCCAGTATCCCGCCGCCAGCGCCGCCGCCGCGCCGCCGTCCGCCGCCACCAGCTTGGGCGCCAGCGCCAAGGCCTCCGCCAGCGCGCCAGTGGCGATTTCACCGCCGCCAATCAGGGTGATTGGTTCCGGTGCTTCAACAATCAGTCTGTCCATTCGGCATATTCCCGCCTGTTTTGGAAACAGGTCACAATCTGAACACAAAATGATACGATCAATTGCACGGATTCGAGCAAAATTGGTCCTTCCAGCCAATAAGGTGAATGGCAACAGATGTGGCGAAGACGAGCGAGCTGATGGTACACAACAACAAAGTCTTGACGGTATCCTATGGAACCTTTTCCTGCACATTGGAAGGGTTCGAGGACTCGTTCGGCACGATGAAGGCCATCGCTGAGTATTTCCGCGACCTGGCAGCGGATGACCGTTACTTCGGCGCAGAGCCGCCGCAGCCCGATGCCGACATGCTGGCCCGCATTGCCCAGCGCGAGATCGCCCGCCAGGTCGAGGCCCGCACCAGCGACGGCGGCATCCACCTGCGCGCCGCCACCCCGGCGCTCGGCGCCGCCGCCGCACCGGCTCCGGCGCCTGCCGCCGAACCGGCGGCAGAGCAGCCCGCCCCTGCCCCGGCAGAAGAACCGGCAGCCGCACCGGAGGCAGCGCAGCCCGCCTCCACGCCGGAACCGGTTGCAGACACCGCCGCGGACGAAGCAGACACCCAGACCGTCGAAGCCGCCGCAGCAGCAGCAGCGGACGAAGCAGCCGCGGTCGACGCAGCTGAGCACGCCGCAGAAGAAACCGCCGAAGCCGAAGCCGAAGCCGAAGCCGAAGCCGAAGCCGAAGCCGAAGCCGAAGAAACCATCGCCGCGGCCCTGGAAAACGCAAGCGCCGCAACGCAGGACACGGAGCGTAAAGACACCCCGGCAGTCGAGCTGCTGGAAGTCAACGAGGCCGCCGCGGAAGAGGACGCCAGCACCCCGCAGGCAGCCGAAGCCGAAGAACAGGCCGACGAACCCGCCCCGCGTATGGAAGAAGCGGAAGAAGAGGACAGCGTGCCCGCCGCCGACAGCATCGCCGCCAAGCTGCAGCGCATCCGCGCGGTGGTGGCCCAGGCACCCGAAGAAGACTTCAGCGAAGATGAGCACGCCGACGACGTGCTGGAAAACGCCGCCGAGGAAATCACCAGCGCGCTGATGGAGGACGACGGCACCGGCGCACCGGATTTCGATGACGAGGGCGACGACGAGATCGCCAGAACGCTGGACCGCCTGGACTTGGGCCGCGCAGCGGCGCAACAGCCGGAGACCACCGCAGAGGCAAGCGCCGGCGGCGCCGACGACGGCTCTGACGGCAGCCTGTTTGCGGATTTGCAAGACAGTGCCGCAGCGGACCGCAGCGAGGACGCAGCAGCCCGCAGCCCGGCAGCAGAGGAAGACGCCGCTCAGGCCCCCGCTCCCGAACCCGCGCCCGCGCCGCGCGTGCGCATCACCAAGGTCAAGCGCACCGATTTCGACAAGGCCCTCGCCTCCGGCCGCCTGCAGGACACCGGCAGCCGCCCGCAGCCGCAGCCCGAACCGGCGGAGCTGTCGGAGGAGGACGAAGCCGACCTGATGCGCGAGCTGGCCGAGGTGGAAGCGGAAATCCTGGCCGCCTCTGAGCTGCCCGGCGAAGACAGCACTGATGACACCGCCCCTGACACCGCCGGGGCCGGTGCAGCCGCGGATCAGCCGGCCGGATCAAGCCTGGCGGACAGCGATGTCAGCCGCCTGATGGCCGCCGCCGACGCCAAGCTCGAAGAACCCGAATCAGCCTCCTCGCGCGAGGCTTACAGCCACCTGCGCGCCGCCGTTGCCGCCGCCAAGGCCGGCCCGGCAGGGGGCACAGGCGGCAGCGACGACGCCCAGGCCTACCGCGAGGATCTGGCCAGCGTGGTCCGCCCGCGCCGCCCCGAAGCCCGCCACGCCGGCGCCGAGCGCCCGCCCGCCCCGGCGTCCCGCCCGGCACCGCTGAAACTGGTGGCAGCCCAGCGCATCGACCAGGGCGCAGCCGCCGATCAGCCGGTGCGCCCGCGCCGGGTTTCGGCCGCGGTTCTGGGCGAGGAAGCGGAAACCGGCGGCAGCGGTTTCGCGGCTTACGCCGCCGAGCGCGGCGCCGCCGAGCTGCACGAGCTGCTGGAAGCCGCCGCCGCCTACATGAGCTTTGTCGAGGGCCGCGACCACTTCTCGCGCCCGCAGCTGATGAACAAGGTGCGCAGCGCCGGCAGCAGCGAATTCAACCGCGAAGACGGGCTGCGCTCCTTCGGCCAGCTCCTGCGCGACGGCAAAATCGAACGCTCCGGCAACGGCCGGTTCACCGCCTCCGGCGACATCGGCTTCAAGCCCGGAAAACGCGCCGCGGGCTAAGCCCCGCACAGCACAAACAAAAAAGGCGGCCCCGCAAGGCCGCCTTTTCTTTTGCAAACCGGATCCAGCTTCATCTGGCCGGAAATATCCCGGGGTGAATTGGCCGTCAGGCCAAGAGGGGCAGCGCCCCTCTTCCGATCAAACCTGAGGGGCAGCGCCCCTAACTTATTGGTCTTCACCGGCGTCCGGGTCTGCCTGACCCACGCCGCGGAACACGAATTTGAACGGCAGCACCCAGACGATGCCCAGCGCCACATAGACGATCAGCTCAAGCCACAGCGGCGGGCGGTCCAGCCAGTTCATCACCGTGACCGCGGCCACTATGTACAACGGCATCCCCACCAGCAGGATCACCAGGGCCCAGCGCCGCCGGGCCTTGTAGCTCAGGCCCTTGCCGTCAGCCATCAGTCGGCAAACGGGTCGGTCACCAGGATGGTGTCGTCCCGCTCCGGGCTGGTGGACAGCAGCGCCACCGGGCATTCGATCAGCTCTTCCACGCGCTTCACGTATTTGATCGCATTGGCGGGCAGGTCGTTCCAGCTGCGCGCGCCCTCGGTCGACTCGCTCCAGCCCGGCATTTCCTCATAGACGGGCACGCAGCGGGCCTGCTGGTCGGCGGCAGTCGGCAGGTAGTCAAGGCGATCGCCGTCCAGCTCATAACCGGTGCAGATCTTCAGCGTCTCAAACCCGTCCAGCACATCCAGCTTGGTCAGCGAAATACCGTTGATGCCGGAGGTGGCGCAGGTCTGGCGCACCAGGCAGGCGTCGAACCAGCCGCAGCGGCGCTGACGGCCGGTGGTGGTGCCGAACTCATGGCCGCGGGTGCCCAGACGCTCGCCGTCCGCGTCCGGGTTGCCCTCGGCGTCCAGCAGCTCAGTCGGGAACGGGCCCTCGCCCACACGGGTGGTATAGGCCTTCACGATGCCCAGCACATAGTCGATCGAGCCCGGGCCGATGCCGACACCGGTGGCCGCCTGGCCCGCAATCACGTTCGAGGACGTGACAAAGGGATAGGTGCCGAAATCAATGTCCAGCAGAGCGCCTTGCGCGCCTTCGAACAGGATCCGCTTGCCCGCCTTGCGCTTCTCGTTCAGCACCTTCCAGACCGGCGCCGCAAACGGCAGGATCTGCGGGGCGATCTTTTTCAGCTGTTCAATCAGAGCGTCGCGGTCCACCGGGTCGACGCCCAGGCCCTTGCGCAGCGGGTCATGGTGCTGCAGCGCGCGGTCGACGCGGGCTTCCAGCGTGGCCTCATCCGCCAGGTCGGCAACGCGGATCGCACGGCGGCCCACCTTGTCCTCATATGCCGGGCCGATGCCGCGGCCTGTGGTGCCGATCTTGGTGCCCTTGGAGGCCGCCTCTTCGCGCGCCCGGTCCAGCTCGCCATGCAGCGGCAGGATCAGCGGCGTGTTTTCGGCGATCATCAGGGTTTCCGGGGTGATCTCCACGCCCTGCTCCTGAACGGTCGCGATTTCCTTCATCAGATGCCAGGGGTCCAGCACCACGCCATTGCCGATGACCGACAGCTTGCCGCCGCGCACCACGCCCGAGGGCAGCGCGTGCAGCTTGTAGACCTTGCCGTCAATGACCAGCGTGTGGCCGGCGTTATGGCCGCCCTGGAAGCGGGCGATCACGTCTGCACGCTCGCTCAGCCAGTCCACGATCTTGCCTTTCCCTTCGTCGCCCCACTGGGCGCCGACTACGACGACATTGGCCATATCCGGTCCTTTACAGTCTGGTTCAAACCCACGCTCATATAGCGATGCTGCGCAGGCAGTGGAACCGCAAATTCGCCGCGGCAGGCGCTTATTCACGGGGTACTTTGCCTTCCCCGCCCGGAATCAAGCCGCAGGCGCCGGGCGAGCGCCTGCCCGCCCCGTCATGCCGGGGGCGTGCTTGCAGCACGACGCTGGCGCTCTGGAGAGGGCAGCGTGCCGCTGATAACCCGTACGGACTTTGCAGGGATAAATTGCCATGCACAGCCGTTGCAGCGCCACCCCGCGGGCAAGCGCCCGCCCTGATCATCTGGCTCACCTGCCATGTGTTGCGCACCCGCCGCACGCCCCGTTCACGCGACCCTCATGCCCCTATGCCATGCTCCCAGACGATCGCGATCCCCCAGCCATGGTTCCCGCGCGCGGGGCCATGATACGAGGCGCAGGCATCTGTGTGGCTGCCTGCGCAACACCCGGAGAACGGCCCTGATAAAAAGGGGGTCGTCCAGGATATCCTGTCCGAGCAGGCCCCCCGCGGGGTCTGTCCACCTCCACCCGGCGGCGCCGCCCCCTTAAATGGGACATTGCGCTAAACGGCGCGAAGCGAACGAAAAAACAGAAACGGCAAAAAGAAACCGCCCAGGCCGCCCAGGCCCCGGCGGCCAAACCTGCGCGCGCTCAGCCGCGCAGATGCACCGGCGCGCCATGCGGCGTACTCAGATACGCCTCCTCCCAGCGGCTGCGCATCACCTCGGCCTCCGCACGCGAGGCCGCGCCGTCCTCGGCCAAAAACACCTCCAGCGTCTCCAGCCAGGCGCGGAAGTAATCCTCGCCGCCATCCAGCTCCCGGCTCAGTCCATGGCGCTTGAGCGTCGCGGAAAACCGCTCCACCCACTCCCCCCAGCTGAACCGCCCGGCCTCATTCAAATGCACCGTCAGCGCAAAGACCTGCGCGTGCCAGGGTTCTGCAAAAACCGGCTCCGGCGCTGCAACCTCAGGACATCCCCTCATAGCGGCTCCAGATAGCTCTGCCACAGGTCCAGCACCACCTCGTCCTCCGGATGTTCGGCATGCGCCCACAAGGCGCTGGCATGAAACCGCACCGCATAAAGCGGCTCCGGCGCCTCGCCCAGCCCATGGGCGCTGCTGTCGGGGAACACATGAGTGCCGTGCAGCCTCAGGATATAGCCCTGCGCCCCGGCGGCATACTGCGGCAGCCTTGTATGCCCGCCATTCACCAGCGCGCTGTCGGCGGGGATTCGCGCCCGTACCGCCTGCCCCGGCGTGAACCGCGGCTTCGGCCCGCCTGCGCGGTCCGCCGGGCCGCCCTTGGCCAGCACGCTGGCAACATTCTCCGCCTTCAAGGCCCGCTCCGCCAGCGCATGCAGCCCGGCAGCGCCCTTGCCCTGCAGGTCTTCGCGCGTCAGCACGCCCTTCTCCACCAAGAGATCCGCCAGCGCCGCAATCCATTTCTCATAGTAGGAAAACCGCGTGTAGTCCTTGGGCGAGAGCTGTTCGCGGGCGTGCCGTGAGGTGTCGATGTTCCACTGCCCCAGCGCGCCGCAGGCCAGCGTCACCGCCAAGGCGCGGGCGTGCCAGTCCTCGGCAAAGACCGGTGCGTCCTCCGCCTCGGGCACCACCGGGCCGTCGCCGAATCGCCCGCCCATGTCATGCACCCGGGTCATGCCGGCGCCTCCCCCGGCTGCCGCGCCAGGCCGGTGCCGATCATGCTGTCGCGGGTGACCAGCGCCGCCAGGTTCTCCTCGCTCATCCCCTCTGTGCCCTCAGGGCGCATCGGCAGCACCAGATAGCGGACCTCCGCCGTCGAATCCCAGACCCGCACAGCGGTCTCTTCCGGCAAGGCCACACCAAACTCCGCCAGCACCTTGCGCGGCTCGCGCACCGCGCGGGCGCGGTAGGAGTCGGATTTGTACCAGCCCGGCGGAATGCCCAGCAATGGCCACGGGTAGCAGCTGCAGAGGGTGCACACGACCATATTGTGCTGTGCGGCGGTGTTCTCCGCCACCACCATATGCTCGCCCTGGCGGCCGTAATAGCCCAGCTCCGCCAGCACCGGATCGGCATCCGCCAAGAGCGCCGCCTTGAACTCCGGATCGCTCCAGGCCTTGGCCACCACCCGGGCGCCGTTCTGCGGGCCGATCCGGTTCTGGTAGGTGTCGATGATCTCCTCCAGCGCGGCGGGGTCGATCAGGCCTTTCTGTACAAGAATCGTTTCCAGCGCCTTGACCCGCAAAGCAGGGTCCGGCGGCAGAAGGGCGTGCGGGTGGTCGTGATGATCATGGGGCATAAAAAAACTCTGCCCCGCCCCAACCCCCTGCGTCCAGTCACAAAGCACCGGCACAGCGGCCTCTGACTGCACGTCACAGGTGCTGCCCGGCGTCAGGCAAACTCCGCCCTTGCCCCCCCGGGCAATCTTGCCTATTTACCGCCCGATACTCAGCCAACCGCCGCAGGGACTCATGGAAAACGTTGTTCTCATCATCCATCTTCTTCTGGCTCTCGGCCTCATTGCCGTGGTGCTGCTGCAGCGCTCCGAAGGCGGCGGTCTGGGCATGGGCGGCGGCGGCGGCGGCGCCATCTCGGGCCGTGCGGCGGCCACCGCGCTCGGCAAGGTGACCTGGCTGCTGGCGATTGCCTTCATCTGCACCTCGATCACCCTGACCATCATGGCAGCGCAGAAATCCGCGGGTTCCTCGGTCACCGACCGGCTGGCAGCTCCGCAAACCGAAGACGGCGGCGCCCCGGCGGTGCCGGCACCGCTGGGCAGCGACCTGCTGCCGCCCAGCGAAGGCGACAACGCGCCGCTGGTTCCCAGCGCCGACTAACCTACTACACCTTGAGAGGGTTTTAGGAGCCGCAACAGCATCTTGCGGTTCCCTTGCGCTTTTTGTGCGAATCCTTTATTTATGAAGTCCCGTGATGCTGCGGTTTTTGGACTGATTCCGAGGACCGCCGGGCAGCTAGATTCTGACTTCTCACGGGGGCAGCCGAACACTCATGGCGCGTTTCATCTTTATCACTGGCGGTGTTGTTTCATCCCTGGGCAAAGGCCTGGCTTCGGCGGCTCTGGGGGCGCTTCTGCAGGCCCGCGGATACTCCGTCCGCCTGCGCAAGCTGGACCCCTATCTGAACGTCGACCCGGGCACCATGAGCCCGTTCGAGCACGGCGAGGTGTTCGTCACCGACGACGGCGCCGAGACCGACCTGGACCTCGGCCACTACGAGCGCTTCACCGGGGTTCCCGCCCGCAAGACCGACTCGATCTCCTCGGGCCGGATCTACACCAACGTGCTGGAGAAGGAGCGCCGCGGCGACTACCTCGGCAAGACCATTCAGGTCATTCCGCACGTCACCAACGAAATCAAGGACTTCATCTCCATCGGCGAGGATGAGGTCGACTTCATGCTGTGCGAAATCGGCGGCACCGTCGGCGACATCGAGGGCCTGCCCTTCTTCGAGGCGATCCGCCAGTTCGCCCAGGACAAGCCGCGCGGCGAATGCATCTTCATGCACCTGACCCTGCTGCCCTACATCAAGGCCTCCGGCGAGCTGAAGACCAAGCCGACCCAGCACTCGGTGAAGGAGCTGCGCTCCATCGGCCTGGCGCCGGACATCCTGGTCTGCCGTTCTGAGGGCCCGATCCCGAAGAAAGAGCGCGAGAAGCTGGCGCTGTTCTGCAACGTGCGCCCGGATTCGGTGATTGCCGCGCAGGACCTGAAATCCATCTACGAGGCCCCGCTGGCCTATCACCGCGAAGGTCTGGACCAGGCGGTTCTGGATGCCTTCGGCATCGCCCCCGCCCCCAAGCCGAACCTGGAGCGCTGGGAAGATGTGGCCGACCGCATCTACAACCCCGAGGGCGAAGTTCGGGTGGCCATCGTCGGCAAATACACCCAGCTGGAAGACGCCTATAAATCCATCGCCGAAGCCCTCACCCACGGCGGCATGTCGAACCGGGTCAAGGTCAAGATCGAATGGGTCGACGCGGAACTCTTCGACAAGGAAGACGCCGCCCCGCACCTGCAGGGCTTCCACGCGATCCTGGTGCCCGGCGGCTTTGGCGAACGCGGCACCGAAGGCAAGATCAAGGCAGCCCAGTACGCGCGTGAAAACAAGGTCCCCTACCTGGGCATCTGCCTGGGCATGCAAATGGCGGTGATCGAAGCTGCGCGCAACGTGGCAGGCATCTCCGAAGCGGGGTCGGAAGAGTTCGACCACGAGGCCGGCAAGAAACGCTTTGAGCCGGTTGTCTACCACCTCAAGGAATGGGTGCAGGGCAATATGACCGTCGAGCGCAAAGTCGGTGACGACAAGGGCGGCACCATGCGCTTGGGCGCCTATGACGCGACGCTGCTGGAAGGCTCCAAAGTGTCCGAGGTCTACGGCAGCACCCACATCGAAGAACGCCACCGCCACCGCTACGAGGTCGACACCAAATACCGCGAGCAGCTGGAGGAATGCGGCCTCAAATTCTCGGGCATGTCGCCGGACGGCCGCCTGCCGGAGATCGTGGAATGGTCCGATCACCCCTGGTTCATCGGCGTGCAGTTCCACCCGGAGCTGAAATCCAAACCCTTTGCGCCGCACCCGCTGTTCGACGGTTTCGTGCGCGCGGCCAAGGACGCCTCGCGTCTGGTCTGACAAGCAGCACAGCACCTGGAACTGAGGGCGCGGGCACATCAGCCAGCGCCCTTTTCTTTTCCCGCGGCCATGTTGACCGCGGCCGGATGCGCCCTCTAGGCTTTCAGCATTATGGTTAACAAGTCACCGGCCCGTTCCGCCTGCCTATGAGGGCCGGAAGGTAAGGGGGATATTTACATGGCGAAAACCACCGAACAGCTGCGGAAAGAATATGAGACTGCGCTGAAAGAGCTGGGTCAGGGCAAGAAGCAATTTTCACACGTTGTGAAGGCATGGGACGCCCTCGAGAAGTCGGTCGGAAAAGAAGAGAAGGCCGTTCTCAAGGAATACAAGTACTCGATCGACTATATGTTCGGGGACGAGGGCAGAAAAATGCTGCAAAAATTCAAATCGCAATTCGACAGCGAAATCGCCATCTCTAAAAGCCCCCTCAAAACGGTTTACAACAAGGAATGGCGGGCACTTGTCAAATGCGCAAATGCCTCCAAGAACAGCGTGGTGAAGACAAGCGGCAAAGCCGTCGGAAGTGCGCTCGACACGTTCCAAAAAGATTTTGACGAGTACAAGAAAAACTATGTGAAAGGATACTGTGTCGGAGACCCCAAGGATGCAGAGAAAGCACTGGCATCCGCTGAGGCCCTGCACGAGGCCTTGAAAAAATTTTCCAATGCCGGCATCGGCCGTATCTCTGAAATCAACCAGAATCTGATCAGGCTCAGGGAAAATTCAGACCCGCTGGATGAGAAGCGCCTCGCCAAAACGATTTCCGACCGGGAAGCGAAACAGCTGAAAAAGCTGAATAAGGCCATTGACGCGAACAAAGCTGATTTAAAGAACGGCTTGAAGGAACTCGTTGAATTCACCCAGCTTCTGCAGGGAAAGATGGAAAAGAAGATCCGCAAGCTGGCCTTGATCGTGAGGGAGGGAGTCAGGGACGCAAAAGAGTTCCACCGCCGTGTGAACGCCATGAAGCAGCGCAGGGGCACAGTGTTTGAAAACTGACGCCCAGGCAGGCCGGGCTCTCCCGCCCGTCCCGGATCAATCGCAGATTGATCCGTCCCGTTGGGCCCGGCGCCGCTGCGCGGCGCTGGGAGAGAACAGAAAAAGGCGGGCCGCTGGCCCGCCTTTTGCTTTTTGATTGAATGCGTTTCCGGCGCGCTCAGAAACCGTGCATCCGCTTGGCCCATTGATAGGCCACCACCAGCCCCTTCATCCGCGGCAGCATGATCAGCGAGGCGCCCACGGTGATCACCGACATGATGATCGCCAGCGTCCAGGGGTCCGGGCGCATCTGGGTGTAGACGATGTGCAGCGCAAAGCCGAGGATGTGGCCGACCACCAGGATCGTCAGATAGGCCGGGCCGTCATCGGCGCGCTGATGGTGCAGCTCCTGGCCGCATTCCGTGCAGCTGTCGTTCACCTTGAGATAGCTGTGCAGCAGCTTGCCGCCGCCGCAATTCGGGCAGCGCAGCCGCAGCCCCTTCAGAAGCGCAGGCTTCAGCTCCCGCTGGTCCTGGTGCAAAACGTCGGTCCCGGTCATCGCGCGTCTCCTTGGGTTGCGCCGCCTGATAGCGCGATTCCCGGATTGAATGCAATCAATATGCAATCATTCATGTTGCATTTATTGCCGCACTCCTGCATTGAACCAATCAATCACGGCACAATGCCGTTTCGGAGACACGGCAATGAAACAATGGACCCCTGCCCGGCTGGACGGCGCCCGCCCCCGCTATCTGGAGCTGGCCGAGGCAATCAAATCCGACATTGACGCAGGCGTGCTGGAACCCGGCGACCGGCTGCCGCCGCAACGGCGGGTGGCGCAGGAGCTGGGGCTGGATTTCTCCACCGTGTCGCGCGGCTATGCCGAGGCGGTGCGGCGCGGCTATATCGAGAGCTTTGTCGGCCGCGGCACCTATGTGCGCGCCGCCGAGGCCCTGCCCGGGCGCCCAGATCCGCGCCGGGCGCTGGAAGAAGACCCGAAAATGAACATGCCGCCGGAGCCGGACGATCCGGCATTGCTGGCGCGGATGCAGAAGGGCTTGGCGCATGTCGCCGCCAACCTGCAGCCGCTGCTGCGCTACCAGTCGGTGACCGGCAGCCCCCAGGACCGCGCCACTGCGGCGGACTGGATGCAGGCCAACGGCCTGCCCTGCGTGCCGGAGCGCCTGGTGATCACGCCGGGCGCCCATGCCAGCATCTATGCGATTCTGACGGTCCTGTGCGAGCCTGGCTCCACCGTGCTGTGCGAAGACGTGACCTATCCCGGGCTGCGGTCCATCGCGGCGCGGCTGGGCATCCGGCTGATCGGACTGGCCGGAGACAAGGACGGCGTCCAGCCGGATGCGCTGGAGAAAGCCATCACCGGCCACTGGCCCGCGGCGCTGTACCTGAACCCGACGCTGCAGAACCCGACCACCAGGACCATGCCGGCCAAGCGGCGGCAGGAGATTGCCGCGGTGCTGCAAAAGCATGACCTGCCGCTGATCGAGGATGACGCCTATTGCTTTGTCGACAATGGCGCCCCGCAGGCGGTCAGCAGCCTGATCCCCGATCTCGGCTGGCATATTGCCGGCCTGTCCAAGTGCTTCGGCGCGGGTCTGCGGCTGGCCTATACCACGGTGCCGCAGCGCGCTGTGCTGGGGCAGTTCAGCCAGGCGCTGCGCTCGATGCATGTGATGGTGTCGCCCTTGAACCTGGCGCTGCTGGGCCGCTGGATCGAGGATGGCACCGCCGCCGCGATCCAGAAATTCATCCGCAAGGCGGCCGCGGAACGGCAGGCGCTGGCGGGGGAGGTGCTGAAGGACTGCTTCACGGACAGCGATCCGCTGGCCTTCAACCGGTGGCTCACCCTGCCCCGCGGCACCAGCCGGGCCGAGGTGATGGGCCGCATGGCGGGCCGCCAGATCGGCATCATGCCCAGCGATGCCTTCACCGTCACGGGCCTGCCGCAGGAGGCGGTGCGGGTCTGCCTGGGCGGGCCGATCGGGCTGGAGGAGCTGCGCGCGGACCTGATTGCGCTGAACGATGCCGTCAACCGCAAGGACTGGCTGGGCTGAGCTGCGGCTGATAAGATTGCGCCGCACCGCACCGCAGAGAGGTTCCGCATGACCCGCGCCTTCCGCAGCCTGATCGAACGCCAGCTGGCCAAGGCGCAGGCCGAAGGGCAGCTGCAGGGGCTGGAGGGCGAAGGCAAGCCGCTGCCGGACCGCAGCGGCGAGGCGCTGGCGGACCCGGCAATAGCGGCGGGGATGCGGATCATGGCGCAGGCCGGTGTGGTGCCGGAGGAGTTCCGGCTGAAGGCGGAACTGGACGCGGCGCGCAAGGATTATGCCGCCCTGACGGACCCGCAGGCGCGCAAGGCGGCAATGGCGCGCATTGCGGATCTGGAGATGCGCTGCAACATGGCGCGCGATGCGCGGAAATCCTTCCTCCGTTAGCGCAACACCCCGTTGTTTCCCGCGCAATTCACGGTATAGACAGCGCCAAGACATCACACCATCCGCAAGAGAGTGAGGCATTATGGCCAAAGACGCTTCCGTACAGCAGGCACAACTCGACCGCATCGCCAACGGCAAAGGCTTTATCGCCGCGCTGGACCAGTCGGGCGGCTCCACCCCGAAGGCGCTGAAGCTTTATGGCGTGAACGAGGACGCCTATTCGAACGACGACGAGATGTTCGCCGAGATCCACAAGATGCGCACCCGCATCATCACCTCGCCGAGCTTCACCCAGGACCGCATCCTGGGCGCGATCCTGTTTGAAAAGACCATGGACGGCGAGATCGAAGGCAAGCCGACCGCAGAGTTCCTGTGGAACGACTGCGGCGTGGTGCCCTTCCTGAAGGTCGACAAGGGCCTGGCGGACGAGGAAAACGGCGTGCAGATGATGAAGCCGATGCCGGAGCTGGACGCGCTGCTGGCGCGCGCCAACGGCAAGGGCATCTTCGGCACCAAGATGCGTTCGGTCATCAAGGACGCCAACGCCGAGGGCATCAAGGCGGTTGTCGCGCAGCAGTTCGAAGTGGGCCAGCAGATCGTTGCGGCCGGCCTGGTGGCGATCATCGAGCCGGAAGTGGACATCAACTCTGCCACCAAGGCCGAGGCCGAAGAGCTGCTGAAGGCAGAAATCAAGGCCCAGCTGGACGCCCTGCCGTCCGATTCCAAGGTGGCGCTGAAGCTGACCATCCCGACCAAGCCGGGCCTGTATGACGATCTGGCGGACCACGCCAATGTGGTGCGGGTTGTGGCGCTGTCGGGCGGCTACACCACCGATGACGCCTGCGCGCGCCTGGCGCAGAACCCCAAGATGATCGCCTCCTTCAGCCGCGCCCTGACCGAGGGCCTGAATGTGGCGATGAGCGATGAGGAATATGACGCCGCGCTTGGCGCCAATATCTCCAAGATCTACGACGCGTCGCTGTAATCCAGCCGCCGTCCAGATGTGATGAGGGCCGCGCCTGCTGAGGCTGCGGCCCTTTTTGTGTGCAGGCGGGCGGGCGGTCCCGCAGACCGGCCTGCACCCCGGGGTCAGGCGGCAGATCAGACCCCGGAGCGCCCGGCGCAGCAGACCGCCAGCACCAGGCCGGCGCCGCTGAGGAAGGGCAGCCAGAAATAGCGCAGCGCCGCCAAGGTGAACCAGCCGGGCTGCGCTGCCGGCGCCTGGCCGGCGCCGCCGAGCCAGACCCAGAACACCAGCGCCGCGGCCGAGATCAGTACCCCGCTGAAGGCGAGCAGCCAGCGGGCGGAACTAGGCATCCGCGCCTCTGCCGCGGCGTGCCGTTCCGCGGCCCGGCTGGCGGCAAGCCATCCGCTCACGCCGCTTCGGTCAGCGACGGGCGCAGGCCAGTGCAGCTGACCCGGTTTTCGTTTGAGGCCAGGTAGCGCTGCGCCTCCTCACGGTTGCCGAAGCTCAGGGCCTCGTCATAGAAATATGTGATCCTGTCCCCGGTCCGGGACAGCAAGGCGCCGCTCTCAAACAAAATAAACCACTTCTTACGCACCAGATGCATCAGCCTCACTCCTTTCTGAAGCCCGGCCCAGGGCGGTCTCAGCCTGGCCGGTTCCACTGCAGTTCCAGAGGGTGCGCGCAGCCGTCCGGGTCCCCCGCTGTCCGTCTGCCAGGTGCTGGATCTGCCCCTGTTGCGCCCTCTTGAAGTCAGGTTTTGCGCCCAGAGGTTGCCAAAAGGTTAACAGGTCTTTCTGCTGGTTTTACGCGGCATTATTCTGCCGGCAGGCGGCGGTTTCCCGCTTGCGTCGGCGGATTTACGTAAAATTTGGCAAAAACCCGCCGTTGCAGTTTTCAAGGCTGTTTTTCAGCAAAAAACCCCTTGCCGGGCGCTGCCGCCCCGCCAGGCGGCGGGACGGTTTCAACCGGGCAAGAGGAGACGGCCCGGAGCCGCGTTCAGCACCGGGCCGCGCTGCCCTCAGCGGAAGTTCGGCGGGCGCTTTTGCAACTGGGCGGTGACCGCCTCCATCTGGTCGGGCTTGCCGATCAGCGCCAGCTGTTCGGCGCTTTCGGCCAGCAGCACCTCGGCCTGGGAGGCGCCGCTTTCGGCCTGGGCAATCAGCCGCTTGGCGGCGCGGATTGCCGAGGGGCTTTGCGCAGCGATGGCGGCGGCCAGCTCATTGGCGCGCGACAGCGGGTTGCCGGCCAGTTCGGTCACCAGCCCCCAGTCCAGCGCCTGCTGCGCGCCGATCTTTTCCGCCGTGTAGGTCAGGCGGCGCAGCACGTCGGAGCGCACCAGCCGCGGCAGCAGCGCCATGCCGCCCATGTCGGGGATCAGCCCCCATTTCATTTCCATCACCGACAGCTGCGCATCGGGATGGGCGACGCGGATATCGGCGCCCAGAGCGATTTGCAGCCCGCCGCCGAAACAAGCGCCATGCACCGCGGCAATCACCGGCACCGGCACCCGGCGCCAGACCATCGCCACCTCCTGAAAGGCGTTGGCGTCGTGGTGGGTGCGGTCCATCACATAGCTGTCGAGGTCGCGCTGCGCCAGCACGGCGAAGCTGGCCATGTCGAGCCCGGCGCAGAAACTTTTGCCGGAGCCCGACAGCACCACCGCGCGGGCATCCGAGGCGGCCACTTCCTGTCCGGCGGCGATGATCGCGTTCACCATCTCCTCGTCCAGCGCGTTGTGCTTGTCCGGACGGGCAAGCGTGACATAGGCGATGTTGTCCTTGTAGCCGGTGGTAACTCTGGCCATGGTCTTCTCCCCGCTGAAATTTCCCGGGCAGCCTGCCCCGGAACCGGACCTGTTTCCAGTGCAACGTGGGGGCAGGCAGGCCTTGCCCCGCTCAGCCGCTTGGGGTTATCTGCCGCCATGACTGGCCCCCGCTATACCCCGCTTGCCCTCTCCCTGCCCGCCGCCGTGCCCTTTGTCGGGCCGGAAACCCATGAGCGCGAGCGCGGCGCGCCTTTTGCCGCGCGGCTGGGGGCGAATGAAAACATTTTCGGCCCCTCGCCCAGGGCAGTGGAGGCGATGGCGCAAGCCGCCGCGGAGATCTGGAAATACGGCGATGCGCAAAGCCATGACCTGCGGCTGGCGCTGGCGGCGCATCACGGGGTGCAGCCGGAAAACATCATGGTCGGCGAAGGCATCGACGGCTTGCTTGGCTGCCTGGTGCGGCTGCTGATCGGCCAGGGCGACGCGGTGGTGACCTCGCTGGGGGCCTATCCGACGTTCAATTACCATGTCGCGGGATTTGGCGGGGTGATCCACACGGTGCCCTACAAGGACGACCGCGAGGATCTCGCGGCCCTTTTTGCCAGGGCGGCGGAGGTAGATGCCAGGATCGTGTATCTGGCCAATCCCGACAACCCGATGGGCAGCTGGCACAAGGGCGCAGACATTGCCGCGGCGCTGGACACGCTGCCGGAGGGCTGCCTGCTGCTGCTGGACGAGGCTTATGTGGAATGCGCGCCCGAAGGCACCGCGGCGCCTGTCAGCGCCGATGATCCCCGGGTGATCCGGATGCGGACCTTCTCCAAGGCTTATGGCATGGCCGGGGCGCGGGTGGGCTATGCGCTGGGGCATCCGGAGCTGATTGCCGCCTTCAACAAGGTGCGCAATCATTTCGGGATGAACCGGGCGGCGCAGGCCGGCGCGCTGGCGGCGCTGCAGGATCAGGACTGGCTGGCGCAGGTGCTGGCGCAGATCGAGGGCGCGCGGGCGAAGATTGCAGAGATTGCCGCGCAAAACGGCCTGAGCGCCCTGCCCTCGGCCACCAACTTCGTGGCAATCGACTGCGGCCGGGACGGGGCATTTGCCAAGGCGGTGCTGGACTCGCTGGTGGATCAGGGCGTTTTCGTGCGGATGCCCTTTGCGGCGCCGCAGAACCGCTGCATCCGCGTCAGCTGCGGGCCGGACGCTGAGCTGGAGGCCTTTGCCGCCGCGCTGCCGCGGGCGCTGGAGGCTGCGCACGGGGCAGGCTGAATCCCGCCAGCGGCACAGCACTCGCGGCGGTTTTACCGGACATTCACCACTCCTGTACTACCATTTTACAGTAGTACCTGGAGATAAGTCATGCGTGACCACGAACTGCCGGACGGCATGCCGGATTTCTTCACTGCCGCGATCACTTTTGCCGGGATCAACCTGATGTGGATCTTCTTTGTGATCTGGGTGATGTACGGGATGGTTCCCGTGCTGGTGCTGGCGGTGCTGATCAACCATTTCATCACCCGGCTGGAAATCCGGCTGAACTCTCAGAAGGCGTGACGCCGCCCTGCGCCTGCAACCGGCTGCCTGCTAAGCGCCCGCCAGCGCGGCAGCGGCCGCTTCCAGCGCGCCTTTCCCATGCGGGATGTCCAGCGCCCTGAGGCCGGTTTCGATACCGCCCAAGAGGCCCATGATCATATGCCCGTTGACATGGCCCATGTGGCCAAGCCGGAAGAAGCCGTGCCAGTCCGGGCTGCGGGGCGGCGCCATGCCCAGGCCGATGCCCAGGGTCAGGCCCAGGTTCTGCTCCAGCCACATCCGCAGCTCAGTGCCCAGCGGCGATCCGATCCGCAGTGCGGTGACCGCGTGGGAACGCAAGGCGCGGTCCGGCACATTCATCCGCAGCGGGCCGTCGGCGCCCCAGGCCTCGCAAGCGGCCCAGATGGCGCGGGCCAGATGGGCGTGGCGGGCCCAGACCGCCTCCATCCCCTCGGCGTGGATCATGTCCAGCGCGGCGCGCAGCCCGTAGAGGTGATGGGTGGGCGCGGTGCCGCCGAAATACTGATAGAACTCCTCCGGGTTGGCGCGCGGCTCCCAGTCCCAGTAGCGGCTGATCCGCGGCAGTGCGCGGCGCGCTTCGGCGGCGCGGGCGTTGAAGAACACAATGCCCAGGCCCGCAGGCACCATCAGCCCCTTCTGGCAGGCGGTGATCATGACGTCGACGCCCCAGCCGTCCATCTCGAACCGGTCGCAGCCGAGCGAGGCGATGCAATCGGCCATCAAAAGCGCCGGGTGGCCCGCGGCGTCCAGGGCCCGGCGCAGGGCGGCGACGTCGTTGCGGATCGAGCTGGAGGTGTCTGCATGCACCGCCAGCACCGCCTTGATGCGGTGGCCGGTGTCTGCGGCCAGCGCTGCGGCGATCCGGTCCATGTCCCAGGGCGCGTGATTGCCGAAGTCCAGGATGTCCGTCTCGACGCCCAGCCCCTGGGCCATTTCCGCCCAGCCGATACCAAACCGGCCCGAGGAGGGCACCAGCACCCTGTCGCCCGGCTGCAGGGTGTTCTGCAGCGCGGCCTCCCAGGCGCCGTGGCCGTTGGCGATATAGATCGCAACCTCATGCTGCGTGCGCGCCACCCGGCGCAGATCGGGGATCAGGGTGGCGGTCATCTCCACCAGCTCGCCCGCGTAGATATTGGGAGAGGCCCGGTGCATCGCCTGCAGCACCTGGTCCGGAATGACCGAAGGCCCGGGGATGGCAAGGTAAGACCGGCCTGCCGACACGTTCACTGATCCGTTCATCTTAGGTGTTCCCTGCAGCGCGGAAGACGCCCCTGCCCGCCGCGGTTGATCTGTCCTGCCACACTAGCCGCACAACGCGCCGGGTCAATTCCGCAGAGCGCTGCGTCACGGCGAATTGCTTGCGCCCTGCTGCCCACCTGCTTAAATGGCGCAGGAACGACAGGGAAAGGCCCGCAATGACACGAATTTCCTGCCGGAAATCGCTGCAATGAGTCAGAAACCGCACAAGTCCTCGAAGGAGCTGTTCGGCTGGCTGTGGCGCGGATACCTGCGTCATTACATCGGGCTGCTGGGCGTCGCCGTGATCTTTATGCTGGTGGAAGGCGCCACCATGGGCGCGCTTGGCTATATGATGCAGCCGATGTTCGACCTGGTGTTTGTCGCGGGCAATTCCGACGCGCTGGTCTGGGTCAGCCTGGCGTTTCTGGCGATCTTCACCCTGCGGGGCGTGTCCAGCGTCACCCAGAAGGTGCTGCTGAGCAAGGTATCGCAGACCTCTGCCGCGCATCTGCGCAAGGACATGCTGGCGCGCCTGATCCGCCAGGACCCGGCATTTCACCAGCAGCACCCGCCGGGGCTGCTGATCCAGCGGGTGCAATCGGACGTCAATGCGATCAACGCGGTCTGGCAGGCGGTGATCACCGGCGCGGGGCGCGATCTGGTGGCGCTGGTGGCGGTGCTGGGCGTGGCCTTCAGCATCGACTGGCGCTGGACCCTGATCCTGCTGATCGGGGTGCCGGTGCTGCTGCTGCCGATCGCCTCGATCCAGCGCTATGTGCGCAAGAAGGCGTCGCGGGCGCGGGATCTGGGGGCTGATCTGGCGACCCGGCTGGACGAGATTTTCCACGGCATCGTGCCCGTCAAGCTGAACCGTCTGGAGGAGTATCAGGCCCGCCGGTTCGGCGAACGCCAGGACGAATTTGTCCGCTCCGAGGTGAAGGCGGCCTTTGGCACCTCCTCGATCTCCGGGATGACCGACATCATGGCCGGTGTCGGCTTTATGGCGGTGCTGCTGTATGGCGGCAATGAGATCATTGCCGGGGAAAAGACCGTCGGCCAATTCATGAGCTTTTTCACCTCGATCGGCCTGTCGTTTGAACCGATGCGGCGGCTGGCCAATATCTCGGGCGTGTGGCAGGGCGCGGCGGCGGCGCTGGAGCGCATCAAGGAGCTGCTGGATGCGCCGATCCTGCTGAGCGAGCCTGCCGCGCCGAAGCCGGCGCCGGAGGGGCTGCCGGAAATCAAGCTGGAAGGCGTCGGCCTGGCCTATGGCGATGCCAGGATCCTGAACGGGCTGGCGCTGGAGGCCGAAGCGGGCAAGACCACTGCGCTGGTGGGCGCCTCGGGCGCGGGCAAATCGACGATCTTCAACCTGCTGACCCGGATGGTCGATCCGCAGACGGGGTCTGTTACCGTCGGCGGGGTTGAGGTCACCGATCTGAACACCGCGGATCTGCGCAGCCTGTTTTCGGTGGTGACGCAGGACGCGATGCTGTTTGACGAAACCTTGCGTGAAAACATCGTGCTGGGGCGCACCGATGTGAGCGATGAGGAGCTGCAGGCGGCGCTGGACGCCTCGCATGTGGCGGATTTCCTGCCCAAGCTGGAGCATGGCCTGGAAACCCGCGTGGGCCCGCGCGGCTCTGCCCTGTCGGGCGGCCAGCGGCAGCGGGTGGTGATCGCGCGGGCGCTGCTGCGCAACACGCCGGTGCTGCTGCTGGACGAGGCGACCTCGGCCCTGGATGCGCAGTCGGAGAAGGTGGTGCAGCAGGCGCTGGACAAGCTGGCGGGCGGGCGCACGACGCTGGTGATCGCGCATCGGCTGTCGACCATCCGCAACGCCGACAAGATCGTGGTGATGGACCGCGGCCAGGTTGTGGATCAGGGCAGCCATGACGAGCTGCTGGCGCGCGGCGGCATCTATGCCGACCTCTACCGGCTGCAATTCCAGGACGGCAAGACGGTGGTGGACACCTCCAGCATCGCCGCCCAGGCGGAGCAGGTTCCGGAGGGCGCGGCGAACAACGGCAAGGAACGCTGGTTCCGCCGCTTTGCGCGCAAGGTGTTCGGGTAGTCATCATGACCTGTTCCGCCTGGCCGAAAGGCCGGGCAGCGCCCGTCCGCCCCCATGGGCGGGCGCTTCGCTTCCGCCCGCGGACGGGCGATGCCCTCTCTTCTACTTCTTGTAAGAAGCCGCCAGTTTGTGCGTGTCCCGCCCCAGAAAGTAACACGCCAGCGTCCACAGGTTCCTGGCCCCGCGCCGCAGCCAGCCGGCCCGCTGATAGCGCGCGGCGCTGGTCAGCGCCGCTGACGGCAAGGCGGTCAGCCCCTTGAGACGGCGCACCAGCGACACGTCCTCCATCAGCGGCTGATCGGGGTAGCCGCCCGCGGCTTCGTATTCCTCGCGGCGGAGCAGCAGACCCTGGTCGCCATAGGGCAGCCCGAACAGGCGGGCGCGCAGGTTGGCCCAGCCCGCGACCCAGGCGGGCATCAGCCCGCGGGCCCGGAACCGCAGCCGGAAATAGGCAGGCCTGCCCTGCCCCTCCCGCAAATGCTGCGCCGCTGCGGCGGCCCAGCCCGGCTCCAGACGGGTGTCGGCATGCAGCACCAGCAGCCACTCCCCCCTGGCCGCCGCACAGCCGCGGCGCAGCTGGCCGCCGCGCGACGGCGCGCCCGTGATCCATTCGGCGCCTGCGGCCTGGGCGATGGCGCGGGTTTCATCCGCGGAGCCGCCGTCGGTGATCACCAGCTCGCGGATCAGGCCGGCGCCCAGCCCCTCCATCAGATGCTCCAGGCAGGCTGGCAGCTCCTCTGCGGCGTTGAGGGTCGGGATCACGATGCTGACCGGCGCGGGCATGGAGGGCTTCCTCTGCGGATTTGCTGTTTTCTTCCGCCCTGCTTCCTATATCACTGGGCCAAGCAGTGAAACGCCCCCAGAGGCACACAGGAGAAAACACATGAGCGACCGCCGTATCCTGCGCCTGAGCGGCAGCGACGCCAAGAGCTTCCTGCAAGGGCTTGTCACCAACAACGTCGACCGGTTGGGCGATGGCCTGGTCTATGCCGCGCTGCTGACGCCGCAGGGCAAGTACATCGCGGATTTCTTTCTGGCCGCCGATGGCGATGCGGTGCTCTTGGACGTGGAGGCGTCGCTGGCCGAAGGCCTCTTGAAGCGGCTGAACATGTACCGGCTGCGCGCCGATGTGCAGGTGGAGATGACGGAGCTGCAGGTCAGGCGCGGCACCGGGGCGGCTCCGGAGGGCGCGCTGGCCGATCCGCGCCACCCGGCGATGGGCTGGCGGCTGTATGGCACTGAAGGCGGCGATGACGGCAGCGATTGGGACGCGATCCGGGTCGCCCACTGCATTCCGGAAACCGGCGTTGAGCTGGGGCCGGACAGCTATATCCTGGAGGCCGGGTTCGAGGATTTGAACGGGGTGGACTTCCGCAAGGGCTGCTATGTCGGCCAGGAGGTGACCGCGCGGATGAAGCACAAGACCGAGCTGCGCAAGGGCTTCCGCACGGTCGAGGTCGAGGGCAGCGCGCCGGTGGGGACTGAGATCACTGCCGGGGGCAAGCCGGTTGGCACGCTGTTCACCCAATCGGGCGGCAAGGGTATCGCCTACCTGCGGTTTGACCGCGCCAAGGGCGAGATGCAGGCCGGGGACGCCCGCGTCGCCTGGCAGCCGTGAGCGGGCTGAACCAGACGGTTTTGTCCCTGCTGGGCGCCAAGGTTGCGCGCGCCCGCCCGCTGCACGGCGGTGATCTGTCAGAGGTGCAGCTTCTGTCCTTGAGCGATGGCCGCCGGGTGGTGGCCAAGACCGGGCCGCTGGTGGCGGCGGAGGCTGCGATGCTGGGCGCGATCCGGGCTGCGGGAGTGCCTGCGCCGGAGGTGCTGGGCGTTGCCGGTCATGTCCTGCTGATGGAAGCGCTGAAGGAGACCGCCGCCAGCGCGGCGGGCTGGCAGGCCCTGGGCGCTGCGCTGCGGCAGCTGCATTCGGTGACAGGTCCGCAGTACGGCTGGGCGGAAGACTATGCCTTTGGCGCCGTCGCGATCCCCAACGCGCCGCTGCCGGACTGGCCGGCGTTCTGGGCCGGCCGCCGCCTGCTGGCCGCCCCGGACGCCCTGCCCCGCGATTTGCGGCTGCGGATTGAGGCGCTGTGCGCCCGTCTGCCGGAGCTGCTGCCCGCCGCGCCGCCTGCCGCCCTGCTGCATGGCGATTTGTGGACCGGCAATGTGCTGTTCAGCGGCGGCAGCGCCTATCTGATCGACCCGGCCTGTTACTGGGGCCACGGCGAGGCGGATCTGGCGATGCTGCATCTGTTCGGTGCCCCGCCTGCCGCATTTCACGAGGCTTACGGACAGCTGGAGCCGGGGCATGAGGCGCGCCGTCATATCTATCAGCTGTGGCCCGCGCTGGTGCACCTGCGGCTGTTCGGCGCCGGCTACCGGGGGATGGTGGACAGCCGGCTGGCGTCCCTTGGCTTCTGACAAGCCTCTGTTCATCTGATTGCGCTACGGTCGCGGGAAACGGCTGCGGCCGATTGCCGAGAAGGATGTACTGATGCGGATTGTTTCCGTTTTTTGCCTGACCGCCCTGGCGGCCTCCCCCGCCGTGGCGGAGTATTGGAACTACAAGGACTGGCACGTCGCCACCGAACCGCATGAGACCGGGCAGGACAGTTACCTGACCTGCCGCGCCTGGACCGGTGGTGATGGCGACCCGCTCCTGGCGCTGGAGGTGTTTTCCGGCGATGCCGGCCCGCCGGATTTCTTTCCGATGGCCCGGGTGCTGGAATACGCGCCGCGCCATTACCCGACGCTGATGCAGCAGGGCGGCACCGTGGATTTCATCTTTGATTTCGACCGGACGTTCTCGATCGCTGCCGGGATCAACTCCTGGATCAGCGCGGAAGGTCTGGCGGAGGCCGAAAGCGTGCTGCGGTTTGAGGATCACCTGCCGATGCTGCAGGCGATGAAACAGGGAAGCTGGGTGGAGATCTGGGCGGGCAACGACATGCTCTATGAGGCGTCGCTCAGCGGGTTCACAGCGGCCTATGGCAAGATGATGGATGAATGCGGGTTCAGCCTGGCGCTGCCGGCCGGGTGATCCGGTTAGCAGCCCCGCGGGCAAAGAAAAAGCCGCCCCCGAGGGAGGGCGGCTTTCTGCTTCCGGGGCGCGGCCTGGATCAGGCGCGCTCGGAATATTCCATGGTTTCGGTGTTCACCACGATCATCTCGTCCTGGCCGACGAAGGGCGGCACCATGACCTTGACGCCATTGTCCAGGATCGCGGGCTTAAAGGAGTTCGCCGCGGTCTGGCCTTTGACGACCGGCTCGGTCTCGACGATCTTGCAGGTGACTTTCTGCGGCAGGGTCGCGTTCAGCGCCTCGGACTCGTAGAACTCCACCACGATGGTCATGCCGTCCTGCAGGAACGGGCGGCGGTCGCCCAGAAGCTCCGCGGGCAGTTCGATCTGCTCATAGGTTTCGGCGTCCATGAACACCAGCATGCCGTCGCTTTCGTAAAGGAACTGCTGGTCCTTCTGCTCCAGGCGGACGCGTTCCACCTTGTCCGCCGAGCGGAAGCGCTCGTTCAGCTTGGAGCCGTTGCGCAGGTTGCGCATCTCGACCTGGGCAAAGGCGCCGCCCTTGCCGGGTTTCACGTGATCGACCTTAACCGCTGCCCAAAGGCCGCCATTATGTTCCAGGACGTTGCCGGGGCGGATTTCATTGCCGTTGATCTTGGGCATGGGAAAATGCCTTTCAGATGGTTGATGATAATTTGCAAGACCCTATATCTGGCGGGCTGATCGCTGGCAAGACAAGGATATGGTATGGAAGATGAGTGAATAAGGTATGCGCAATTTGCATGAAAGCTATGCATCTGCGCCCTATCCGAATCGTCACAATTCCGCCATAAGCAGCGCTACGCCGAAAATTGCAATAGCAAGAACAACAAGGGATACGAGATGCGAGATTTCGTAGACGGCACCGCTTATAACAACGAGCAAGGCAACCGCGCCCGCAAACTGTTTGCAGCCGTTGTCCTGGCCGCACTGGATGATGCCATCGCCGACGACAAGAAGTACGGCAATGGCCCGGAACAAATCGCCCGCTGGGCGCGCTCGCGCGATGGCCGCGAAGTGCTGTCCTGCGCCGGTATCGACCCGAACGAACGGGTTGTGGAAGGCCTGATGGACTTCGTGGGCCGCGGTGTGCGGACCTCGGTTGCGCTGTCGCGTGAAGAAAGCGAACGCCGCAACGCTGCGCAGGCAGAAGCCGCCTAAGGCTCCTGCTTCGCATTGCTGAAAAGCGCGCCCTTCAGGGGCGCGTTTTTCTTTTGCGCACCCGGGCTTTCCGTTGGTTCAGCCTGTCGCGCGGCAGCAGCCGCGGGACGGTTCCGGCACAGCGGGCATGGACGGCGCCGCCTAAGCTGCTATGCAGGCCCGTGACATACGGGGCGCAGGCAGGGAGTGGGCAACAGGATGACACGGGCGCGTTCGATCATGATCCAGGGCACCGGCAGCAATGTCGGCAAGTCGCTCATCGTGGCGGGGCTGGCGCGTGCCTATGTGCGGCGCGGGCTGAGGGTGGCGCCGTTCAAGCCGCAGAACATGTCCAACAATGCCGCCGTCACCCCAGAGGGCGGCGAGATCGGCCGTGCGCAAGCCTTGCAGGCGCGCGCGGCGATGCGCCCGCCGCATACCGACATGAACCCGGTGCTGCTGAAACCCGAGACCGACACCGGCGCCCAGGTGATCGTGCAGGGCAAGCGCCGCGGCACCCAAGGCGCCGGGTCGTTCATGCGCGATAAATCCGGCCTCCTGGAGGCGGCGCTGGAGAGCTTCCACCGGCTGGCGGCGGACGCGGATCTGGTGCTGATCGAGGGCGCAGGCTCCCCCGCCGAGACCAACCTGCGCAAGAACGACATTGCCAATATGGGCTTTGCCTGCGCCGCAGGGGTTCCGGTGGTGATTGCCGGCGACATCCACCGCGGCGGGGTGATTGCGCAGATCGTCGGCACCCATGCGGTGCTGGAGCCGCAGGACTTGGAGCGGGTTGTTGGGTTCATGGTGAACCGGTTCCGCGGCGACCTGAGCCTGTTTGACGGCGGGCGGGACGATATTGCCGCGCGCACCGGCTGGCCGTCCTTGGGCGTGGTGCCCTGGTTCTGGGATGCCTGGAAGCTGCCGGCCGAGGACATGATGGACATCGCCTCGCGCCAGGGCGGCGCCTGCAAGGTGGTGGTGCCGCAGCTGGAGCGGATGGCGAATTTCGACGATCTGGACCCGCTGGCCGCAGAGCCTGCGGTGACGGTGGAAATCGTGCCGCCGGGCCGCGCCCTGCCTGGCGATGCGGATCTGGTGATCCTGCCCGGCAGCAAGTCGACCATTGGCGACCTGGCCTGCCTGCGCCGCCAGGGCTGGGACATCGACATTCTGGCGCACTACCGCCGGGGCGGACATGTGCTGGGCCTGTGCGGCGGCTACCAGATGCTGGGCAAGACCATCGACGACCCCGAGGGCGTCGACGGGCGGCCCGGCAAGGTGGACGGCCTGGGCCTGTTGGATGTGCACACGGTGATGGCAGGCGAAAAGCGGGTGACGCTGACCGAGGCGGTGACCCGCAACGGCAACCTGCCGGTGAGCGGCTATGAGATTCACATGGGCCGCACCGAGGGCGCCGACTGCGCCCGTGCCTGGCTGGACATTGACGGGCGGGCCGAAGGCGCGGCCTCGGCCGACGGGCGAGTGAAGGGCTCTTATCTGCACGGGCTGTTTTCCTCGGACGCCTTCCGCGCCAGCGTGCTGGCCGGACTGGGGCATGAGAGCCAGGCGGGCTATGAGGACGGCGTCGAGGAGACGCTGGACGCGCTGGCAGAGCATCTGGAGCGCTATATGGATCTGGATCAGCTGCTGGAGCTTGCGCAGCCCGTAAAGGTCTGACCTGGAAGTTACGGCGGCGCTCCCGCGCCCGCAGGCCTGCCCCGGCTGACGCCAGAACCGTCCCCGGCCTTGGGCGTGGCGCCGCGCTGTGCGCGGCGCCACGCCCAACGGGCAAGCGGCTTTTTCCAAAAGCCGCGCGCCGGGCGGGAGCCTCTGGCTGAAAGGCTGTTTCGCGAGACCCGTGGCGGCGGGCTGCGTTGCAAGGCTGCGGCGGCCGGTCCTCCCTCCCCCGTTTCTCCGGCCTGGCCAAACGGAAAAGGCACGCCCTTGGCGTGCCTTGCTGGAACCGGTCTCAGGCCGCTGATCGCCCCTGAACCGTCAGGATGCCCAGTGCCGTCAGGCCCTAGAGCAGGTCATGCGCGGCCAGCGCCCGGTGGATTTCCCGCCGCACCAGCTTGCGCACGTTGCGGGTGATCCGTTCGCCCAAGGGGCCCTGCAGCTCTTCGCGGACAATGCTGGCGACCAGGTCGCGCAGGCCCTCCTCGTCGAGGTAGCTGTCGCCTGACTCCGCCAGCGTTTCCAAAGCTGCGCCGGCAAACGCCGCCTCCACCACCGTTTCCGCCGCGCTGTCTGCGGCTGCGGGTTGCGCAGTTTCCTCAGCGCTGCCGTCCGCTTCGCCGGAGGCATCGCTGGCTGCCTGCGCGGTACTGCGGGCGGGCGCCGGTTCGTCACGCCATTCGATGGTATCGACCAGGGTCGCGGCAAAGGGCGCCTCGGTCTTGCTGTCGGGCTCCCATTGCGGCTGCGCCTGGTCGCGCGCGCCGGAGCTGCGGGCCTCCAGCTCAGCGATCTTGCGCACCACCGAGGCGGCGCGGGCGCCGGCCGTGCCGCCGGCCAGGTCGTCCGGCGGGGTTTCTGCTGCGGTGTCCCCGGTGCCCTGATCCTGCGGCGGCGTGCCGGATGCCGCAGAAAACAGCGTGGCATCGGGATCGGCCCAAGGCGCCGTGTCCGGATCGGTATCCGGCGCGCCGGCGCAGACCGGAGCGGGCTGCGGCTGACTGGTCTCAGCGCCGCCGGGCTGCGCGGCTTGCGCTTCGGTGTCTGCTGTGGTGTCCGCTGCGTCCTGCTGCGCACCGAGGAGCAAAGCGGGCCCGGACGCTGCACGGGCCTGGCGGTGCCGGAAGGGCACGGCGGGTTGCGCTGCGGTTTCGTCTGCCTCGTGCTCCACATCCGCCGCGTGCTCTGCATGCTTCGCGGGGTCTGCATGTTCCGCGTGCTCAGCTGCAGCGGCCTCTGCCTCCAGCGGGGCGGCTGCGGTCTGCGGCTGCGCATCTGCGGACAGCGGTGCTGTGCCGGCCTCCGCCTGCCCAGGGTCTGCTTCCGGAAGCGGCGCGCCGGCGCCGGTTTCCGGGCCTTCAGCCGCTTCGGGGCTGCGGGCTTGCGGATCCTTCACCCGCAGCGCAGGCGTCAGCACCAGCTTTGCCGCCGGTTCCGGCGCCGCGGGCTGGCCGCGGCTGTCTTCGCTCACCAGGCGGCGGATCGAGGACAATACATCTTCAATCTCAGCATGGGTAACTGGGTCGGACATTTTATAAACCACTCTTGCCTCTTGCCGGAAAGTGTAGCCGCCTTCCTGCCACCGCACAACAGATAGGATAAATTATCAGTTACGCCCCAAGGCCTTGAGCACGCGATCCAGATCCTTGCCGCGCTTGCTGCGGTGGGCGGGGGCGTCCTTAACCAGATTGTAATAGAGCGTCGGGTCGTAAATCTCCACCGCCAGGCCCAGGTGCTCAGCGGTCAGCAGGCCCTGCGCCTGCAGCAGCTGGTAGGCCGCGATCGCCTGGTTGGCGCGGGCGTTCACCTGTTCGGTCTGGGCATCCAGGTATTCCTGCTCTGCCTGCAGCACGTCGAGCGTGGTGCGGGCGCCCAGCGTGGCCTCCTCGCGGATGCCGTCAAAGGCGACTTTGGAGGCGCGCACCCGCTCGCCCGAAGAGACCAGGCTGGCGCGCGCGGTTTCGACGTTGAAGTAGGCTTCGCTCACCGCCTGCCGGACGGCGCGCTGGGTGTTGATCAGCACGCCGCGCTCTGCGTCGGCGTTGGCAATGGCCCGGCGCCGGACTGCGGCATTGCGGCCCCCGGCGTAAAGATCCTGGGTCATGGTGATGCCGATGCTGGAGGAGTTGGAAGCCCCCAGCCCGTCCTGCACGTCCTCGCTCACCCCGGCGTTCGCCCGCAGGTTCACGGACGGCCCCAGGCCCGCGGTTGCGGAGGCGACCTGGTATTCACGGGCCTTGACGACGTGCTGCTGAGACAGAAGATCCGGCTGGTTCCTGAGCGCGACAACCTGCGCGCCGTCGAGCGACACCCGCTGGCGGGGCAAGGCCGGCTGGCCGGCAATGCCGCCCGGCGCCTGGCCCACAACCTGCTGGTAGGTCGCCTTGGCGGTCAGCAGGGTGCCCTCGGCATCCGTCAGGTTGGCACGCGCCGCGGCCACGCGGCTTTCGGCCAGCGCCACATCCGTGCGGGTGACTTCACCCACTTCGAAGCGGTCCTGGGCAGCCTTCAGCTCTTCCTGCAGCAGCCGCAGGTTGTTGCGGCGCAGGGCCACGTTTTCCTGCGCCTGGAGGACGCCGACATAGGCCTGAACCGCTTGGAACAGCACCGTCTGCTCCACGCTCAGCAGGGCCTGCCGGGTGGCCAGCACGATTTCCTGAGCCGCGAGCCGGTCCAGGCGGCTGGCGCCGCCGTCGAACAGCAGCTGGGTCAGTTCCAGCTGGGTGGACAGGGTATTCCGGGTCTGGTTGAAGTTGACTTCGTTATAGGAGTTGGCGGCGCTTACCGTCCACTGGACCAGCGGGCGCAGCCGCGACAGGGCAATTGCCACATCTTCGTCCGCGGCCCGCAGCAGCGCCCGGTTCTGTTCCAGCAGGCCGCTGGTCTTATACGCGCCGATCATCGCGTCGGACAGGTTGTCCGCCGCCGCCTGGAGCGGCATCAGCGCCGTGGCGGCCACGCCGCCGGCAAACACAAAAGCCTTAAACACACTCGCCGGGAATTTCATTCTCATCGCCTGCCTTTTGTTCTGCCGCGCCGCCAGCCGCGGTGAGTTGTCCCTGCCAGGCGCCAGCGTCACCGCCGCCCGGCCTCTCCCCATTGCCTGCGGCCCCGCCCCGTCAGCCGCCGCGCCCGGCCGTTTTGGTCAGAGCGCAAATTCCTGCGCAGCAGCAAAGCCCGGCAGCACCGGCGCAGCGGCGTTGAAATCAAACCGCCAGGAAATCCCGGTGCCGCTCTTGTAGCCGATCTTCACCTCGCCCAGCGCGCCGTTCATCATCAGCGCCGCGATCCGGCCGCCGTCCTTGAGCTGGGCCAGCAGCGGCGCGGGCAGTTCCTCGGCCCCGCCCTGAACCAGGATCACGTCATAAGGCCCGTGTTCGGCCGCGCCTTCCGCCAGCGGGCCGGTGTGGACAATCGCATTGTCGGCGCCGGTTTCGGACAGCAGCGCCTGGGCGTCTTCGGCCAGATCCTCGTCTTCCTCGACGCCGATCACCATCTGCGCAACCCGCGCCGCAACCGCGGTGGAATAGCCCAGCCCGCAAGCCACATCGAGCACCAGCTCGTCGCTCTGGATATCCAGCGCATCCAGCATCTTGGCCAGAGTGCGCGGCTCCAGCAGAACGCGGCCGCCGCCGAGGCTGACATTCTTGTCGGCATAGGCCGCTTCGCGCTGCGCCGCCGGCACGAACTGCTCGCGCGGGACTGCCAGCATGGCTTCGATGATCGGGTATTTGGTGACGTCCGACGGGCGGATCTGGGTGTCCACCATCATGCGGCGGCGTTCGGCGAAATCAGGCATGTGCTAAACTCATGTGTTCAGTCTGTTACAGCAGGTTGTGGCACATCCCGGCAGGCACGGCAACGGGGCCTTTGGCGCGAAAGCCGCGACTGGTGCAGCGCTGCAGCGGCGCGGCGCCGCCCGCCCCGCCGCAAACAGCAGCAGCCAGCGGGCCGGGCGGCCGCTGGCTGTGATTATTTCGGGATTTGCTGCGGCTGCGGGCGGCCCGCACCCCGCCCCGGCTAGAGGGCGCAGCTTTTGCAGAACGGCGAGGCCGGGCGCTGGTCCAGCCAGTCGTCGGCAATGTCGTCGCCGCAGATCTGGCAGAAGCCGTAGGACCCCTCGCGCAGGCGGGCCAGCGCCGCATCAATGCGGCGCAGCTCGTCCAGGCTGGCCTTGGCCGGCACTTCGATCGCAGAGGCCGCGGGCGCCGCTGCCCGCGTGCGGCGGGGCGCGGCATAGGCCCCCTCCAGTCCAAGCCCGGCCTGTGACAGCATCCCTGCCAGTTCCATCCGGCGCACCTCAAGCGTTTGTTTTCTGGTGGAAAAGTCCATAATACACACCCTCCAGCTGAAATTTCGCGCAACGTGCCGTGAGGTCAAAGCTACGGCCTTGATCCAGATCAATATACCCGCGATTTTCGGGGATTGCACTACCTTATAAGTTGCAAATTTTTGGTAAACCCCTGCTGCGCCGCAAGCCGTGCCTCAGCCGGCCCCTTCTGCGGCGCAGGTCTTGCACAGCGGCGCGGCGGGCAGCAGGTCCAGGCGCGCGTCGGAAATCATCTCGCCGCAGGAGGCGCAGATGCCGTAGGTGCCCGCCTTGATCCGGCCCAGCGCCGCATCAATCCGGCGCAGCTCGTCCAGTTCCGCATTGCCGAGGCTTTCCAGCACCTCGTCGCCCTGCCGTTCAGAGGCCCGGTCCTCCCAGTCCTTGGGCATCGGCGCGTCCAGCGTGTGCTCAACCTCGCTCAGATGCCCGGTCAGTTCAGCCCGGCGCGCCTCCAGCGCCTGTTTGCGGGTGGAAAGATCCATGATGTCTGCCTCCTGTTTTGACCAGCGCAGAGTAGCCCGGCGCCGGGCCCCCGGCCTTGACTTGGCTCAAGCCCCTTGCCTGCCGCGCAAATCCGCTGGCCGGCAAATCCGCTGGCCCGCAAATCCGCTGGCCTGGGCTGGGGCGGCTTGCTAGACAGTTGCGGACGGGTTTGAGCAGAGATGAGGAGCCTTCGACGATGATCCGGATTTTCACATGTGCGCTGATGCTGCTGGGCCTGGCGGCCTGCGAGACGACCAAAGGCGCGGGGCGCGATATTTCCAAGGCCGGCCAGGCAATCAGCGGCGCCGCGCAGGACGTGCAGGACGCGCTGTAAGCGGACCGGTTTTTCAAGCGTGGAACGCCCGGCCAGCCGCCGGGCGTTTTGCTGTTGCGGGTCAGTCGATCCCCAGCATCGCCTTGGCTTCGGCCAGGGTCTCGACCGAGGCGTCATGGTCGCCGCTGTCATGCAGGCTTTGCCCCTCGTCGCGCAATTCCTGAACCGTTGCCAGATCGGCCTCCGACAGGTCGGTCCCGGAGGCCAGAGCAGCGTCGATGGCGGTAATATCGGCGGGGCATTGCCCGGCCAGAAGCGGCGACGCCAGGAGGGTGATCGCGGCGGCCAAAGTCAGGTGTTTCATGGTGTTATCCTCCCCAGATGAACGGGATTGAAGATACCACGGAACGGGTGGATTTTCAGCGGGTTGGTACGGAGAGGCTGCGGATGGGCGGAGAGTGGCGCACAAGTGTTCAGAGAGAAGCGGCGGTTGGCCGACAGCGTAGTGCAAGCCTGCCCGTCTAATGGAGTTTGCCAGACATCAGATCAGCACGCGGAGGGCAGTGCCCGGCCCGGCGGGGTGGAAGCGAAGCGCCCGCCCCGTGGGGGGGGCGGGACGGGCGCTGACCGGCCTGCGGTCGAGCGAAACAATTCATAACTGGACAGAAGGTACGTCCGACAGAGAACTCAGGTCATTCCAAAACGTCATCATCATCATCTCGCTTGTCCTCCAACTGCCGCGCGGCATTTGTAACGTCCGGGATTTGTCCAACTTCCAGATCATCAAACTCACGCGCGGCAGCAAATACTTTCAGCCTCTTTTGTCGACCGTCAGGAGCATCAATCGAGGTAAAGGCACAAACTGCTTCCATCTTTTCATCAAATTTACCCTTCTGCCGAAGAGCGTACGCATGGGCGGCATCTGCTATTACTTGAAGAGATTCCCGGCTAGCCTCAGCGAGCAAGTCAAATGTAAACGCCTGCTCTTGCTCCAAGTCAAACAATCGACCAGTTCTATTGCGGCCATCAAAACTCGTGACCAGAAAGCGTTGCGACCGTGTCTCATCGTTGAAGATGCTTTCGTGCATGTATTCTTTGCTTTCCGAATCAAGCACTACCTGATTGCCATCACCACTAATGAAAATGTTAACGTTTGAGGAACCGTGATTTACTACGGAGTGCGCCCGCCTCACGGATGGTTCAGTGGCTTGGATGAGCGCGCCTAAATCTCCCGCACTAATCCGCCCGTCACTTTCAGCTTCCTCAATCTCCGACGCCCCCTCCAGACCCGTAGCACGTTTAAAAACAGTCTCAATTAATTTCCAAGAAGCATTCGCTAACCCGCTCCCATAGGCCTCCATCAAGTACGGGGCTAATTGAGAGAACTCAAAAACAAACTCGTAAGACCCTGGACGAGTCGTTTTCAAATTCAATGAAAGGTTTAGATCTTTGAAATTCCTACGACGGATTTCACCATTTTGAGCGAAGTTTAGGATCATCATTAGAGCTTGAGAAACAGCATGTGCACTATCTAAAGCCGTAAAGGCCGGCACTTCATGCTGATCACTTTGACCACCAGTCAAAGACACAATTAGTTCAATAGGTTCTTCTACAGTCATTCCACACCTTGCAGAGAGGTTTTCTTTATAAGCGAGAGCCTACCACTCAACAAAACAACCTCAATGCGATAAATCATGAAAGCCACAACCAATATTCACTCAACCCAAAGGGCAGCGCCCGCCCGTGGGGGGGGGGGGGGGGGGGGGGGGGGGGCGGATCGGGCGCTGCCCGGCCTCTCGGCCGGGCAGGACAGTGGCAATCGCCAGTAACAGAAAACGGGGCCGAAGCCCCGTCTTGCAACTGTTGTATAGGTGTTTCCGCCGCAGAACGCCGGGGGGCGGGCACGCAATTGGCTGCGCCAACCGCTTTCGCCCGCTCGCTCTGAAGATGGACAGCCTTAGCTGTCCATCTTCAGAGCGGAAATAAACGCTTCCTGCGGGATATCCACCTTGCCGAACTGGCGCATCTTCTTCTTACCCGCTTTCTGCTTGTCCAAAAGCTTCCGCTTCCGGGTGGCGTCGCCGCCGTAGCATTTGGCGGTCACGTCCTTGCGGAGCGCCGAGAGGGTCTCACGGGCGATCACCTTGCCGCCGATGGCCGCCTGGATCGGGATCTTGAACATGTGGCGCGGGATCAGCTCCTTGAGCTTCTCGCACATCGCCCGGCCGCGCATCTCGGCGCGGTCGCGGTGGACCATGGTGGAGAGCGCATCGACCGGCTCGTCATTCACCAGCACCGACATCTTGACCAGGTTGTCCTCGCGGTAGCCGGTCATCTGGTAGTCGAAGGAGGCATAGCCCTTGGTCACCGATTTCAGGCGGTCGTAAAAGTCGAACACCACCTCATTGAGCGGCAGGTCATAGACCACCATGGCGCGGGAGCCGGCGTAGGACAGGTCCATCTGGATGCCGCGGCGGTCCTGGCAGAGCTTCAGCACGTCGCCCAGGTATTCGTCCGGAACCAGGATGGTCGCCTTGATGCGCGGCTCCTGGATGTGATCGACCTTGGAGGGGTCGGGCATGTCGGCGGGGTTGTGCAGCTCGATCATCTCGCCGGGCTCGTTGTCCTTGCCCTTCATGTAGACGTGATAGATCACCGATGGAGCCGTCGTGATCAGCTCGATGTTGTATTCGCGCTCGATCCGGTCGCGGATCACCTCCAGATGCAAGAGGCCGAGGAAGCCGCAGCGGAAGCCGAAGCCGAGGGCGGCGGAGGTTTCCATTTCGAAGGAGAAAGAGGCGTCGTTCAGCGCCAGCTTGTCGATGGCGTCGCGCAGGTCCTCGAATTCAGCGGAGTCGACCGGGAACAAGCCGCAGAACACCACCGGCTGGGCGGGTTTGAAGCCCGGCAGCGCCTGTTCGGTGCCGTTGCGGTCGTTGGTGATGGTGTCGCCGACGCGGGTGTCGCGCACCTGCTTGATCGAGGCGGTGAGGAAGCCGATCTCGCCCGGGCCCAGTTCGTCCACCACCTGCATGGCGGGGCGGAACACGCCGATGCGGTCGACGTGGTGCAGGGTGTTGTTCGACATGAACTTGACCCGCATGCCCTTTTTCAGGACGCCGTCCATGATGCGGACCAGAACGATCACGCCGAGGTAGCTGTCGTACCAGGAGTCCACCAGCATGGCTTTGAGCGGCGCGTCGCGGGTGCCCTGCGGCGCGGGCAGGTGCTGCACGATGGCCTCCAGCGTTTCGCGGATGCCCTGGCCGGTCTTGGCGGAAACCTGGATCGCGCCGGTGGCGTCGATGCCGATCACATCCTCGATCTGCTCTGCCACCCGGTCGCAGTCCGATGCGGGAAGGTCGATCTTGTTCAGGACGGGGACGATCTCATGATCCGCATCAATCGCCTGGTAGACGTTGGCGAGCGTCTGCGCCTCCACCCCTTGGGTGCTGTCCACGACCAGCAGCGAGCCCTCGACCGCGCGCATGGAGCGGGAGACCTCATAGGCAAAGTCGACGTGGCCGGGGGTGTCGATCAGGTTCAGCACATAGGTTTCGCCGTCATCGGCGGTGTAGTCGATGCGGACGGTGTTGGCCTTGATGGTGATCCCGCGCTCGCGCTCGATGTCCATGGCGTCGAGCAGCTGTTCCTTCATGTCGCGGTCCTTCACCGTCCCGGTCTCCTGGATGAGCCGGTCAGCGAGGGTGGATTTGCCATGGTCGATATGGGCGACGATGGAGAAATTGCGGATGTGAGCGAGGTCAGTCATGCTGAGGCATATGATTTGGATTCGGGGTTTGGTCAAGCGCAGTTGATGCGGCCGCTGGCTCCACGGGCACTATAGTATGAAAATTCGCAACTACTCTGGTTTGCAAACGGCACTTGAAGCGCTTCCTTACGAGGCCGTAAGGGTCTTGAGTTGCAGGGCTGCAATGCGAACCATGACTGCAACCAAGCGTTTCCTAGACGGCTTAGGAGCTCCTGACAACGCCATGTACGCACTTGCAATGTTCAGGGAAGTCAGCCGGGCTGCCGTTGCAAGCTGCTCTGGCGCTTGGTCTGTTGCAGCCCCCAACCCGTGACGGCGGGCCTCACGAAAGGAACAATAGAAGCACTGTTCGAGAATGGCGGGGAATTTGGTTACGGCTATTCCTGCGGCAAAGCTTGCATCAGGGATGTTGGAGCCCAAAAGCTACGGAACCGGAACGCGATCACGTTTAGCAGCACGTCCTTGGAAATCGGGTCAAGGATGAACCGCAAAGAGCTATTGCTGCACCTTTGGCATCCCGTCGATCTTGATGCTGGCATTGCGTATCTGACAGCTTCGTCAGTTGCACAAGACAAGGGGATCAAGGGGCTGGCACAAGCGATCTGGGATTTTGCGAAGACTTTGCCACCCGGCTGATCCCCCCCCCCGCCCGGCCGCAAGGCCGGGCCGCGCCTGACCTTCCCCCCGGGAAGGCGCGATTGCGCCTCCCCAAGGTCAGGCGCGCGCCTCCCCGCACCTCCCGAACACCTCAAATTCGCCCCGTTCCCTGCACGCCGCTGCGAAATGCGCTATACTCCCAGCGTACCGCGAGACGCGCGCCCCGCTGACGGGTGATGACCACAGCAAAGGAGGACGACCCGCATGGATGCAATCAAAGCCGCTGAGTATGCCCGCGCGCTCTACAGCGCGCATGGCGACAAGGCCGAGGCCGAAGCCGCGCAGAAAATGCGCGAATGCGAAGCAGCCGGCAAGGACGCCGAGGCCGCAGACTGGAAAGCCGTGCGCCAGGCGGTCCGTGCCATGCGCGGGCCGAACCAGGCTTGAGCACCAAGCAGCTGGAGGGCCGCAGGGCGCGGCGCTCCAGCCCCTTTGAGCCCCCCGTTCACCACGATTGAAACGCATCCCGGCTTGCGGCATAGTAGGGTCAATTCCGCGGGCAGCAGACCCGCATGCCAAAAACGGGGCACGAGCCAGATGAAACACTTCCTGACAGCCGCGCTTTGCGCTGGTTTCCTCGCAACCCTGGTCCCCGCCGGGGCCGAAGCCGGCGCCATCGAGCGCGCCTGCCGCCAGTCGGACCGCAGCGCCGCAACGCCCGGGTTGTGCAACTGCATCCAGAAGGTGGCCAACCGCAGCCTGACACGCTCGGAGCGCAAGACCGTCTCCAAGTGGTTTTCCGACCCGCACAAGGCCCAGGTGGTGCGCCAGTCCAGCAACCGCAGCGATGAGCGGCTGTGGCAGCGCTACAAGGCCTTTGGCGACCACGCCGCCCGCAGCTGCGGCTGAGCCGGCCGCCAGCCGGACCGGAACGAAGGCGTCCCGCGGGGCGCCTTTTTGCTGTTTTGATGCATTTGCGCTGCGGCATTTTCGCAGCCGGCCAGGGCCGCGCCCCCGCCCCTCTTGACCGGGCAGCCCCAACACGGAAAAACGGCGCAAGGTATTGGAGCAGTTGCATGTTGATCAAAGGTGTTACCCTGCGCGGGCTGGAAGTGTTCGAGGCTTTGGCCAAAACCGGCTCCGTGGCGCAGGCGGCTGAGCTGACCGGCCTCAGCCAGCCCGCCGTCAGCCAGCAGATGCGCAACCTGGAAAAGGCGCTGGACAGCGAGCTGATCGACCATGGCCGCCGCCCGATGGTGCTGACCGCCGCCGGGCGCAGCTTCCTGGCCCGCACCGAGGCGGTTCTGTCCGAGCTGCGGCTGGCGCAGAGCGAGCTGACAGTGATGGATCTGACCCACCTGCAGGCGCTGTCGATCGGGCTGATTGATGATTTCGACAATGACCTGACACCGCGGCTGGCCACCATCCTGGCCGACAGCCTGACCCAGTGCCGGTTCAAGATGATCACCGCCTCCAGCCATGACATCGTGCGCGCGATGGAGGCGCGGGAGCTGCATATCGCCGTCGCCGCCACGGCCGGCGGGCTGCACGAGGGGCTGGTGGAATACCCGCTGGTGCGCGATCCGTTCATCCTGGTGGCGCCGCGCGGCACGGTGTCCGATGCGGCGCAGGCGGCAGAGCAGCTGGGGGACCTGCCGTTCCTGCGCTATGCCCGCGAGCAGCTGATCTCGCAGCAGATCGAGGGGCTGCTCAGCCGCCAGAAGCTGGAGTTCGAAGACCGGTTTGAGGTCGGCTCGCACCTGGCGCTGATGGCGATGGTGGCGCGGCGGATCGGCTGGGCTGTCACCACACCGCTGGGCTATATGCGGGCGGCGCGGTTCCATGACCAGATCGACGCTTTCCCGCTGCCCTTTGGCGAGATGTCGCGGACCATTTCCCTGTTCACCGCCGCCGACTGGGCCGACCGGGTGCCGCGCGATGTGGCCGAGACCCTGCGCCGCCTGGTGCAGAGCCAGATGATCGACCCGGCCGTGCAGCAGCTGCCGTTCCTGGCGGGCGGCTTCCGGGTGATCGCGGAATAGCTACAGCGACGCCTTAAGCCCCTTGGCAGCCTGTTCGATCAGGTCCAGGCAGCCGTCGAAATCACGGGTGTAATAGGGGTCCGGCACATGGTCCGCGCCGCTGTCCGGGGCGTAACCGGTGAACAGGCGCACCGGGGTTGCGCTGCCGGCCGGGCGCAGCGCTTCGATGTTCTCCAGATTGCTGGCATCCATCGCGATGATCAGGTCGAAGGCGTCGAAATCCGCGCCCCGGAACTGGCGCGCGCGCAGGTCCGAGATATCCAGCCCGCGTGCCTTTGCCGCCGCCTGCATCGGGCCGTAGGGCGGTTCCCCCACGTGGTAAGAGGCAGTGCCGGCGCTGTCGGTCTCGGCCTCCGGGCAGAGCGCGCGGAACACGCCCTCGGCGGCCGGGGAGCGGCAGATGTTTCCTAGGCAGACAAACAGAATACGGGTAGGCATTGGCAAAGGCTCCTGTGATCCGGGAGTAGTGATAGGAGGTTCCGGGACAATGGGAAAGAGCGCGAAGATTGTCATCCTGACAGGGGCCGGGATTTCCGCCGAAAGCGGGCTGGGCACCTTCCGCGACGAGGGCGGGCTCTGGGCGCAGCACCGGATCGAGGATGTGGCGACGCCCGAAGGCTTCGCGCGCAACCCGGATCTGGTGCATGGCTTTTACAATGCCCGCCGGGCGCAGGCGGCAGAGGCGCGGCCCAACCCGGCGCATCAGGCGCTGGCGCGGCTGCAGGCGGAGCATTCGGGCGAGGTGGTGATCGTCACCCAGAACGTGGATGCGCTGCACGAGGCCGGCGGCGCCGCGCAAGTGCTGCATATGCATGGCACGCTGGCAGGCGCGCTTTGCGGCGCCTGCGGCCACCGCTGGGCTGCGCCGCTGGAGATGCAGACCGGCCAGCCCTGCCCCGCCTGTACGGCGCCTGCGGGACGGCCCGATGTGGTCTGGTTCGGCGAGATGCCGTATTTCATGGAGGAGATCTATGCCCACCTGGCAGAGGCGGATCTGTTCGCCGCCATCGGCACCTCGGGCGAGGTTTACCCCGCCGCGGCCTTTGTTGATGAGGCGCATCTGGCGGGCGCCCATACGGTGGAGCTGAACCTTGCGCCGTCGGCCACCGCCTCCCGCTTTGCAGAGCGCCGCTTTGGCCCGGCCAGCGAGACGGTGCCCGCCTGGGTGGCGGAGCTGCTGGGCTAGCCGCAGGCGGCAAAAAGCCCGCCGCAAGGGCGGGCTTTGGGCGCGAAGGAGGGCTGCAGCGCGGCCTGACGCCGCGCCCGCCCTGACTGTCACGGCATCAGTTGGAGTGACCGCCGCGGCCCTCGGCCTTGCGCTCCAGATCGACCGGCACCTCGATCTCGACCTCGCCGGCCTTCTCAAACACCAGCGTGAGTTTCACCACGTCGCCGTGGTTCAGCGCCTGCTTCAGGCCCATGAACATGATGTGGTCGCCGCCGCGCTGCAGCACGTGGGTTTCGCCTGCGGGCACGGCAAAGCCCTCCTCCACATGCATCATCTTCATGACGCCGTCGCCGCCTTCCTTGTGCGTGTGCAACTGCACCTTGGCGGCCACGTCGGAGCGCACATCAATGAGCTGATCGCCGGCTTCGCCCTTGTTGATGATTTCCATGAAGGCGGCACCAGCTTTGGCGGTGGGCGACGAGACCCGCGCGTATTGGTCGTGCACCATGATCATGGCATCGCCTGCAAAGGCGGAGGTGGCGACGGCAGCAGCAGCCGCGGCTGCAAAAACAACAGACTTCAGGGACATATCCTGTCTCCTCTGGGTAGATATTCAGTTTTGAAATGGATGGTTTGCTTGGCCGGTCAGGCAATGGCCGGCGGCGCACGGGCGGTGGCGCGCAGGATCTGCTGAACGGAGGCTGGCACCGCCTTCCGGCCCGCCGTCACCGTGCCGCAAACCTCAACCGGCGGCATCAGCCCCGCCGGCTGCATCACCGCGTCCAGCACATGCATCACGCAATCGGGGCAATGGTGCGGCGGCTTTACCGGCTGCCCTTCGCTGTCCACATAGATGGTGACCGGGCCGGTGCCAGTGCAGATCACCATCCGGCCTGCGGCATCGCGCTCCCCCTGCCGGGCGGCGGCGCTGTGGGCCGTCAGGGCGACCGTCAGGGCCAGGAACAGGCCAAGGCATATGCGCAGGAGGCGTGTCATCACAGGCAGGTATGCCCCTGCCGCGCGGCGGGGGCAAGGCGCAACCCTGCGGCAGATTGCGCAAACGCAAACACCGCGCAGAGCTGCCTCTGCGCGGTGTGCGTAATCCGATCCGGTGAAGGGATCAGGCCAAGTCTATCAAGCCTGTGCGGCTTGTGCCTTGGCGATCTCTTTCTTCACTTTCAGCGCGTTTGCCGACAGCTCTTCGTCCTTGGCTTTGGCCAGGAACGCGTCCAGGCCGCCGCGGTGGTCGACCGAGCGCAGGGCGGCTGCGGAGATGCGCAGCTTGACGCCACGGCCCAGAACTTCGGACTGCAGGGTCACGTCGTTCAGGTTGGGCAGAAAGCGGCGCTTGGTTTTGTTGTTGGCGTGGCTGACATTGTTGCCAGTCATCGGGCCTTTTCCGGTCAGTTCGCAACGGCGCGACATATCTTCATCCTTCGTTTTTTGGAGGCGCTGGCAGTCCGGCGCCAAATCACAAGGGGCGCGGCCATTGGCTGCGCCCGAAAACTGGTCCGCTGCTCTTACGCTCAACCGGCAACAGCGTCAAGTGATTCAACTCAGCTTTCTTGCCCGGTTTACTGCACCCGTTTCCGGCCGGCTGCAAGCCCCTGCGGCCGCCCTTTTTCACCCCGCCAGCCGCCGTCAGGCAGCGCCCAGCGCCTGCAGCATGATCCGCGCCGCCTCGCCCGGGCTTTTGCCGCCCTCGGAGACCGTACCGGCGAGCTCCGCCATCTGCGCCTTGGCCTCCGGCGTCTCCAGCCGCGCCAAAAGCGCCTGGCGCACCTCCTGGTCGAACCAGTAGCAGGCCTGATCGGCGCGGCGGCGGTCCCAGTGGCCGTTTTCCTTGCGCCAGGCGGTCAGCGCCTGCATCTCCTCCCAGGCGTTGTCCAGCCCGTGTTCCTCGACGGCTGAGACCATCAGCGCCTTGGGGAAGCCTTCGGGGTCCTGCGGGCGCTTGCGCAGCAGCCGCAGGGCGCCTGAATAGTCGGCGCAGGTGCGGGTGGCGACGGGTTTCAGCGGCCCGTCGGCCTTGTTCACCAGGATGAGGTCGGCCATTTCCATGATGCCGCGCTTCACCCCCTGCAGCTCATCCCCGCCGGCAGGCGCCAGCAAGAGCAGGAACAGGTCCGACATCTCTGCCACCACGGTTTCCGACTGGCCGACGCCGACGGTCTCGATCAGCACCACGTCGAACCCTGCCGCCTCGCACAGCGCCACGGCTTCGCGGGAGCGGCGGGCGACGCCGCCCAGGTGGCTTTGGCTGGGGGACGGGCGGATAAAGGCGTTCTTGTCGCGGCTGAGCCGTTCCATCCGGGTCTTGTCGCCCAGGATCGAGCCGCCGGAGCGCGCCGAGCTGGGATCGACCGCCAGCACCGCCACCCGCAGGCCGAGGCCTGTCAGCATCATGCCGAAGCTTTCGATGAAGGTGGATTTGCCCACCCCCGGCGTGCCCGACAGGCCGATGCGCAGCGACTGGCGCTTGTGCTTGGCCAGTTCCGACAGCAGCTCGCCCGCTTTGGCGCGGTGATCCTTGCGGCCGCTTTCCACCAGGGTGATGGCCCGGGCCAGCGCCCGGCGGTCGCCATCAAGGATCTTTTGCGTCAGCTGTTCGGTATCCATGCGTGCCTTCCTGTCGTAATGGGCGGACCTTGGCGCAAGCCATGCTGCAAAGTCCAGCCCCTGCCGTCTGCCGGGCAACCTACATCAGCAGGCGCTGCAGGAAAGGCGGCAAATCCGCCGCGGTTGGTGCGGTTTGCGCAGTGGGAGTAACGGATCGACACCCCAAACGCGCTTCAAAAACTATCACGCAAATGGACTTGTCCGCCCGGCGGCACGCCGGGCAGCGCCCGTCCGCCCCCATGGGCGGGCGCTTCGCTTCCGCCCGCGGACGGGCTCTGCCCTTAGCGCATTTTTCCGAGGCACGGCTCCGTACACACCGCTAGACCTCCCCCGCGCCTTTGGCGATAAGGCGGGCATGACCAGATTGCCGATCGAAGACGCCCTCCCCGAACTGCTGGAAGCCTTGCGCACCCGCGGCCGTGCCGTGCTGCAGGCGCCGCCCGGTGCGGGCAAGACCACGCGGGTGCCGCTGGCGATGCTGGAGGCCGGGCTGACCGAGGGCCGCATCGTGATGCTGGAACCCCGCCGCCTGGCCGCCCGCGCCGCAGCTGAGCGGATGGCAGAGACGCTGGGCGAAAAGCCGGGCCAGACCGTCGGCTACAGGGTGCGCGGCGATGCCAAGGTCTCTAAGGCCACGCGGATCGAAGTGGTGACCGAGGGCATCCTGACCCGGATGCTGCAGTCCAGCCCGGACCTGCCCGGCGTCGGCGCGGTGATCTTTGACGAATTCCACGAACGCTCCCTGAACGCCGATCTGGGGCTGGCGCTGTGTCTGGAGGTGGCAGGCGCGCTGCGCGATGACCTGATGCTGCTGGCGATGTCGGCGACGCTGGACGCCGGGCCGGTGGCGGCGCTGATGGATGCGCCGATGGTGACGTCCGAGGGGCGCAGTTACCCGGTGGAGACCCGCTGGCTGGAGCGCCCCCTGCCCGCGCAGGCCCGCCGCGTGGACGCGCTGGCGGATCTGGTGGTGCAGGCGGAGAGAGACACAAAGGCTTCCGGCGGCGGCATTCTGGTGTTCCTGCCCGGCGAGGGCGAGATCCGCCGCGCCGCCGGCGCGCTGGAGAAGCGCCTGCCCGGCCATTGTCATATCCGCCCGCTGTTCGGCGCCCTGCCCTTTGCCGAGCAGCGCGCCGCGATCCAGCCGGAGGCGCAGGGCCGCAAGGTGGTGCTGGCGACCTCGATCGCCGAGACCTCATTGACCATTCAGGACATCCGGGTGGTGGTGGATATGGGCCAGGCGCGGCGCGCGCGGTTTGATCCCGGCTCCGGCATGTCGCGGCTGGTGACCGAGAAAGTGACCCGCGCCGAGGCCACCCAGCGGCAGGGCCGTGCAGGCCGTGTGGCCGCAGGCATCTGCTACCGGCTGTGGACCAAGGGCGAGGAAGGCGCGCTGATGGCCTTCCCCCCGGCCGAGATCGAGAGCGCCGATTTGACCGCGCTGGCGCTGGAGCTGGCGCTGTGGGGCGCGGCGCCGGACGATCTGTCTTTCCTGACTTTGCCGCCTGCGGGTGCCATGGCAGAGGCGCAGGCGCTTTTGCACATGCTGGGGGCGCTGGATACGCAGGGGCGGATTACTGAGCATGGCAAGGCGCTGGCGGCCCTGCCCCTGCATCCGCGGCTTGGCCATATGCTGCTGAAGGGCGGCCCCTCTGCCGCACCGCTGGCGGCGCTACTGGGCGAACGCGACCCGCTGCGCGGTGCGCCTGCGGACCTCTCGCTGCGGCTGAAGGCGCTGCGCGATCCCAAAGGGTTTGAGCGCAATCACCCCTACCAGCTGAACCGCCCCGTAGTGGAGCGGATCAAGAGCGAGGCGCGGCGGCTGGAGAAACAGGCGGGCCGCCGGGATGCGGGGCTGTCAGCGGCGATGATGGCCGCGCTTGCCTATCCCGACCGCGTGGGCCAGCGCCGCAAGGGCGATAACCCGCGGTTTGTGCTGTCGGGCGGCAAGGGCGCCATTCTGGACGGCGGCGACACGCTGGCGGGGGCACCCTTCATCGTGGCGCTCGATACCGACGGCAACCCGCGCGAGGCCAGGATCCGGATGGCAGCGCAGATTTCGCTGGCGGAAATCCGCGAGCTGTTTGCGGATCAGATCATCTGGGCCGACGTCTGCGAATGGTCCAAGCGCGACCGCCGGGTGGTGGCGCGCCAGCAGGAGCGGTTCGGCGCCGTGGTGCTGGACGACCGCATCTGGAAGGACGTGCCGCCGGACGCGGTGGCGCGGGCGATGCTGGACGGGGTGCGCGATCTGGGCCTGCGGCTGACCGGCGCCGCGGCGCGGCTGGCCGCACGGGTGGAGCTGGTCAGGGCGGAAGGCTTTGACCTGCCGGATTTCTCCATCCCCGGCCTGATGAACGCGCTGGAGGACTGGCTGCTGCCGATGCTGGGCGGGGTGAAATCGGCGGAGGACTGGAAACGCTTCGACCTGCTGCCCGCGCTCAAGGCGGCGCTCAGCTGGGAGCAGACGCAGCTGCTGGACCGCGAGGCGCCGGGCAGTTTTATCACTCCGCTGGGGCGCAAGATCCCGATCAGCTATGACGGCGAGATCCCCGAAATCTCGGTCCGGCTGCAGGAGATGTTCGGCGTCACCCGCCATCCGGCCGTCGGCGGCGTGCCGCTCAAGGTCTCGCTCTTGTCGCCGGCCCAGCGCCCGATCCAGATCACCCGCGACCTGCCCGGCTTCTGGGCCGGCTCCTATGCCGATGTCAGGAAGGACATGCGCGCCCAGTACCCCAAGCACCCCTGGCCCGAGGATCCGACCCAGGAAGACCCGACGCTGCGCGCGAAACGGCGCAAGTAGCACTCCGGCGCAGGCCCGCAGCGTGCCCCCGGCACGCTGCCCGGCCCAACGGCCGGCAGCGCATCCTGGATGCGCGGCCAGCGGGCGGGAGCGCCGCCGCCTGCCGCCTGAACGCCGGAGGCTGGCGTATAAGCGCTTTCTTCACGGTCTGCTGCCATACTGCGGACGAAGCCGTAACCTGGCCGTCAAACCGGGCCCGCAAAACCGCGCAGCGCGGCTCCTTACCGGCGGCAGCCTTGAAATTCCGGGCAAGTACGCATACTTTCCCACAACTTCGCACAAGAACATGGGGCCAACCCAACACCAAAGGCTGAGCAGAGATGACCCGAACCCTGACCCGCGCCTGGGAGGAAATCCTCAGGCCGATGCTGAAACGACCGAACCGCCTGCAAGTTGCCGCGCTGTGCTACCGCACCGGCGCGGACGGCAAGGAGGTGCTGATGATCACCAGCCGCGGCACCGGCCGCTGGATCATCCCCAAGGGCTGGCCGGTCGAGGGCAAGGACGGTCCGGCCTCGGCGCTGCAGGAAGCCTGGGAGGAAGCCGGCGTCAGGTCCGCGAGCGTCTCTAAGCAGCCCATCGGCGAATACAATTACGTCAAACGCCGCGATCACGGCGTTGACGAGCCGGTGACCACGCTGATCTTTTCCGCGGAAGTGGAGACGCTTGCGGAAGATTATCCCGAGTCCGACCAGCGCAAACGCCAGTGGATGCGCCCGGAAGAGGCCGCGGAACTGGTGCAGGAACCGCAGCTGCAGGCGCTGTTGCGTCAATTGTAAAAGTTATGTGACATTTTCATGTCAGACGCTTGAACCGCTCCCGCAGCGGCGTTAGGCGCGTCCGCAGACCTCAGAATCAGGAATACGACTATGAGCGATGCACCCCAGCGCACGCAATGGACCACGCTGGACAAGGACCTGAACCGGATCTCCCAGCTCGAACTGGCCACCGCCTATGTCTCCCGCCCGCTGGTGGCGCCGGGCATTGCACTGGCCTTCATCGTGCTGGCAGGCCTCGGCGCCGGCGTCTTTTTCGGCGGTTCCGCCATGAGCATGGTGGTGATCGCCGCCGCGGCCTTTGGCGCCTACATGGCGATCAACATCGGCGCCAATGACGTGGCCAACAACATGGGCCCGGCGGTGGGCGCCAACGCGCTGACCATGGGCGGCGCCATCGTGATTGCCGCCGTTGCCGAAAGCGCCGGCGCGCTTCTGGCGGGCGGCGACGTGGTGTCGACGATCTCCAAGGGCATTATCGACCCGGCCGCAGTTGCCAGCAGCAATGTCTTTATCTGGGCGATGATGGCGGCGCTGATCTCCTCGGCGCTGTGGGTGAACCTGGCCACCTGGGTCGGCGCGCCCGTGTCCACCACTCACTCGGTTGTGGGCGGCGTGCTGGGCGCCGGGGTGGCCGCTGCGGGCACTGCCGCGGTGAACTGGCCCACCATGGGCAAGATCGCCGCCAGCTGGGTGATCTCGCCGGTGCTGGGCGGCATCATTGCCGCGCTGTTCCTGGCCTTCATCAAGGCCAAGATCATCTACCAGGAGGACAAGATCGCTGCTGCGCGCCGCTGGGTGCCGGTGCTGGTCGGCATCATGGCAGGCGCCTTTGCCTCTTACCTGGCGCTGAAGGGGCTGAAGAAGATCGTCAAGATCGACCTGCAGACCGCGCTGCTGATCGGTGCTGCGATGGGCGCGCTGGCCTATGTGGTCACCGCCCCGCTGATCAAGCGCCAGTCCGAGGGCATGGAGAACCGCAACAAGTCGCTGAAGGCGCTGTTCGGCCTGCCGCTGGTGATCTCTGCCGCGCTTCTGTCCTTTGCCCACGGCGCCAATGACGTCGCCAACGCGGTCGGCCCGCTGGCCGCAATCGTGCACGCGACCGAGTTCGGCGATTTCGCCTCCAAGGTGACGATCCCGACCTGGGTGATGGTGATCGGCGCCTTCGGCATCTCCTTCGGCCTGTTCCTGTTCGGCCCCAAGCTGATCCGTATGGTCGGCAGCCAGATCACCAAGCTGAACCCGATGCGCGCCTACTGCGTGTCGCTGTCGGCGGCGATCACCGTGATCGTGGCCAGCTGGCTGGGCCTGCCGGTCTCCTCCACCCATATCGCGGTGGGCGCGGTGTTCGGCGTCGGATTCTTCCGCGAGTGGCACATGGAGCGCCGCCTGAAGAAATCCGCCGAAGGCCGCCCGGCAGAGAAACGCATCGCGCCGGAGGAACGCCGCCGCCGCAAGCTGGTGCGCCGCAGCCACTTCATGACCATCGTGGCCGCCTGGGTGATCACCGTCCCCGCCGCCGCGCTGCTGTCAACCGTGATTTATCTGGTGCTGAACACCTTCGTCGGCTGAGCCGCACCGCAGCAAAGACACAGCGAGCCCCCGCGCCATCCGGCGGCGGGGGCTTTTCTTTTGCGCTCAGAACCGCTCCACCCAGGGCCGCAGCACCAGTTCATCGCTCCAGGCAGAGCGGTCCTGGCCGATCAGATGCATGTATTCCCGGGCGATGGCCTCGGGGTTCAGCATGCTGTCGGGATTATCCTCTGCCTCAGTCCGCTCCGGGCGGAAGGCATTGCGGATGCCGCCGTCGATATTGATCCAGGCGACATGGATGCCCTTGGGGTGCAGCTCCCGGGCCATCGACTGCGCCAGTCCGCGCTGCGCGAATTTTCCCATGGCAAAGGGCGCCGACTGCGCAAAGCCCTTGACCCCTGCCGAAGCGCCAGTGAACAGGATGGTGCCCCGCCGCCCGTTGGCGGGCTGCTGCGCCAGCATCCGCTTGGCCGCCGCCTGCCCCAGCAGGAAAGCGCCATAGGCGGTCACCTCCACCGCCTTGCGCACCTGTTCCGGATCAAGGTCTTTCAGCGGGCCGCGGACCCGGGCGGAAGGATTGTAGCAGGCCACCCGCAAATCGCCCGGCACACCTTCCACAAGCTGGCGGATGCCCTCCGCATCGGTGCCATCCAGGGGATGCAGCTGCGCCCCGGTGTCCGCCGCCAGCGGCTCCAGCTTGGCGGTATTGCGCGCCGCCAGATGCAGCGCATAGCCGTCCCGGGAAAGCGCCCGCGCAAAGGAGGCCGACAGGCCCGCCCCTGCGCCCACGATCAGTGCAACCGGTTTTGGTGATGTATCTGCCATCGCTGGACCTCCCCGTATGTGACAGAGAGATGCTGGGGGCAATTCAGTACCCGCGCAAGGGGTCCCGGAGACCGGCATGGGTTAGCCCAATCTGCCGCCCTGCCCGGGCCGCAAGCGCATTGCCTGCGTTTCAGGCACCGCGCCGGGCCGCAGGCCCGGCGCCACGCCCAGCAGGCTATCCGGCCGAAGCCTGGCAGCGTCCTGACAGCCTCAGCCGCCCAGGCACCAGCGCATGATGGCCTTCTGCGCATGCAGACGGTTTTCCGCCTCGTCAAAGATCACCGACTGCGGGCCGTCCATCACGGCGGAGGTCACTTCCTCCTCGCGGTGGGCCGGCAGGCAGTGCATGAACAGCGCATCGGGCTTGGCATGGGCCATCAGCGCGTCATTGACCTGATACGGGCGCAGCATGTTGTGGCGCCGCTCCTTGGAGGACTGGCTGTCGTGCATCGACACCCAGGTGTCAGCCACCACCAGATCGGCGCCTTCCACGGCCTTCGCCGCGTCCCGTTCAACCACGATCTTGGACCCTGCCTTGCGCGCCAGCCCCATGAACTCCTCCTCCGGGTCCAGCTGCGAGGGACCGGTGAAGGTGAGGTCGAAGCCGAACTGGCCGGCCGCATGGATGAAGGAGGCGCAGACGTTGTTGCCGTCGCCGCACCAGACCACCTTCTTGCCCTTGATGGAGCCGCGGTGCTCTTCATAGGTTTGCACGTCGGCCATGATCTGGCAGGGGTGGGTGCGGTCCGTCAGGCCGTTGATCACCGGCACGTCGGAGTATTCCGCCATCTCGGTCAGCACGGTCTCGTCGAAGGTGCGGATCATGATCATGTCGACATAGCGGCTGAGCACGCGGGCGGTGTCGGCGATGGTCTCCCCATGGCCCAGCTGCATATCCTTGCCCGACAGCACCATGGTCTGGCCGCCCATCTGGCGCACGCCCACGTCAAAGGACACGCGGGTCCGGGTCGAGGGTTTCTCAAAAATCAGCGCCACCATCCGGTCCTTCAGCGGCAGCTCATCATCCAGCGCCGCCTTGGGGCGGCCCAGGCGCGCCTGCTTGGTGGCTTTGGCCTGGTCGATGATGGTCCGCAGATCGGCAGGAGCGGTTTTGTGGATATCGAGGAAATGGTTCATGATCGTATCGCTTTTTTCTGACGAAGGCCGGGGGCTGCCTGCCCCCGGACCCCCGGGAGTATTTCTGCAAAGGTGAAAATCAGGCCGCTTCGACTTGGGCCGCGGTTTTATCGAGGCGGCTGACGGCCTCGGCGATGTCCTCATCGGTCAGGGTCAGCGGCGGCAGCAGCCGGATCACATTGTCCGCGGCCGGGACGGTGATCAGTTCGTTTGCATAGCCTGCGTTGACCACATCAGTGTTGGCCGCCTTGCACTTGAGGCCCAGCATCAGGCCGGAGCCGCGCACCTCCTCAAAGACCTCAGGGTGATCGGCCACCAGGCCTTCCAGTTTCTGCCGCAGCAGGCCCGCCTTGCGGTTCACCTCCGCCAAAAAGGCCACGTCGGCGATATGGTCGATCACGGCGCAGCCCACCGCGCAGCCCAAGGGGTTGCCGCCATAGGTGGAGCCGTGGGTGCCTGCGGTCATGCCGCTGGCGGCGTCCTCGGTGGCCAGAACCGCACCCAGCGGGAAGCCGCCGCCGATGCCCTTGGCCACCATCATGATGTCAGGCGTGATGCCCGCCCATTCATGGGCAAACAGCTTGCCGGTGCGCCCCACCCCGCACTGCACCTCATCGAGGATCAGCAACAGGCCATGCTCGTCGCAGATCTGCCGAAGCGCCTTCAGCTCTGCATCCGGGACCGGGCGGATGCCGCCCTCGCCCTGCACCGGTTCAATCATGATCGCGGCGGTCTGGTCCGAGACAGCATCGGTAACGCCATCCAGATCCCCGAATGTCAGGTGCACGAAACCTGGCAGCAGCGGGCCAAAGCCCTTGGTCATCTTTTCGGAGCCCGCCGCAGCGATACCGGCAGACGACCGGCCATGGAAGGAGCCGTCAAAGGTGATGATCTCCACCCGCTCGGGCTGGCCCTTGTCGTGGAAAAACTTGCGCGCCATCTTCACCGCCAGCTCGCAGGCCTCGGTGCCGGAGTTGGTGAAGAACACGGTATCGGCAAAGGTATGCTCCACCAGTTTGTCCGCCAGCGCCTGCTGCTGCGGGATGTGGTAGAGGTTGGAGACATGCCACAGGTTCTGCGCCTGCGACGTCAGCGCCTCCACCAGCGCCGGATGGGCATGGCCCAGCGCATTCACTGCAATGCCGGAGCCCAGATCCAGAAAGCGGCGCCCGTCCGCCGCGGTCAGCCAGGCGCCTTCGCCTTTGACGAATTCCAGCGGTGCACGGTTGTAGGTCGGCAGAACGGACGGGATCATCAGGATCATCCTTTTCACAGGTAGAAGCCAAAGCTGTGACGTAAGCTTGGCCTTGGGTCAACGGGGGATCAATGGATTTAGAAGGGGGGATGTGCCGCATGGCAGGCACAACAGATCAGGGGCCGGTCACGCCAGGCGGCGTCGGCGTCGCGAAACGGTGATATCTGCGCGTTTGATCATGGGGGGTTCCATAGTGGAGGTTTTAACGAAAGAAAACCCCTTTTGTTCAGTCCGCCCTGCCGAACCGCCGCAGCGCGCAGCCCGTCCCATTCACCTTTGGTGAAATACTCCGGGGTGAATTGGCCGTCAGGCCAAGAGGGGCAGCGCCCTTCTTCTTTCCGGACCTGCGGGGCAGCGCCCCGTCTGCGCCTCAAGCGTTCGCCGGCCGCCGAAACCTTTCCCCTTGCATCCCGCGGCGGCTTGCCGCACCGCTTGGCGATGACCCGCGACACCCCGCAAAACCCGCTTCTGGCCGCTGCCCTGATCCTGGCGGCGACAACCTTCATTGCCGGCACCACCCTGATGGCCAAGGCGCTGGGAACGGATCTGCTGGGCGCCCCGCTGCACCCGTTGCAGATCAGCCATGGACGCTTCCTGTTCGCCTTCATGGCAATCTCGGCCGCGGTGCTGGCCCTGCGGCCCAAGTTCACCCGGCCGCATTGGGGCTATCACATCGGGCGCACTTCCTTTGGCTGGGCGGGCGTCACGCTGATGTTTGCCTCCGTCGCCTATATCCCGCTGGCCGACGCCACCGCGATCACATTTCTGAACCCGGTCTTCGGGATGCTGCTGGCCATTCCGCTCTTGGGAGAGCGGGTCGGCCCCTGGCGCTGGGGTGCGGCGCTGATTGCGATGATTGGCGCGATGATCCTTTTGCGGCCCACGCCCGCCAGCTTCCAGCCCGCGGCGCTGCTGGCGCTTGGGGCGGCGGCAGTGATGGGGCTGGAGCTGATCTTTATCAAGAAGCTGGCGGGCCGCGAGGCGCCCTTGCAGGTCCTCTGGGTCAACAACCTGCTAGGGCTGATGATTGCCAGTTGCGCGGTGCTGCCTGTCTGGCAGATGCCCAGCCCGGGCCAATGGGGCGCGCTGGCAACGCTGGGTCTGCTGATGGCCTGCGCACAGGCCTGTTTCATCAACGGCATGGCGCGGGCCGATGCCTCGTTCGTGGCGCCGTTCAGCTATGCCACGCTGGTGTTTGCGGCGCTTTACGACTTTCTGGGCTTTGGCGCGGTGCCGGATGCGGTTTCCGCCCTTGGCGCCGTGATCATCCTGACCGGGGCCGCCGTGCTTGCCTGGCGGGAGGGGCGGGTCCGCCCGCCCGCCGGCCGGGCGGCGGCGGCCGGAAACTGAGCCCCTAGCGGGAACCGCAGGCGCGGGCAGCCAGCGTCAGGGCTTCAGCCGGTAGCCGGTGCGCAGCATCATCCAGGCCAGCGCGCAGACTGCCAGGGTCGCGCCGCTGCAGACCGCCAGCCCCAGCCAGGGCGAGCTGTCGGAAGTGCCGATCACCCCGAATCGCACCCCGTCGATCAGGTAGAACACCGGGTTCAGATGCGAGATCGCCTTGAGCACCGGCGGCAGCGCCTCCACCGAATAGAAGGTGCCGGACAGAAACGCCAAGGGCGTCACGATGAAATTGGTGATTGCCGCCATCTGGTCGAACTTGTCGGCAAAAACCCCGGCCACGATCCCCAAGCCCCCCAGGAAGGCCGCGCCCAGCACGATGAACAGCAGCGCCGCCAGCGGATGCGCGGGCACGATCTGCAAGACCGCCATCAGCCCCAGCCCGATGCCCAGCGCCACCAGCGTGCCGCGCGCCACCGCGCCCGCCAGGTAGCCCAGCAGGATCTCCAGCCCCGACAGCGGCGGCATCAGCGTGTCGACGATATTGCCCTGCACCTTGGCAATCACGATCGAGGACGACGTGTTGGCAAAGGCATTCTGGATCACCGTCATCATCATGATGCCCGGCGCCAGGAAGGTCAGGAACGGCACCCCCATCACATCGCCGCGCCGCGGGCCGATGGCGATGTTGAAGATCATCAGGAACAGCGCCGCGGTCACCAGCGGCGCCAGCAGGGTCTGGGTCCAGACCACCAGGAACCGTTTCACCTCGCGCCAGGCCAGCGCCTTGAGCCCCAGCCAGTTCACCTGCCCGAACCTGCGCGCCCCCAGTTCGACCTGATATCCCCGATCCGCCATGCTGCCCCCTTGTGTTTTTTGCTGCCTTGCCTGCATAACGGCTGCCGCTTGGGGCGCAAGATGCCTTGTAACTCCGCCCGCAGTGATTAAAATAGAGCGATCACACGGAATATGATGGCGGCCGCAGAACCCCTGGGGCCGCTATTAGCTTGGAAAGGCAACAGATGTCCTGGACAGACGAGCGCGTCGAACTGCTCAAGAAAATGTGGGGCGAAGGCCAGTCGGCCAGCCAGATCGCAAAAGAACTGGGCGGAGTGACCCGCAACGCCGTGATCGGCAAAGTGCACCGGCTCGGCCTGTCCAACCGCAACAGCGGCGGCGCCAAGGCGGCTGAACCCAAGGAAAAGCCCGCAGCAGCCCCCGCCGCTGCCGCGCCAAAACCTGCGGCCGCGCCCAAGCCCAAGCCGCAGCCCAAGACCGAACCGGCCCGCCCGGCCGCGGCCCAGCCCGCAGCCGACGCCAAGCCCGCAACGCCTGCGCGCCGCCAGATCATCCCGGCCGGCCAGCCGCTGCCGCCGCAGCCCTCGGCCAATGAAATCAGCCCCGAGGCGCTGGCCAAGGTGAACGAGGTCGAGAAGAAAGCCAAGAAGCTGGGCCTGATGGAGCTGACCGAGCGCACCTGCAAGTGGCCGGTGGGCGACCCGGCGACCGAGGACTTCTGGTTCTGCGGCCTGCCCGCCCAGCAGGGCAAACCCTATTGCGAGGCGCATGTGGGCGTGGCGTTCCAGCCGATGTCCTCGCGCCGCGACCGCCGCCGCTGAACCCGGCGGCAGTTTGAGATTTCAAAGCCCCGGCATTGCGTCCGGGGCTTTTGCTTTATGAGACCTCCCGCCTTCCAAGACGGCCTGCATGTGTTGATTGGCTGGCAAGCAGCGTACAGTCTGCGCCGAGGGGGACCTTGCGGCCTTTCAGTCTCTTTGACCTGCACGCGAGACGTTCATGACCCTCGTCATCTATCAACGAATGGCGGTTTCTTCAAATGAACCTAATTTCAGGCGCGATGATCTGGCTGATCAGGCCACCAGTGTTCACCGCGCAATAGATAGACCTCGGCGGGCGGGCGGCGACATCTACGCTGCGGCACACCCAGTTTTTTGACTCCATGGATTTCAATGACTGGGACAACGCCCGGTCCGTTATCGCCGGCAGGTTCCGCTTGATGCCGCTGAAATGGCTTGGTGTGCGGAGCGATGTCAGAATCGGCAAAGTCCATGAGCGGCGCAGCAAAGGCTGATCTTCCTTTGCCGAAACATCGTAGATCTTACGGGCAATGGCCGCCGCCGAAATTCCCGACTGTGTAAGGCGGAATTCTGGGCGCAGCGGATGACCATACCCGGGATTCCGTTCAATCAATCCGATTTCAATCAGGTGATCCATGCTTTGCGCGAAGGCGGTTCTGCCTGCACCGGTCGCAGTCAATAGGGGCGCCTGCCGTCCGGCCACGCCCGAATGCAGGCACGCGAGTATGGGCATTGCCCAAGCCTTTGATGTGACGTTGACAAACATTCCAATGTCCATAAAGTATAGTTAGTATATTTTGAATCATAAGGAAAGCCCATGCCACTCGTTGCAGTCGATCAAACCATCACCATCGCAATGTCAGTCAAAGATCGCCATGCGAGCGCAAAGTGGTACGAAACCATGTTGGGATTTGAGCTGCTCTACCATGCCGATGAGGCGGGCTGGTCCGAGGTTCAGACGAACACACCAGGTGTCGCCATCGGCCTTGGCGAGCACACTAAGCCAGCCCCCGGCAACTGCGTGCCAGTCTTCGGGATCGCTGATCTGGATTCGGCCCGGCAGAAACTGGAGCAGGCCAAAGTCAAATTTGATGGCGAGACGGATGTCGTCGAGGGCATGGTCAAAACCGCGACTTTCTACGATCTCGACGGCAATGCGCTGATGCTTGCGCAGGATTTGACCGGTGGAATTGAGTAACACGCGGTTTATGCGGCCCCCGCCGTCTGTTTGGTTCTGGCAGGCACGGCGTCAGTTGCACTGCACGGCACTTGTTCGGGGCCTTCCGTTCAGCCGCAGCCGCAGGGCACTCCATAGCGGACGCTTAAAGCCTTCTAAACACTAGCAAAATAGGCTCGAAGTTCACATTGAGCGCCTTGCAGGCAAAGCCCTCGCCTTGCCTGCAAGTTGCAAATCAGTTCGCCACCGGGCCTTCGGAGGTGAACTTGGGGATCACGCTGTCGGAGGCCGCCTTGGGTTCAATCCCGGGCCAGTTACCTTCGGCCAGGTTGATATTGCCCGGAATGTCTTCCTCCCAGAAGCCGACCACAACGTCGGTGATGTTCAGGTACAGCTTGTCATCGACGATGCGCCACAGGTTCGGGTTGGCCGGCACCTTGCCGCCCTTGGACACGCCATAGGCGCAGTGGCCGTCATACTGCGGCGCATAATAGGCCGGGTTTTCCAGGAACTTGTCGCGGTTCTCCGCACTCGAGAACGCCCAGGTGGCGCCGTTGTAGTCCGCGGTGAAATCCGCGTGTCCGCGCACCGGCGCGGTCTGCGGCGTGCCGACCGGGTTCATCTCCAGGCTGCGGTAGGCGACCACGTCATAGCCCGACACCGCATAGCCGGTGCCGTCGACGTATTGCTCCCCCGCAAAGGCCGGCAGGGCAAAGGACAGCGCTGCCGCGGCAGCAATAACAAAACGCTTCATAGGAACGTCCCTTTCATTGGTGATCGTTTCAACTCAGGCGCCGGTTTGCTCTCCGGCTTCGGCACCGACATTATAGGCCCGGCAGCAAATGCGAAGGGGGTCTCACGTCTCTGTGTCCGCAGACGAGAGCCCCGTGAGCGGATTGTAAAATTTCCGCGCGCAGACCTTCCAGTCATTGGAATTTGCAAATAACCCCTTATCTCAGCCGGAGCCGATCGCCCCAGCGTGTGCGATTGACACGGAACAGGAACAATCAGGACAAGGCCCAACAGATGAGCGATACCTCCTACACCCCGCCGAAAGTCTGGAAATGGGAAAAAGGCAATGGCGGCCAGTTTGCCTCCACCAACCGCCCCGTTGCCGGCGCCACCCATGACAAGGAACTGCCGGTCGGCGAGCACCCGCTGCAGCTGTACTCGCTGGCGACTCCGAACGGGGTGAAGGTCACCGTGATGCTGGAGGAGCTGCTGGCCAAGGGCCACGCGGGCGCCGAATATGACGCCTGGCTGATCGACATCGGCGAGGGCGACCAGTTCGGCTCCGGCTTTGTCGAGATCAACCCGAACTCCAAGATCCCGGCGCTGATGGACCGCAGCGGCGCAGAGCCGGTGCGGGTGTTCGAGAGCGGCTCGATCCTGGTGCATTTGGCAGAGACCTTCGGGGACTTCCTGCCCAAGGACGGCCCGGCCCGCACCGAGACCCTGAACTGGCTGTTCTGGCAGATGGGCAGCGCGCCCTATCTGGGCGGCGGCTTCGGCCATTTCTACGCCTACGCGCCGGAGAAGTGGCAGTACCCGATCGACCGATTTGCAATGGAAGCCAAGCGCCAGCTGGACGTGCTGGACCGTCAGCTGGCGGAGCGCACCTATATCGCCGGTGAGGACTATACCATTGCCGACATCGCGATCTGGCCGTGGTACGGCCAGCTGGTTCTGGGCCGCCTTTACGATGCTGCCGAATTCCTGGACGCGGAAAGCTATACCAACGTGGTCCGCTGGGCCAAGGCGATCGACGCCCGTCCGGCGGTGCAGCGCGGCCGCATGGTGAACCGCTCCTTCGGCGAGCCGCACATGCAGCTGCATGAGCGCCACGACGCCAGCGACTTCGAGACCCGGACTCAGGACAAACTGGAACCGGCGGCGGAGTAACCGCTCCGCCCTTTAAAATGACCCCAGCGCCCGCGGCACCGCGGGCGTTTTCAATGTGCGGCCCTACATCCAGCCCAATTGCGTCAGGGCATGCACATCGTTCCAGACCTTTGTCATATGGCGGATCTTCGGCCCGTCGAAATCCAGCACATAGACGTAATCCGAGGCCACTTTTTTACCCGTCGGAGCGCCGTTTCCGGCATCTACCGTGTGGGTGCCGTGGAACACCGCAAACAGGATCGCGCGGCTGGCGTCCTCATCCACCGCCAGGGATTTGAACTCGGCATGGGCGTCCGGCATCGGGGTCAGCAGCCCCTTGGCCCATTCGGTATAATCCGCAAGCGACTTGATCTCCGCCAGCGCATCCGCCTGGACAGAGAACGTGGCATCCTCCACGCACCATTCCTTGCAGACGTCCCACCCCTTGCCTGCATCACAGGCCTCGCAGAAGTCATGTGCTGTCTGTCTGATGGACATCGTTCTCTCCCTCCCTGCTGGATCGCCGGGCATGGCGCCTGGCCACGCCCTTGCAGCAGCAGATAAGGCGAAAACGGCGGGCGGCGAGGCCGGGCTACTTGAGGCGCGGCGGTTTATCGGGGTCGCTGCCCGGCGTCACTGGAGTGTACTCCTGCGGCGCTTGCGGCTGCGGCAGGTCAAAGCGCAGCCCTGCGCGGGCAAGCTTGGCCGCCGCCGGGTCATCCGCATCGAAGAACGCCACATCCATCGCCCCGGCCTCGATGCCGGAAAAGGTGAGCGCCTCGCTTGCCGCCTTGGCCAGCGACGGCTGCGCGGCTTCTTTGGCGCCGACAAAGCCCAAGAGATGCCCCTGCCCGCCGCCGGCATAGCGCACGCCTGCAAGATAAGCCGCCGCCGCCAGCCCGCCCGCGGTGGCCAGCTTGGCATCCAGCGCCGTCAGCAGCGCCTCCGGCAGGCCCTTGGGCGCGGTGAACATCTCCACCGCGGCCTCCACCTCATCCGGCGCGTGGCCCAGCGTCTGGTTCAGCCAGCCGACCGCCTCCGCCGGGATCAGGATGGCCGAGGGCGCCACCTCCAGGTTCAGCCCCAGGCCAATGCCCTGCCCGGCCAGCATCTGCGTAATCACCCGGCCCGACAGCGCCGCGTAAGGCACCGCTTGGCCTGCAAAATCCGCCAGCCGCTCCTCGCGGTCGAACACCAGCACAAAGGCCCCGTCTGGCGTCTCGAACAGCTCCGGCGAAATCTGCTCCCCCTCCGCTTCCGCCGCCAGCATCAAAAACAGCTCTGCATCGGCCAGCCGCTCGTAAAACCGCAGGCGGGCGGCATCCTCGGCGGGTGCTGCCTCCATCGCGGCATGGGCCAGATCCAGCGGGGTTTCATCTGTCATTGCATCAGCTCCTTCACCCGGGCCTGCAGCACCGGCAGCAGTTCGGCCTCGAACCAGGGGTTTTTCTTCAGCCATGCGGTATTACGCCAGGACGGATGCGGCAAGGGGAAGACCTGCGGCGCATGATCCCGCCAGCCGCGCACCAGCTCTGTGACCGGCGCCTTCACCCCCAGGTGATAGCGCTGCGCATGCGCCCCCACCAGCACCTTGAGCCGGACCTGCGGCAACTGCGCCATCACCAGATGATGCCAGGTTTTGCCGCAGACCGCCGGGGGCGGCAGGTCGGCTTTTTTCTCGTTATAACCCGGAAAACAGAACCCCATCGGCACCACCGCCACCCGGTCCTTGTCGTAAAACTCCGCCTCGGTCATCCCCAGCCAGGCGCGCAGCCGGTCGCCGGAGGGATCAGTAAACGGCCGGCCGCTGCCGTGCACACGCGCGCCCGGCGCCTGCCCCGCGATCAGGATCCGGGCGGAGGGGCGGAACCAGACCACCGGCCGCGGCGCATGCGCGGTGGCGGTGGCGGCAAAGCGCTCCGCACAGATCCGGCAGTTGCGAATCTGCGCCTTAAGCTGCCGGCTGCCGTCCATTGTTTCATCCTGGGAAACAGTCATGCCCCGCCCCGCTGCTTTGGCCCGCCCCCTGAAAACCGGGCGGACAGGCCGGTTGCGGGGCAAATGGTTAAAACTTCGTTGAATATCTATGACACAATTCGACATAATAAGGCCAAATTCGCCGCGTAGGCCATTAACACTCTTTTGATAAGAAAGAGACGCGGGCACACAAGAATGCCCGCGCAACTTGAGGCAGACAGAGCCCCCCTTGCGGGGCCGCACGGGCAGCACCGGACCAAGCAATGCTTGAATTTGAAAACGTCAGCAAGTCCTTCTGGACGGGAACCCAGCGCAAGGTGATCCTTGACCGCGTGTCGTTCCGCGTCGAGCCGGGCAAGTCGCTGGGCGTGCTGGCCCCGAACGGCACCGGCAAGACCACGCTGATCAACATGATGGCCGGGCTGGAAAAGCCGGATGAGGGCGAAATCCGCCGCAACTGCAAGATTTCCTTCCCCCTCGGCTTCATGGGCGGGGTGATCAGCCGCCTGTCGGCGATGGAAAACTGCCGCTATATCGCCAAGCTTTACGGGCTGGACCCGGATTACGTCGAGGCCTACTGCCGCTGGCTGTGCGGCCTGCGGGAGTATTTCGACCAGCCGATCGGCACCTATTCCTCGGGCATGCGGGCGCGGTTCAGCTTTTCGCTGATGCTGGCGCTGGATTTCGACATTTACCTGATCGACGAAGGCATGCCCAGCACCACCGACGTCGAGTTCAACCGCAAGGCCGGCGAGATCCTGCAGGAGCGCCTGCAGACCACCACCATCATCATCGTCTCGCACCAGGCCAAGACGCTGGAGAAGTTTGCCCGTTCCGCGGCGGTCCTGCTGCAGGGACAGCTGCATATGTTTGACACTTTGGAAGAAGCGAAACAGCTCTATGACTACGAAACCGAGAGCTAAAAAATTCCGCATCCGCCGCAGCCCCGCTGCGGCCGGATCCCGCGAAGCCGGGGCCGCGCCGGCGGCACAGGGCGCGGCCGCCGTGGCCGCGCAGGCGCACGCCCGGCCTGAGCCGCAGGCCGCAGGCGCCGCTGCCGCCCGGGCCGCGGCGCCCCCCCCTGCAGCTGAGCGTGACGGGGCCGGCGCCGCGCCGCTGTCCGGCATGGTCAGCTCCGCCCGCGAGGCCAGCATGGAAACCGATATCGAGGCGATCCGCCGCGAAGGGCTGACCGGCCGCCAGCTGCGCCTGGCCCGGCGCATGGCGCAAAAGCACAACCTGGACGCCACCTCCGATTTCGAGGCGGTGCGGATGCTGCGCGAGCGCGGCATCGACCCGTTCGCCCGCGCCAACCTGCTGGAGCTGGTGGTGCCCCAGAACAAGGCGCAGCCCGCAGGCGCGCCGCAGGCGCCGGGCTCTGTCCAGCTGCCGCAGACAGTGCCCGCCGCCAAGACCAACCTGCCCTCGGCCGAGCTGAGCCCGGCAGAACGGCGCAACCGCGAAATCCAGGAAATCCAGCGCGACATCGCCCGCCGCCGCCGCCGCAAGCTGTCGCTGCTGGCGGCCCGGCTCGCGTTCTTTGTGGTCCTGCCGACACTGGCCGCAGGCTTTTACTTCTATTCGGTGGCGACACCGATGTATTCGTCGAAATCCGAGTTTCTGGTGCTCAAGGCCGACAGCGCGGCCGGCGGCGTCGGCGGGCTGCTGTCGGGCACCCAGTTTGCCACCAGCCAGGATTCGATCGCGGTGCAAAGCTACCTGATGTCCAAGGAGGCCATGCTGCGGCTGGACCGCGAGGCCGGCTTCAAGGCGCATTTCACCCAGGACTGGCTGGACCCGATCCAGCGGCTGGAGAGCGCCCCCACCAACGAGGAGGCCTATGCCACCTACAGCCGCAACGTGAAGATCGGCTATGACCCGACTGAAGGCGTGGTGCGGATGGAAGTCTCCGCCGCCGACCCCGAGGCCGCGGCAGAGTTTTCGCGCAAGCTGATTTCCTATGCCCAGGAGAAGGTGAACAGCCTGTCGCAGCAGAAGCGTGCGGATCAGATGTCCGAGGCCGAGGCTGCCCTGGACGAAGCCGAAGCCCAGCGCCGCGCTGCGCAGCAGCGGCTGGTGGTGCTGCAGCAGCAGGGTTCCGTGCTGGACCCTGAGGGTGTGGTGGCGTCGCTGCGCCAGCAGATCGGCACCTTTGAAATCCAGCTTGAGGAGAAACGGCTGGAACTGGCCGCCCTGCAGGATAACGCCCGCCCCAACCGGGCCAAGGTGTCCGGTGCCGAGGCGGACATCCGGCGGCTGGAGGCGGTGATCGCCAGCCTCAACAACCGGATGGTCGATGCCTCGGCCGGCGAAAATTCGCTTGCCAACCTGCGCATCCAGATTCAGATGGCCCAGGCAGACCTCGCCACCCGCGACCTGATGCTGCAATCGGCCTTGCAGCAAGTGGAAACCACCCGGCTGGAGGCCAACCGCCAGGTCCGCTACCTGACCACCGCGGTGGAGCCGGTGCCAAGCCAGGAGCCCTCCTATCCGCGCAAGTTCGAGAATACCGTTTTGGCTTTCCTGATCTTTTCCGGTATCTACCTGATGTGTTCGCTTACCGCGTCTATCCTGCGGGAGCAGGTCTCATCGTAAAGCTATCGGAAGCTCATGAAAAAAATCGATACCGCCGGCCTCACCATCGGGAATGATTGTCCGCTGACACTTATTGCCGGCCCCTGCCAGCTGGAAACCGCAGACCACGCCAGGATGATCGCCGGGCGGCTCAAGGAAGCCTGCGACAAGGCAGGCGCCCAGTTCGTGTTCAAGGCGTCCTATGACAAGGCCAACCGCACCTCGCTCTCGGGCAAGCGCGGTCTTGGCATCGACGAGGGGCTGAAGGTGCTGGACACCATCCGCAGCGAATTCGGCGTGCCGGTGCTGACCGATGTGCACACCGAGGAACAATGCGCGGTGGCGGCTGAGGCCGTGGACATCCTGCAGATCCCGGCCTTCCTGTGCCGCCAGACCGACATGCTGCTGGCCGCAGGCAACACCGGCAAGGCGGTGAACATCAAGAAGGGCCAGTTCCTGGCGCCCTGGGACATGGCCAATGTGGTCGCCAAGGTCGAAAGCACCGGCAACGAAAACATCCTGCTGACTGAGCGCGGAACCTCCTTTGGCTACAACACGCTGGTCGCGGACATGCGCTCGCTGCCGCAGATGGCGCAGGGCGGCTACCCGGTGGTGATGGACGCCACCCATTCGGTGCAGCAGCCCGGCGGCAAGGGCGGCTCCACCGGCGGCCAGCGCGAATTCGCGCCGCTGATGGCGCGGGCGGCAGTGTCGCTGGGCATCGCTGCGGTCTTCATCGAGACCCATCAGGACCCGGACAGCGCGCCGTCGGACGGGCCGAACATGATCTACCTCGACCAGATGCCGCAGCTGATTGAAAGCCTGATGCGCTTTGATGCGCTGGCCAAGGCTGACCCCATCCGTATTTGACCCAATTAAGAGTATTTCAGACATGACCAAACCGCAGCCTGAGGTGACCCCGAACACCTGGAGCTTTCTGCGCGACGCGATGATCAAGCCGACGGGTTTCCGCGAATATGACGCCCGCTGGAAATACCCGGAGGAGATCAACCTCCCCGGCATGACCGCGCTTGGCCTGGGCCTTGGCACCCAGATGCGCAAGCGCGGCATCGCGCCGGTGATCGCCGTCGGCAACGACTACCGCGACTATTCGCTGGCCATCAAAAACGCCCTGATCCTGGGCCTGATGCAGGCCGGCATTCAGGTCAAGGACATCGGCCCGGCCCTGTCGCCGATGGCCTATTTCGCCCAGTTCCACCTGGATGTGCCCGCGGTCGCCATGGTCACCGCGTCGCACAACCCCAACGGCTGGACCGGTGTCAAGATGGGCTTTGACCGCCCGCTGACCCACGGCCCCGACGAGATGGGCGAGCTGCGCGATATCGTGCTGAACGGCGAAGGCCAGCCCGCACCCGGCGGCTCTTATGAGTTCGTGGATGGCGTGAAAGAGGCCTACCTCGACGATCTGGTGGGCGATTTCAAAATGTCCCGCCCGCTCAAGGTGGTCTGCGCCACAGGCAACGGCACAGCCTCGGCCTTTGCGCCGGAGCTGTTCGCCCGCATGGGTGTGGAAGTGGTCGAGAGCCACAACGAGCTGGACTACACCTTCCCGCATTACAACCCGAACCCGGAAGCCATGGAGATGCTGCACGACATGTCGGCATCGGTGAAGGCCTCGGGCGCCGATCTGGCACTGGGGTTTGACGGCGACGGCGACCGCTGCGGCGTGGTCGATGACGAGGGCGAGGAGATCTTTGCCGACAAGGTGGGCGTGATCATGGCCCGCGACCTCAGCAAGCTCTATCCGAACTCCACCTTTGTCGCGGATGTGAAATCCACCGGCCTGTTTGCCTCTGACCCTGAGCTGAAAAAGAACGGTGTCACCGCGGATTACTGGAAGACCGGCCACAGCCACATGAAGCGGCGGGTCAAGGAGATCGGCGCGCTGGCGGGTTTCGAGAAGTCCGGCCACTACTTCCTGGCCGAACCAGTGGGCCGCGGCTACGACTGCGGCATGCGGGTCGCGGTAGAGGTCTGCAAGATGCTGGACCGCAACCCGGACCAGTCGATGTCCGACCTGCGCAAGGCGCTGCCCAAGACCTGGTCCACCCCGACCATGTCGCCCTATTGCGCCGACACCGAGAAATACAGTGTGCTGGAGCGGCTGGTGCAGAAGCTGGTGGCCAAGCATGAGGCGGGCGAACAGCTGGCCGGCCGCGCGATCAAGGAAGTCGTCACCGTGAACGGCGCCCGGGTTATCCTCGACAACGGCTCCTGGGGGCTGGTGCGGGCGTCGTCCAACACACCGAACCTGGTGGTGGTCTGCGAAAGCTCTGAAAGCGAGGCGGAGATGCGGGCGATCTTTGCCGATATCGACGCGGTGATCCGCACCGAGCCGCTGGTGGGTGACTACGACCAGACCATCTGATGCCCTGATCAAGAGTTATTTCGCCTGCTGACGCAGGCGATCCGCGCCCGCCTTCGGCGGGCGCTTTTTCTTTTGCGGAGACGCGATCCAAGGGCAGTTTTGTCCTTTGATGCGCCAAATCAAGCGTAAGGCGCCTGCAGCCGCGTCCAGGACAGGCCGGACGTTGCCCGGGGGCCTTCGCCCCTCCTTGACCCGGCTTCCGGCTGGGGGGCTTAGTCGCCGCCCAACAGCTTCAGCAGCTGGTCGCGGGCTTCCTGCTCGATCCGTTGCTTCAGCAGGTCGTTCAGGTCCTGTTCCGGCGCGATCTCTGTATCCAGCTCCTCGCTCAGCTTCTGGCGCACCCGGTCCTTGGCCTCCTGCTCGATGCCGTCCAGCTTCGGCTGCAGTGCCTGGCTGAAATCCGGGCGGATGTCCGGATCCTCCCAGCTGCCGCGGATGCGCACCGGGATGGTCAGAACCTGATCGCCGCCCGCCCGCACCAGCTGCGGCGTGAACAGATAGTCCAGATCCCGCGCGCCCAGCCCGATCCGGCCCTTGCCACCGGCGCGGAACCCCTTGAGCAGCACCAGGAGGTCCTGGTTTCTGAGGTTGCCGCCCTCGATCGTATAGCTCGCCGTCAGCTGGTCGAACACGGTGCTGCCGCCATTGCCGCCGGACCGCATCAGCTGCTCCAGATCGAACCCGGTGAAGAACCCCTTGCCCGCTTCCAGCCGGCCCTCGCCGCTGAGCGACCGCATGATCGCGTCCACCGAACTGCCGGAGCCGAGGAACTCCAGCTCGCCCAGCGCCGTCCCGTTAAGACGGCGGTAGCCTGCGGTCTCGCCCAGGGCGCGCTCCAGCCGGACGCCGCTGAAGGACAGCTTGCCGTCCACCGAAAACCCGTCGCGGTTGTTGGCCACCAGCCGCCCCTTCACCTGGCCGCCGAACATCGAGGCCGGCAGGAGCTTCACCACCGCCCGCTTGCGCTTGACCGTCACGTTCACCTGACTTGGCCCCAGCTTGACGCTGCCTGTGTCCAGGCTGTCAAACGACAGATCCACCGTGGCATCGGCCAGCCCCAGCGCCGAGGCGTCGATCTCCTGCCGGGACCAGCCCTCTGTCGCAACACTGCGGCTGTCCGGCTTCTCCGCGCCCGTGACGGCCGCGAAATCCAGCGCCCCGCCCTGCAGCCGGGCAGTAATCTGCGGGCGCTTGGCAAATTCCACATCCGCCGCCCCGCTCAGCTTGTTCCGGCCCAGCTCAACCGCCAGGTCGCGCATCGACAGACGCCCGTCGGCGGTATAGGTCACATCGGCGCCGAACACTACCTTCTGCGCCAGCGCGTCCGGCAGGAATACCCCCAGCGCCCCCCCGGTCTGCACGGCATTCTCGGCGCCGAAGGTCAGCCGCCCGCTGGCCTCGCCATTGATATCGGCATGGCCGTCAAACCGCCCCTTGCCGCCGGGCGCCGTCACCGTGGCGCCGACAGAGGAGACCTCGCCGGCCAGAAACGCCGCAAAGGTGCCGATTTCCGCGTCGATCTCCACCGGCTCGCCCGCCGGGCGCAGGGTCGCCTTGGCATTGACGGTGCCGTCAGGCTCCGGCCACAGCAGGCTGAGATCGGCATTCCTCATCTCGACCGGCCTTTCCCCATGCGCCGTATAGCGCAGGGAGGCGCCCGTCAGCTCCACCGCCTCGATCCGCAGCGGCGTCCCGGAACCCTCGCCTGACCCGGTGCTGCCTGCCGCCGCGCCGCTGCCAAAGACCCAGTTGCCGATGCCGTCCGCGTTGGTGGCCAGGTTCAGATGCGGCAGGATGGCAGAGATCTCAGTGACCCGCACGTTGCCCTGCAGCAGATCCGCCGCCGCCACGCCGATGGTCACCCGCTCCGCCCGCAGCATCGGCTCCGGCCCGGCCCAGTCCGCATTGGACAGCGTCACCGCATCCGCCTTGACCCCCAGCACCGGCCAGAAGGTAAAGCTCACCTTGCCGCCAAGCCCCAGCTGCCGCCCGGTCTGCGCCTCCAGCTGATCGGCGGCCAGCCGCGCGACCTTCTCGCCCGGCAGCAGCAGCACCAGCCCCGCCACCACCGCAACCGTCAGCACCAGCGCCATCACAACCCGGATTATCAGCTTCATCGGCCCACTCCTCATGCCTTGTCCCCCTGTTCCCCGAGGGTCTTTCCCCCAGCTTACCCGGTGGGGAGAGGGGTGCAATGCAGGAAGCCGCTTCCCGCATCACGGCTTCGCGCGTTTAAGACGAGGGATTACCGCAACCGGAACCGCTGCCGCAGGCCAAGGCCGAGGAAGAACAACAGCGGCAGGCTGGCGACGGTCTGGAGGCCTGCGAGGGTTTTCAGCACCGCGGGCAGCCTCATCATGAACTCTGCGCCGAAATAGACCCGTCCGAACCCGAACAGCGGAAACAGGTTGGAAAAGCTCAGCGCCATGGCCGATCCCATCGGGCGCTCGATCACGGTATCGGGTGCTGGCACGCAGCAGCCGGAAAGATAGCCCCAGAAGGCGGCAAAGCCCAAGGCCCAGACGCCTAAGAGCCACAGAGTTGGCCGCAGGATGGAGTAGCCGTATTCAGAGAACAGGCCGAACAGCAGATAAGGCAGCCGCTGCCAGAGAGAGCCGATTTTCCCGGCAAAATGCATCTCCCGGCGGAAGAAGAAGTGTTCGTCTTCGGGGAGGCCTTGCTTGGCGAGGATGTGGCGGATGGTTGAACAAGTTTCACGAACGCTTTCCGGGTCTTGTTGCGTATGATCAGGCCAGTATAAGGCTCCCTTCAGACTGCTACTTGACTTCACTTCGGATTCGGTTGGCGTTCGGCGGGCTGTAAATGTAGTCTTGTCGTGAAGGATCGCCCCCGAAAAGTCTGGATAAGCGTTCCAGAATACTGCTTGGTGAAACGAGGTGGGATGTTGGAACTGGCAATCCCTGAAGCTTGGCGAATTCGGCTGACTACTTGAAGGCCTTCCAAAACTGACCCCCGAAAACTTAACGCGCCCGCTGAAGTTTGCAGCATTGAAGTTGGAGCTCCCTTCAAAGACTGCATCAAGGAAATTCACCTCATCTACAAATTTTCCCTTGCGGAAGTCTGCATCGCCACCGAATGTAGATTTAAAAGTCACTTGGCCTTTAAAACGTGAATATTCAAAAGTCACCTCCCTTTTGAAAAAGCATGAAAAATTTGAATCTGATCCGAATTCAGCCCCAAAAAAGGATACCTTCCCTTCAAACTCCACCTTACTCGCAGAGCAAACCTCTTCAAAACTTGAGAACTCAGCAAAAAAATTCTTCCCGAACCGCACGTTAGAGAGATGTAATCCTCTTGGAAATATTCGACCACTAAGGTTCACCTCTTCTTCTACGTATATCTTTGCCAAACGAACTGGATGATTTGGATTGGGTAACTCCGGAATATCGCTCTTTGCAACATTTCTTCTCGCAAATTCACTCTTAAACGTTGCAGTGATTTTTTGTTGCAATGCGTGCAAATTTTCCACATCTAAGGCACTGGCCATCCCTTTTTCTACAAGTGCATTCCGCTCGCCGACGGTTAAAGCTTGACCGGCCCAAGCGTTCCACACTAGACGATTACGCTCATGATCATCCCCATATAGCGTCATCAGCACATACCAGGGGTTCTCATTGGCGGGCTTCAACTTGGGCTGCGGGGCGGCTGGGGCCTCCGGTGCTTCAATCTCGTCACGCATCAATCGCTCTCGTCATGCAAATCACCTTTGCCGCAGGCTACGGGCTTTGGCGCTCTGGCTTCAACACCTAACGGAGGGCAGCCCCCGGCCTCGGGTGGGGGTGAAGCCCCCTCCCGTTTTGCTGGAGGCAAACCTCCCGTTTGACAGGGAGGTCGGGGGCTGCCCGGCCTATCGTCCGGGCAAGGGGAAAATGCAGCCCCTGGTGCACAGGGGGTGCACAGGGGGTGTACAGGGGGTGCACGCCTGGCACCCTCCGTTTTCCTTGCCTCCTGCCGCATTCCTGATATATGCGCGCGGATGACCAGTACCCCGTCCAGCAACCCGCCCAGCCTCCGCCCCGACCTTGCCCCGGAACCGCAGTTCCGCGAGGCGCCCCGTGACGGCCAGCCGACCCTCGGCATGGTGTCGCTCGGCTGCCCCAAGGCGCTGGTGGACAGCGAGCGCATCCTGACCCGGCTGCGCGCCGAGGGCTATGGCATCTCGCCCGATTACGCAGGCGCGGACGCGGTGATCGTCAACACTTGCGGCTTCCTCGACAGCGCCAAAGCCGAAAGCCTGGAGGCGATTGGCGAAGCGCTGAAGGAAAACGGCAAGGTGATCGTGACCGGCTGCCTGGGCGCCGAGCCGGACTATATCCGCGAGCATCACCCGCGCATCCACGCCGTGACCGGCCCGCACCAATATGAGCAGGTGCTGGACGCGGTGCATTCCGCGGTGCCGCCCTCGCCCAATCCTTACGTGGACCTGCTGCCTGCGGCGGGCGTGAAACTGACCCCGCGGCACTTCAGCTATCTGAAGATTTCCGAGGGCTGCAACCACAAGTGCAAGTTCTGCATCATCCCGGACATGCGCGGCAAGCTGGCCTCACGCCCCGTCCACGCCGTGCTGCGCGAGGCGGAGAAGCTGGTGGAGGCCGGGGTGCGCGAGCTCCTGGTGATCAGCCAGGATACCTCCGCCTATGGCCTCGACCGCAAGTATTCCGCCCATCCGTGGAAAGGCGGGGAAGTGCGCAGCCACATCCAGGACCTCTCCCGCGAGCTGGGCAAGCTGGCCCCGGCGGATGAGCTGTGGGTGCGGCTGCACTATGTCTACCCCTACCCGCATGTGCGCGAGCTGATCCCGCTGATGGCGGACCCCGAGAACGCGCTGCTGCCCTATCTGGACATCCCCTTCCAGCACGCCCACCCGGATGTGCTGCGCCGCATGGCCCGCCCCGCCGCGGCGGCCAAGACGCTGGACGAGATCAACGCCTGGCGCGCGACCTGCCCGGACATCACCCTGCGCTCCACCTTCATCGTCGGCTTCCCCGGCGAGACCGAGGCGGAGTTCCAGCACCTGCTCGACTGGATGGACGAGGCGCAGCTGGATAGAGTGGGTTGCTTTAAATACGAAAACGTCGACGGCGCGCGGTCGAACGATCTGCCGGACCATGTGCCGGAAGAGGTCAAGCAGGAGCGTTGGGAGCGGTTCATGGAGAAGGCCCAGGCGATCTCTGAGGCCAAGCTGGCGGCCAAGGTCGGCCAGACGATGCAGGTGATTGTGGACGACATCGACGAGGACGGCATCGCCACCTGCCGCACCAAGGCCGACGCGCCGGAGATCGACGGCAACTTGTTCATTGATGAGGGGGTTGAAGAGTTGAAAGTCGGCGATATGGTCACCGTTGAGGTTGATGAGGCCGGGGAGTACGACTTGTGGGGAAAAACGCATTTTCGTTAGACCGTTTTCATCAGGTCGTCTTAGAAGAAGTCCAAAAACTAGAAGCTAACGGCGCAACAAATTCAGATTTTTTTGACCAAATAGAAGCCACCGCGAGCAAATTGATCGCCGAAGTAAGTGACTCATTCTCCGCAAACGTCTTTTCGAAAACAAAGGACCTTCAAGAGGAAGTTACTGCAAGCAGAAAAGATTTTCAGATAAGGAACGAGCTACGCTGGGAAGCGAGTTTCCGAGAACTTGATGTTTTGATTCATACTTGCAGTGAATTAGGAAGTTTTGCCAAAGACTATATCTGGCAAGAATCAGACAATATCGGAAGTTCGTTGTGCGAAGCAATCACAACCCTCCATGCTAGAAGCCTGCGTGTTTCAAAGGAAATACTAGCTTTAATGCGCGCAGGGTTTCCAGATGGGGCTATGGCACGTTGGCGCACTTTGCATGAACTGGCGACTATTGGGAGATTTCTTACCCTTGCAGGTAATAAGATAGCTGAACGCTATATTGCCGCTCGAATCTGCCAATCGAAGCGTGCAGCAGATCGGTATGAACTTCGCCGAGTGAAGGCAAACCTTCAACCCTTCGAAGAAAAAGAGCGTCGCCATATCAATGAAAGCTACGAGGAAGTGCTGCGCCTATATGGCGATGAAATGAAAGAAGACTTGGGATGGGCAAGGCCGTTCTTTAGCTTCAAATCTCCGAAAGCCAGGGTTACATTTGACAAAATTGAAAAACAAACAGGGTTAGAGCACCTACAACCTTGGACAAAGTTCGCACATCAGGAAGTCCACGCCAGTTTTGTGCCACCATATCGTGGCTTGGGAGTTTCAGAATCCTCCAAAAACGTTCATTTGGTTGGGCAGTCTGACGCCGGTATGGTTGACCCAGGTTAAAATATGGCCATTTCTTTGGTTGCTAGCACGGACAATTTGCTGAACTTGCGCAAATCCGTAGACACAGCCATTTATTCTGCTGCTCTAGGAAAGATGTTAGCTAGAATTCAAAAGACACTTGTTAAGGAAGGTGGCATCTAAGTATTGCTTCCACCCCAGCGCCTGACGCTGGGTGGGTGCGAAGCGCCCTCTCCGTTTTCCCGGAGGCAAACCTACGGTTTGACGGGAGGGTCGGACGCTGCCCGCGCTTTGCGCGGGCTTGCGGCTATCTGCCCCTCCACTCAAACCAAAACCCTGCTACGCTCTCCCCAAACGCCAACCAGCCAGGGAGATCCCCCAGCCATGACAGACACTCCGGAAATCGCCCAGAAAGCCCCCTTCCCCGTCGAGGTGACGGAGGGAAAGACCTATTTCTGGTGCGCCTGCGGCAAGTCCTCGCGGCAGCCGTTCTGCGATGGCTCACACAAGGGCACGGACTTCGAGCCGGTGAAGTATAAGGCGGAAAAGGACGGCAAGGTGTTCTTCTGCGGCTGCAAGCATTCGGGGAAGAAGCCGCTGTGCGACGGCACGCATTCAAAACTCTAACCAGCCAAGCTGCACCGGGCTGAACTGGAGCAGAAAGCCCCGCAAGCCGGGCTTGCGGGGCGGGTCTGTTACGGGGTCAGGGCATCAGCCGCTTGAACAGATCTGCACTGGGGCAGAAGTCCGGCACTGCAGGGCCTTCATCGCGGCGCGACGAGATCCACAGGGCGCAGGACTTGCTGCAGCCCGCGCCGCGGCAGGAGGTCACCATCCGCGCGTAGTCCAGCCCGTTCAGACGCCCGGCCTTCATTTCCCGGTCCAGGTCGATGCCCGCCGCCTCTGCCACCGCGCGCAGCAGCCACAGGTGGCGGAAGATATTGCCAAGGCCTTCGGCCTCCGCTGCCATGTCCTTCATCAGGCGCGGCCCTTCAGCTGAACCAGCGCATCCGCATTGCGGCAGCCGGGCATCGGCGCCTCTGCGCGCTCATGAGCGGCCAGGAAGGCCTCGCACTGATCCGGCACCGCGCAGCCGCGGCAGCGGGTGATCATGGCGGCCCAGTCTTCGTGGCTCAGCTTGCCGGCGGCAAAGGCGCCGCTCAGATCGGCGCCCGTGGCCTGGCCCATCCGGGCCATCAGCCGCAGGTGGTAAAGGGGATCCCCCAATGGCTGCATATCTTGAACTCCTATTGGGTTCCGGGCGGACGCGTTAGGCCTGCTGCTCGTTCAAATACCCGAGCAGATCGCGGTTGCGGCAGAAATCCGGGGCTTCTGCCCCGGGGCGCAGGCCGTCGGCCAGCCACTTGCGGCAGGCGCCGACACCGCCGCAGCGGGTGCAGCGCAGCACCGCCTCGGCAATCTCGTCAAACCGCAGGGTGCCGGCCACGGCCTCTTCTTCCAGGTCCAGGCCGACGGTGGCGGCCATCCGGTCAAACAGCTCGGCGTGCTTTTTCAGGTCGGCTTGGGTGGTCATCGCGCTCTCCCGGAATCATTTATTCCGGGTGCAGCTTAGCGGGGTGCGGACGGGGCGAATTTGACTCAGGTCAAACGGGATAGAATTTACAAGGATTTCGCGCCAAGGTGGTCGAAATACGCACGCACCGCATCCTGCACCCGGCGGAAGCGGTCGCCGCCCAGCTTCTTGCCGCCGTACCAGCGGGTGACGATGATCACATGGGCCCTGAGGCCCTCGCGCTCCATCATCCGCAGGATCACCATGCCCGCGCCGGATTCGCCGTCATCGGCCTTGAGCCCGCCCGTTGGCAGCACCGCCGCCCAGGTGTTGTGGGTCGCCTTGGCATAGGCGCGGTCGGTCTTGAGCTCCGCCAGCACCGCGTCGATGTCCTGGCGCGAGGCGGCCGGCGCGCCGGTCACCGCATAGCGCGAGCCGCGGTCGGTCAGGACCACGCCAAGCCGCGTCAGCGCAGGCGCGGCCTGGTCCCTGCCGTCCGCCATGCTCAGTTCAGCCCGTAGCGGTCGATGGTCGCCTGCACCACCCGCACCCGGTCGGGGTTGGCCGGGTGGGAGCCCAGGAAACGGTCGCCCGGATCCGGCAGGCGGTTGAAGAAGCGCACGCCGATGCTGGGCCGGTAGCCGGCTTTATGGGTGATGATGGTGCCCAGCTCATCCGCCTCCAGCTCAAAATCCTTGGAATAGGTGCGCGCCCCGACGAAGCCGCCGATATCCTGCGCCGTCGACACGCTGGACGATCCGCCCCCTGCCAGCGCGGTGATCAGCCCGGCACCGGCGCTGACCAGCGCGGAGTTCTGCGCCTGCCGCGCCAGGTGGCCGCGGATGTGGTGGGCGGCCTCATGCGACATGACAAACGCCAGCTCGTCATGGTTGGCGATCTGCCCCAGCATCCGCTGGGTGAAGGTGATCACCGGGCGCCCCGAGCGGTCGAGGCTCTGGTAGGCGTTGGGTGCTGCGTTCGGGTTGGGGTCAATGCGGATCAGGAAATCGCAGTTCAGCCCCTGGGTGCGGCTGCGGCACTCGCGCTCGGCCACCGGCTCGACCCGGCGGGACACGGTGGCAAAGGCGCTGCGCGCCTCGCCGGGGGCCATCCCCTGCACCCGCGGCGCCTGGACAACCGGCGCGGACTGCGAGGCGGGCTCAATCGCCACATTACAGGCGCTGACAGCAAGGGCAAACAGACACAGAAAACGGCGCATGGCAGATCCTTTTGCAATTTGGCGCCAACATACCGCGCAAGCCCGGGGGATAGCAATTGCGGCAGCGGCGGAAGATTGCCGTTAGATCTGTATGATACCTCGTGTTTGCAAGGTCTTGCCAGCAGCCGGGCCGCGGTGCAGGCTGGTGGCATGTTTACAATCGAACATGAATTCGACTCGACGGTCATCACCCTGGTGGATGAGGGCGGCGCCCCCCTCACCGAGGATGTGACCATCAATTCCTTTGAAGAATGCGTCACGGTCGAGCAATACGATCCGCGCACCGACAGCGTGCAGAAAATCACCCTGTCGCATCTTCAGGTGCGCGACCTGGCCGCGGCGCTGGACCTGCCCGAAGGGGTTTACCGGCTGGTGCCCGGCGACGACTAGGCGTCAGTCCGCCCCCTGATAGACAAACAGCTTGTCGCGCGCGGCTGCGCCGCGGCGCAGCTCCAGGCGGGAGGCCGCCGTTCCCATGGCCGCGGCCAGCAGCCGGCGGATGGCGTCATTGGCTTTGCCGTTCTCAGGCGCCGCGGTGACAGAGATTTTCAGGACGCCCTCCGCCGCCACAATCGCATTGCGCGCCGCCTTCGGCGTGGCCCGCACGGCAATTTCCGTGCCCGGCACGCACAGATGGCTCAGATCCGGCAGGTCTTTCTTCTTCGGCTTTCCCATGCCGCCACTGTTGCCCTGCCGCGGCGCCAAAGGCCATAGACTTTGCCGGCCCAGCGCGGCTATCACCCCGGCAGCGGAACCCGGCCCTGCTGCCCGCGCACCACAGATCCCGCGCGCAAGGCCCGTTGGCCCTTGAAAAAACTTCCCTGCCTGCCGAGATAGGCAGCACCAGATGTAAAAAGGTTTCACATATGCCTGCACGCAATGACGCTGCTCTTGAATTCCTGCTGTCGCGCCGCTCGCGCCCTGCCAAGACGCTGGTGGCCCCGGCCCCCGCGCGCGAGGAGCTGCGGGAGATCCTGACCGCAGCCGCCCGCACGCCGGATCATGGCAAGCTGGAACCCTGGCGCTTCATCGTGGTGGAACAGCCCGCCATGGCCCGGCTGGCCGCCCTGTGCGAGGAAACCGGCACCCGCCTGGGCAAAAGCCCCGAGGACATCGCCAAGGCCCGCAGCCAGTTCGATCTGGGCCAGCTCGCCGTGGCCGTGGTCGAGGTGCAGACCCCAAGCCCCAAGGTGCCCGCCATCGAGCAGAGCTACTCCGCCGGCGCGGTATGCCTGTCGCTGCTCAATGCCGCGCTGGCGGCCGGCTGGGGCGCCAACTGGCTCAGCGGCTGGGCCAGCCATGACCGCGGCTTTTGCGAGGCCGCCTTTGGCCTGGCGGAGAATGAGCGCATCGCAGGCCTCATCCACATCGCCACCGAAAGCACCGCCCCGCCCGAGCGCCCGCGCCCGGACCTTGACGCAATCACCACCTGGATGAGCGCATGATCTTCACCGCCTTTTTCAAAACCCTCGGCCAGACCGGCGACCCGCGCTTCCGCAAGGTGCTGTTCCTGGGCCTGGGCCTGACCGTTGCCCTGCTGATCGCGGCCTACGCGGGCTTTCTGGTGCTGATCCAATGGCTGGTCGGCCCCGAGGCGACGGTGCCGCTGCTGGGAGAGGTCACCTGGCTTGACGACCTTCTGTCCATCGGCTCGCTGCTCCTCATGCTGCTGCTGTCGGTCTTCCTGATGGTGCCGGTGGCCTCGGCCATCACCTCGATGTTCCTGGACGAGGTGGCACAGGCGGTGGAGGACAGGCACTACCCCGCCCTGCCGCCAGCCCCCAGGGTGCCGTTCTGGGACGCGGTCAGGGACACGGTGAATTTCCTCGGCCTGCTGATCGCGGCCAATATCATGGCGCTGTTCCTTTATGTGCTGTTTCCGCCTGCGGCGCTGTTCATCTTCTGGGGGCTGAACGGCTTCCTGCTGGGGCGTGAATATTTCACCCTTGCCGCGGCGCGCCGTGTCGGCACGGCGGAGGCCAAGAAGCTGCGCCGCCGCCACGCAGGCACCATCTGGGCCGCCGGCACGCTGATGGCGATGCCGCTGTCGGTGCCGCTGCTGAACCTGGTGGTCCCGATCCTTGGCGCCGCCACCTTCACCCACCTCTACCACGCGCTGGCCCGCAAATAGGACAGTCCGCGCGGCTCAGCCGCGACGCTGCGGAGGGCGGAGTACACTGAAGATCGCGCCTTGAGGGGCAGACCTGCCCCGCAAGCACTTCTTCGCAAGCTTCTTCTGATTTCAGGTTTACGATACAGCCTGCTCCAGCCCGACGGGCTGGCCGCACCCGCGCCGCGCGCCAGCGCGGCGCCACGCCCAACCGGTCCTGAGGCATTTCCAATGCCTCCAGACCGGGCGGGAGCGCTTTCCTGCTTGGAAACCGCAGACCTGCGGATTTACCCTTGCTCGGGCAGCATCCCCATCCAGTCGAAATCCCGCACCGTGATCGCGCCGGAAAAGATGATCCCGGCCACTATGGCCCAGATCAGCGCGGCCACCCCGGTGGTAATCCAGGCCTTCTGCTTCAGGAAATGCTTTTCCGGCGCGCCCGCATGGGTGCCCGGCACCACCTCGCCCCTGTCGCCCTGGGTCTGCAGCCGGATCGGAATGATCACCAGGAAGGTCAGAAACCAGATCACTGCGTACAGAACGATCGCTGATGTAACACCCATGGCGCCGGCCTTTCGTAGTTGCCCCGCCCCGCAGCCGGGGCAGGACGCTCATAGCCTCAAACTTCCTCGAGTTCCACCAGGCAGCCGTTGAAATCCTTGGGATGCAGGAACAGCACCGGCTTGCCATGGGCGCCGATCTTCGGCTCACCGGTGCCAAGCACCCGCGCACCCTGCGCCTTCAGGTGGTCGCGCGCCGCCAGGATGTCCTCGACCTCATAGCAGACATGGTGGATGCCGCCCGCCGGATTTTTCTCCAGAAAGCCGTTGATGGGGGAGTTTTCGCCCAGCGGGTACAACAGCTCGATCTTGGTGTTGGGCAGTTCGATGAACACCACGGTCACCCCGTGATCCGGCTCATCCTGCGGCTCTCCCACCTTGGCGCCCAGCGCATTGCGGTACTGGGCCGAGGCTGCCTCCAGGTCGGGGACAGCAATGGCAACATGGTTCAGACGGCCAATCATCCGTTTGTGCTCCTCTCACAAATAATCCTGGTTTCCGGTTATGCGGCGGATGCTGCGCCGCGGCAAGTGCGCCATTGCGCACGGGGGGGGCTGCGGATGCGGCAGCGCACGCGCCGTTAACCGGGTGTTAGCCTAGAGTTCCTAGCGTCGGTCCATATCCCGCAAGGAGGATACGTTATGGACGATTCGGAACTGTTTGCTGCCGCTCAACGCCTGCCCACCACCCGGCGCCCGCTGCTGGGGCTGACCATTCTGGTTGTCGAGGACAGCCGCTTTGCCTGCGAGGCGCTGCGGCTCCTCTGCCTGCGCAGCGGTGCCCGCATCCGCCGGGCCGATTGCTTGAAATCCGCCCGCCGCCACCTGCAGGTCTACCGCCCCTCCGTGCTGATTGCCGATGTCGGGCTGCCGGACGGCTCCGGCCTCGACCTGATCCGCGAACTGGCCGAGGCCAGCCCGCGCCCCGGCGTGATCCTGGCCACCTCCGGCGATCCGGCGCTGGAAGAGGCCGCGCTGGAGGCCGGCGCCGCCGGTTTCCTGGAAAAGCCGATCACCTCGCTGGCCGCCTTCCAGCAAAAGATTCTCGCCAACCTGCCCGCCGACCGCCAGCTGTCCGGCCCCCGCGCCATGGATGACGAAACGGTGGAGCCGGACTTCCTCGCCTACCGCGACGACATGGCCCATGCCGCCGACGTGCTCAGCATGTCGCAGGAGGAGAAAACCCTGGCCTATCTGGCGCAATTCCTGGGCGGCGTCGCGCGCAGCGCCGGCGACGGGCCGCTTGCGGCTGCGGCCGACCGCCTCGACAGCGCCCGCCTCAAGGGGGAGCCGCTCACCCAGGATGCCGCAACTTTGGCCGGCCTGGTGCAAGAGCGGCTCGAACGCCGCGCGGCGATCTGACATGGCAGAAGCGTTCCTTATCGCCCTCGCCACGCTTGTCATTGTGCTTTACGGCCAGACCCGGCTGGACGCCCGCGCGATCCGCCGCAACCGCGGCACCACGGACAGCCGCCCGCTGGTCCTCAGCCCGCGGAACCGCTGAGGCGGGATCCGCCCTGCAGGCGGAACCGCCGCAGCTGCTGCAGCCCGGCATTTGCCGGACCGGGCTGAACCGCCCGCAGCCGCTTTCCCCGCCAAAGGTCCAGGCTTCAGCAGCCTCGCAGCCCGCCCGCCGTTGCCCCAGCGGTGCCTCCACCCGTTTCCCCACCAGGGCTACCCCCCGGTTCCCCAAGCAGGGCGGCCAGCCGGATTTCAACCAGTGGCAGCCGCCGCTGGTGCGGTAAAAGCCGCCGCGCGCTTTCCTTGCCTGGCATCTGCCACCGGCCCCTTCCGGTGCTCTCCCGCGCCCGCAGCTGCGCGCCCAAGGCCGCACCGCTTGGCGGCCTTGGGCCCGGCACCGCCGGCAGGCGGTGCCGGGCCCAACGGCTCAGGTCTTTCCCCGAATGATCTGAGCGGGCGGGAGCCGCCCGGTTTTCCTGCACTCAGTTTTTCCTGCACTCAGACGGTATACTGCTGCGCCGCGCGCAGGCAGCTACAGCAGCAGCCCCGGATCCTGCTCCATCGCAAGCCCGGGGAACACCCCGCCCTCCAGGCCGCTTTTCTGCGCCCCGGCAAGCCCATGCAGCAGCCAGGCGAGGTAGCGGCGCACATCCGCGGTCGGCATCAGGTCGCGCCGGTCGTAGAGGTCGGCCTCCGCCAGCCCCGGCCAGCGCCCCAGCACCCGGCCGCCGCGCACCGCGCCGCCTGCCAGCAGCATCGCGCCGCCGGTGCCGTGGTCGGTGCCGCCAGTGCCGTTCTCCCGCACGGTGCGCCCGAACTCTGTCACCGCCGCAACGGCGGTCCTGCCCCAGATCTCCGGCCCCACGCCGCTTTGCAGCTCCAGGATCGTCTCCGCCAGCCGCCCCAGCGCCGCCTTCAGGCCGCCGGCCTGGCGGTAATGCGTGTCCCAGCCGTTGATCGAGAACGCCGCAATCCGGCTGTCGCCCCGCAGCTGATCCGCGGCATAGGCGGCAATCGCTGTATGCGCCTTGCCCTTCGGCGTCTTCATCATCTCCATCATCCCGCTGTCTTCGCTGCCCTCGCCGCCGTCCTCAAGATCCAGCGACATATCCTGCCGGGTCAGTTCCAGCGCGTCGTTCAGCGCCGCGTGGAACAGCGGGTCGTCTTCCATCAGGAGCGCCGCCAGCCGCTCCGCCTGGGGGCTCATCGCCAGCCCGGCGCCCGGCGCCCATTGCGAGACCGGCGCAGCGCCCTCCAGCAGCAGCATCCGCTCCTGTCCGATGGCAAAGGCAGTGCGCGCGTCCGTCCCCGGCATTTGCTGCAGCAGCCGGTTCAGCCAGCCGTCGCGGGCCTCGCCCAGCCCGGCGGTGCCCGCCTCCAGCAGGTCCTGCCCGTCAAAGTGGCTGCGCCGGTCGCGGTACGGCGTGGACACCGCGTGCACAAAGCCAAGCTCGCCCTTGCGCCACAACGGCAGCAGCGGCGCCAGCCCCGGGTGCAGGGCGTAAAAGCCGTCCAGATCGGCCGCCCCGGAGGTGGGCCCGCCGGACAGGGTCTGCCGCAGCCCGGCAAACTGCGGGTCGCCATAGGGCTGCACCACATCCAGCGCGTCCATGCCGCCGCGCAGGATGATCACCACCAGCCGCGTGTCCCAGGGGGCGGCGGCAAAACTGACAGGGGTGACCAGCGGGCTGGCGGCCAGCGAACAGCCCAGCAAGGCAGAGCGGGTCAGGAGAGAACGGCGGGTCAGCTGCATCGGATGGCCTCCTGTTAGCGGCGCTGAAAGGCGGGAGAGGACAGGATCAGCCCGACCGCCTCCGCTTCGGTTTCGGCGGCGCGGGCGGCGAACATCACCCGCTCATTGGCAAAGCGGCCCAGCGCCGCAGAGGCAAAGCCGCGCGGATCGGGCAGCGGCTGCACCAGCCGCCGCGGGGCCGCCATCGCCCAGCGCAGGCGGGCGGCCAGGGCCTGCGGCGTGACCCAGGCGGCGTCTTCTTCGGGCCAGCCGTCCGGCCCGCCGGAAAACTCCCACCGCTGCCCCATCGGGGTCAGCGGCGCCAGCAGCAGCCGGTTCAGCTGCCCCGGCCTGAAGCCAGCAACCCGCGCCTCAGAAACTGCCAGCGCCCGGCAGGCCGAGGCCACGTAATCAAAGGGCGGCTTCACGTTGCGCAGCTGCGGCTCCCAGGCGGCCGGATACTCCAGCAGCGCCGCGTAGACCTGCATAAGGTCGCCGCCGCTGTCCTGGAACCGGGCCGCCATGTGGGAGATCAGTGCCGGATCGGGCGTGTCGGAGACGAAATGAACCGCCAGCTTGCGGGCGATATGCTGCGCGGTGGCAGGATGGCGGGCCAGATCGCGCAGGGCGCTCAGCACCTGCTCCACCTGCGGCTTGCCGCCGCCGTAAGTCTTGCCAAGAACGGTCTCCGCCCCTGGTTCCGCCATGCCGGGGTGGAAAACGAACTTTGCCCCCTTGGAAACGCTCAGGCCTGTGAACAGCTCCGCCAGCTGCCGCACATCCGTCTGACTGTACGGCCCGCCGACCCCCAGCGTGTGCAGTTCCAGCACCTCCCGGGCCAGGTTTTCATTCAGCCCGCTCAGCCGTTCGCGCCGCGCGGCGGCGCGGCTGCCCGGCCCGGCAGAGCGGTTCTGGTCCAGGTACATCAGCATCAGCGGGCTGGTGGCGGCGGCGATCAGCAAATCCTCGAAGCGGCCGCTGACGTGGGGCCGGATCACGCTTTCGGCATAAGGCGCGGCCAAAACCCGCGTCGGCCCGGATTTGCCCTGCGCCGTGAAATGGTCGGCCCAGAACAGCACCAGCCGTTCGCGGAACCCGTCACGGGTGCTGACATGGCGCAGCAGCCGCTGGCCGTGCCATCCGAAGCGGGCAAGGTTCTGCGACCGGCGGAATTCCTTGAACGCCTTGTCCGCGGCCTCATAGCCGGGCTTTCCGTCCTGCTGCCTGCGCTTGCGCCGCAGCCGCCGGAAGGTGGCGGCGCCTGCGACTGCGTCTTCAAACCGGCTGACCGGGAACCGCTGCGCCATTTCGTCAGGCCCTTGCAGGCGGCTGAGCATCTCTTCGCGCGAGGCCGGCGGCGCAACCGCCGGCGACAGCCCGGCGCCAAAGCGGATCTCAGCCAAGTCTCCGTCAAACTGCATTGCTATGCTCTCTCCTTGCGCTGCCGGCCTGCCCGCAGGTTAGAGCATCGCCGCCCTGCCCCACAGGTGAATTTCAGGTGATACGCACGTTTCCGCGCGTTCCGTCGCCCGCGCCGCAGCTTTCTGCAGCACGCCGGGTCCCGGCACGGGGAACGGCCAGCGGCCAGCCGCAGTTGCGCCGCAAAAGAAAAGGCCCGGGCGATTGACCGGGCCTTTCATCAGAACGTCTGCGCCGTTCACTGATCCTGCGGGATCACGCGCAGGCCCAGCTCCATCAGCTGTTCCGCCATCGGCTCAGAGGGCGCGGCCATCATCAGGTCTTCGGCGCGCTGGTTCATCGGGAACATGATGACCTCGCGGATGTTGGCCTCATCGGCCAGCAGCATCACCATGCGGTCGATACCGGCCGCGCAGCCGCCGTGCGGCGGGGCGCCGTACTGGAACGCATTGACCATGCCGCCAAAGCGCTTCTTGACTTCGTCCTCGCCATACCCGGCGATTTCGAAGGCCTTGAACATGATCTCCGGCTTGTGGTTCCGGATCGCACCGGAGACCAGCTCATAGCCGTTGCAGGCCAGGTCATACTGATAGCCGGTCACGGCCAGCGGATCGCCCTCCAGCGCCTCCATGCCGCCCTTGGGCATCGAGAACGGGTTGTGGTCGAAGTCCAGCTTCCCGCTCTCCTCGTCCTCCTGGTAGATCGGGAAATCCACGATCCAGGCAAAGGCGAAACGGTCCTGCTCGGTCAGCCCCAGTTCCTCGCCGATCACGTTGCGCGCCTTGCCCGCAACGGTCTGGAAGGTCTTGGGCTTGCCGCCCAGGAAGAAGGCGGCATCGCCCACGCCCAGTTCCAGCTGCTGGCGGATCGCCTCGGTGCGCTCGGGGCCGATGTTCTTGGCCAGCGGGCCCGCGGCTTCCATGCCGTCCGCGCCCTCGCGCCAGAAGATGTAGCCCATGCCCGGCAGGCCCTCTTTCTGGGCAAACGCGTTCATCCGGTCGCAGAACTTGCGGGAGCCGCCTTTGGGCGCCGGGATGGCGCGGATTTCGGTGCCGTCCTGCTCCAGCAGCTTGGCGAAAATCGCAAAGCCCGAGCCACGGAAGTGGTCGGAAACCACCTGCATCTTGATCGGGTTCCTGAGGTCCGGCTTGTCGGTGCCATACCACAGTGCTGCGTCCTTATAGGAAATCTGCGGCCAGGTCTGATCCACCTTGCGGCCGCCGCCGAACTCCTCGAACACGCCTTTCATCACCGGCTCGATGGTGTCGAACACGTCCTGCTGGGTGACAAAGGACATCTCCATGTCGAGCTGGTAGAAGTCGGTCGGCGAGCGGTCGGCGCGCGGGTCCTCGTCGCGGAAGCAGGGCGCGATCTGGAAATACTTGTCAAAGCCCGAGACCATCATCAGCTGCTTGAACTGCTGCGGCGCCTGCGGCAGCGCATAGAACTTGCCCGGGTGCAGGCGCGACGGCACCAGGAAGTCGCGCGCGCCCTCGGGGCTGGACGCGGTGATGATCGGGGTCTGGTACTCGTTGAAGCCGATGTCCCACATGCGGCGGCGGATCGAGGCCACCATGTTGGAGCGCAGCAGCATGTTCTTCTGCATCTTCTCGCGGCGCAGGTCCAGGTAGCGGTAGCGCAGGCGGGTTTCCTCCGGGTATTCCTGATCGCCGAACACCATCAGCGGCAGTTCTTCGGATTTGCCCAGCACTTCGATGTCGCGGATGAAGACCTCAACCTCGCCGGTCGGGATCTTGTGGTTCACCAGGCTTTCGTCGCGCGCCTTCACCTCGCCGTCGATGCGGATGCACCATTCGCTGCGGACCTTCTCGATCTCGGCAAACACCGGGCTGTCCGGGTCGGCCATGACCTGGGTCACGCCGTAATGGTCGCGCAGGTCGATGAACAGCAGGCCGCCGTGGTCGCGGACGCGGTGGACCCAGCCCGACAGGCGGACGGTTTCCCCGACGTTGGATTTGTTCAGTTCGGCGCAGGTATGGCTGCGGTAAGCGTGCATCGGTTGACCTTTCGTTATACCGGTCTTGTGCCCGGGCGGGCCGTCGTTCGGGAGATGCGCACAGGAGCGGCGCGGAATTCGTCCGGGGTGGTACACAAGTTTGCGGCTCAGTTGTCAAGCAAACAGGGCCATTTCCGCCCCGGCAGCGGCCCGGTTTTTGCCGGTTCCGTGAAATGGGCAAAGGCTCCCGCCCCTTGCCCGCCCCGCCGCTGCGCGGCCGGACGGCAAGCGTTGGGCCCGGCGCCCCGCCGGCGGCGGGGCGCCGGGGGCGTTCTGCGGCAACCGCAGCGCGCCGCAGGCGCGCTGCCGGGCCCAAGGGCACACGCCGGCTGGCGCCAGCCAGGCGGCGCGCGTCCGCGGGAGCGCTCCGCCGTTACATCAGCCGGGCCCTACACCAGCCGTGCCAGGATCAGCCCGCGCAGGGAGTTGCCCATATGGATGGCCCTCGCATCGCGCAGGTCCTGCACCCTCAGCACCTGCTCCTGGCATTTGCCGGTCTCCAGCATCACCTGCCGCAATATGCCCGGCAGCAGGCCGCAGCTCAGCGGCGGTGTCACCACCTGCCCGTCTGCGCGGGTCAGGAAAAGATTGGTGATGGTGCCCTCGCACAGCTCGCCGCGCTGGTTCAGGAACAGCAGTTCCTCCACGCCCTCCGGCAGCTCTGCCCGGGCCGCGTCATAGAACGCACGGCGGGTGGTCTTGTGCTGCAGCCAGAGATCATCAGCGTTCAGCCGGGTCTGCGCAAGGCCCAGCCGCCACTGTGCGGGGCTGCTGCCCAGCGGGGCCGTCGTCAGATCAAGCTGCCCGTCCGCATCCAGCGTCAGACGGCAGCGCAGCGGAGCGTCGCCGGCAGCTTCTGCCAAAACCGCCTCTGCCTGCTCCGGATCGAACGGGATCCCGAACACCGCAGCGCTGCGCCCCATCCGGGCCAGATGCGCCTTTAGATGCCGGAACCCCGCGCCCGGGTGCCAGCCCAGCGTTTCGATCAGGCGGAAAGCGGGATCGTTCTGGAGGGCGTCACGCGGGCAAACCGGGCTTTCCATAGCGCTTCCTCATATTCCGATTCCGCGGTGCTGTCCCAGACCACGCCGCCGCCCACGTTGAGCGTCGCGCGGCCCTCTTCCAGCATCAGCGTGCGGATCGCCACGTTGAACTCCGACGCGCCGTCCGGCGCCGCCCAGCCGATGGTCCCGCAATAGATGTCGCGCGCCCAGGGCTCCAGCTCCGCCAGGATCTCCATCGACCGGATTTTTGGCGCACCGGTGATCGAGCCGCAGGGGAACAGTGCCGCGAAGATATCCGCCAGCCCCGCATCGGGCCGCAATTTTGCCCGCACCAGCGACACCATCTGATGCACGGTGGCGTAACTCTCCACCGCAAACAGCTCCGGCACATGCACCGAGCCGGTCTGCGCCACGCGGCTGATGTCATTGCGCAGAAGGTCGACGATCATCAGGTTTTCGGCGCGGTTCTTCTCGTCCCGGCGCAGGAAGTCGCGGCGGCGGGCGTCCTCCACCGGATCGTCGCTGCGCGGCTGGGTGCCCTTCATCGGGCGGGTCTCGATCACGCCGTCCGCGCCGGTGCGGAAGAACAGCTCAGGCGAGCGCGACAACAGGTCCGGCAGGCCGTCCTGCTGGACCATTGCGCCGTAGCCGACCGCCTGCTTTGCTTGCAGTGCGGCATAGAGCTCTTCGGCGGTGCCATAGGCGTACGCATCAATCGGGAAGGTCAGGTTCGCCTGATAGATGTCGCCCTTGCCGATATTGCGGTTTACCTCGGCGAAGGCTTCGGCGTAGCGGTCATAGGTCCAGCGGGGCTTCAAGTCGCCCAACCCGCCTTCGCCCGGCCGGCAGGCCGGGCAGCGCCCGACCCTCCCCACGGGAGGGCGCTTCGCACCCGCCCAGGGTCGGGCGCTGCCCTCAGTGGCAAACCGGGACGGTTCCTCATAAACCCCAAAGCAGATCAGCGGCAGCCGCCGCCGCGCGGGCATCCGCCCCGCCAGCTTCGGCTCCAGCGCATAACCCAGCTCATAGGATGCATAACCCGCCAGCCAATGCCCCCCGGCGCGCGCCGCATCCAGCGCCGCCAGCGCGGGGGGCACGTCCTCCGGCCCGTCCGCGCGGATCACCCGCAGCGGCTGGTCGAAACATGTGCCGGCCCCCTTGGGCCCCTGATCAAAGCGAATCCGCACCGGAACTGACTCCCCAAGGTCTTGAGCCCACATATATCTGTTCGCTATGCGAACAAAAGGGGTGTATGCGGCATTTTCAAATCCGTTTCCGATCCCCCTTGAACCTTTCGGCGCGGTCCCTATAACGCAGGACAATTTGGGCGCACGCCAGCGCCCCTGATTCAAAGCTGCCCGCGCGTCAATCAAAGGAATATGGCCATGCCTAAAAGAACCGACATCCAGTCGATCATGATCATCGGAGCTGGTCCGATCGTCATCGGGCAGGCCTGCGAGTTCGACTACTCCGGCGCCCAGGCCTGTAAAGCCTTACGCGAAGAAGGCTACCGGGTCATCCTGGTGAACTCCAACCCGGCCACCATCATGACCGACCCGGGCCTGGCCGACGCCACCTATATCGAGCCGATCACGCCTGAGGTTGTCGCCAAGATCATCGAGAAAGAGCGCCCCGACGCACTGCTGCCCACCATGGGCGGGCAGACAGGCCTCAACACCTCGCTGGCGCTGGAAGAGATGGGCGTGCTGGAGAAATTCGGCGTTGAGATGATCGGCGCCAAGCGCGACGCCATTGAGATGGCAGAAGACCGCAAGCTGTTCCGCGAAGCGATGGACCGCCTGGGCATCGAAAACCCCAAGGCCACCATCGTCACCGCGCCCAAGCGCGAAAACGGCACCGCCGACCTGGAGGAAGGCGTCCGCATCGCACTGGAAGCGCTGGATGAAATCGGCCTGCCTGCGATCATCCGCCCGGCCTTCACCCTCGGCGGCACCGGCGGCGGCGTCGCCTACAACCGCGACGACTACATCCACTTCTGCCGCTCCGGCATGGATGCCTCGCCGGTGAACCAGATCCTGGTGGATGAGTCCCTGCTGGGCTGGAAGGAATACGAGATGGAAGTGGTCCGCGACAAAGCGGACAACGCGATCATCGTCTGCTCCATCGAAAACGTCGACCCGATGGGCGTGCACACCGGCGACTCGATCACCGTGGCGCCGGCGCTGACGCTCACGGACAAAGAATACCAGATCATGCGCACCCACTCGATCAACGTGCTGCGCGAGATCGGGGTCGAGACCGGCGGCTCCAACGTGCAATGGGCGGTGAACCCGGCAGATGGCCGCATGGTGGTGATCGAGATGAACCCGCGGGTGTCGCGCTCCTCCGCGCTGGCCTCCAAGGCGACCGGCTTCCCGATTGCCAAGATCGCGGCCAAGCTGGCAGTGGGCTACACCCTGGACGAGCTGGACAACGACATCACCAAGGTGACGCCTGCGTCGTTTGAGCCTACCATCGACTATGTCGTCACCAAGATCCCGAAATTCGCGTTTGAGAAATTCCCGGGCTCCGAGCCGCACCTGACCACCGCGATGAAGTCTGTGGGTGAGGCGATGGCCATCGGCCGCACCATCCATGAATCGCTGCAAAAGGCGCTGGCCTCGATGGAATCGGGTCTCACCGGCTTTGACGAGGTCGCGATTGATGGCGTCGGCGCCGATGCTTGGGAGCCCGCAGGCGACACCGCCGCGGTGATCAAGGCGATCGGCCAGCAGACCCCCGACCGGATGCGCACCATCGCCCAGGCGATGCGCCACGGCCTGTCTGATGACGAAATCCAGGCCGTCACCAAGTTCGACCCCTGGTTCCTGGCCCGCATCCGCGAGATCGTCGAGGCCGAAGCGGAAATCCGCGAAGGCGGCCTGCCGTCTGATGAGGCGGGCCTGCGCGCGCTCAAGATGCTGGGCTTCACCGACGCCCGCCTGGCCAAGCTGACCGGCCAAAAGGAAGCAGACGTCCGCAAGGCCCGCCGCGCCGCGGGCGTCAACGCCGTGTTCAAGCGGATCGACACCTGCGCCGCCGAGTTCGAGGCGCAGACCCCCTACATGTATTCGACCTATGAGTCGCCCGCCTTTGGCGATGTCGAATGCGAAGCACGCCCCTCGGACAAGAAGAAAGTCGTCATCCTCGGCGGCGGCCCCAACCGGATCGGCCAGGGGATCGAGTTCGACTACTGCTGCTGCCACGCCTGCTTTGCGCTGACCGACGCGGGCTATGAAACCATCATGATCAACTGCAACCCCGAGACTGTGTCGACCGACTATGACACCTCGGACCGGTTGTATTTCGAACCGCTGACGTTCGAGCACGTGATGGAAATCCTGCGGGTGGAGCAGGACAACGGCACCCTGCACGGCGTCATCGTGCAGTTCGGCGGCCAGACCCCGCTGAAGCTGGCGAACGCGCTGGAGGAAGAGGGCATCCCGATCCTGGGCACCTCCCCCGACGCCATCGACCTGGCCGAGGACCGCGAGCGGTTCCAGGCGCTGGTCACCAAGCTGGGCCTGAAGCAGCCCAAGAACGGCATCGCCTCCACCGGGGAACAGGCGCTGGCCATTGCCGAGGACATCGGCTTCCCGCTGGTGATCCGCCCGTCCTACGTGCTGGGCGGCCGGGCGATGGAAATCGTCCGCGACATGGACCAGCTGAAACGCTACATCGCCGAGGCGGTGGTGGTGTCCGGCGACAGCCCGGTGCTGCTCGACAGCTACTTGGCCGGCGCGGTGGAGCTGGACGTGGACGCGCTGTGCGATGGCAAGGACGTGCACGTCACCGGCATCATGCAGCACATCGAGGAGGCCGGCGTGCACTCCGGCGACAGTGCCTGCTCGCTGCCGCCCTACTCGCTTGAGAAGGACGTGATCGACCAGATCAAGGCGCAGACCAACGCGCTGGCGCTGGCGCTGAACGTGGTTGGCCTGATGAACGTGCAGTTCGCGATCAAGGCCAATGAAGACGGCGAAGAGGAGATCTTCCTGATCGAGGTGAACCCGCGTGCGTCGCGCACCGTGCCGTTTGTCGCCAAGGCCACCGACAGCGCCATCGCCTCCATCGCCGCCCGCGTGATGGCCGGGGAGCCGCTGTCGAACTTCCCGCTGCGCCCGCCCTACGGACCGGATGCCGGCTATGACGTCGACACCCCGATCGCCGATCCGATGACCCTGGCGGACCCGGACATGCCCTGGTTCTCGGTCAAAGAAGCGGTGCTGCCGTTCGCCCGCTTCCCGGGCGTCGACACCATCCTCGGCCCGGAAATGCGCTCCACCGGCGAAGTGATGGGCTGGGACCGCTCCTTTGCCCGCGCCTTCCTCAAGGCGCAGATGGGCGCTGGCATGGTGCTGCCGTCCAAGGGCCGCGCCTTCATCTCGATCAAGGACGCCGACAAGGGCAAACTGATGCTGGAAGCGGCGCAGATCCTGGTCGAACAAGGCTTTACCCTGGTCGCCACCCGCGGCACCCAAAGCTGGCTGGAAGGCCAGGGCGTGGCGTGCGAGCTGGTGAACAAGGTCTATGAGGGCCGCCCGCACGTGGTCGACATGCTGAAAGACGGCGACGTCCAGCTGCTGATGAACACCACCGAAGGCGCGCAAGCCGTTGAGGACAGCAAGGAAATGCGCTCTGTCGCGCTCTATGACAAAATCCCCTACTTCACCACTGCCGCCGGCGCCAACGCCGCCGCGCGCGCCATCAAAGCGCAGGCCGAAGGCGACGTCGAGGTGAAGAGCTTGCAGGGCTAAGCCCCGGCGCGCAGCCCGTCTGACCTTTTGGAAAGCCCCGGCACCGTCCGGGGCTTTTTCTTTGCGCGCCCGGCCCTTAGCGCCCGGCCGTCACGCAGCCGTGTAGAGGATTGACCGCTGCATCTCCCGGAAGTGTGCAACCGTGAACAGCACGACACGATCCGCAACTTCCAACCCAGGGAGAAAGGCCATGACATTACGTGTGACATTTTCCGCAGGGCTTCTGGCCCTTGCCCCCATCGGCGCATTTGCCCAGGACTGCACTGTGGAGGGCGACCCGATGGACCTTGAAGCTGACGCCGTCGCCGCACTTTACGACTGCATCGAAGCCAGAATGGCCGAGGGCTATGCCGCAAACGGCGACCCGGTCGCAGCAGAGTTCCGCTCCTGGCAGGTGACCTCCACCCGGCCCGCCCTGGCCGGCCCGCACGGCGAGCGGTTCCTGCAGACCTTCGCCAATGATACCGCCGCCGAACAGTATCTGAAGTTTGCCGAAGAGGGTGTTGAAATGCCGGCCGGATCGGTCCTCGCCAAGGAGAGCTTTGCAGTCAAGGACGGCAAGGCAGTGCCCGGCCCGCTGTTCATCATGACAAAGCTAGAGGAAGGCGGAGCCCCGGACGCCGGCGATTGGCTCTATGCCGCGCTGATGCCCAACGGCAAGGAAATGAAGATCCAGCAAGGCTTCTGCGCAGGCTGCCATCTGAACTGGGAGGCGCAGGACAGCCTCGCCTACCCGATGGAGGACGTGCGCCTGACCAGCCAGTGACCGCGCCGCGGGCGTACAGCTGACAGAAACAGCCCCGGCACCTGGCCGGGGCTGTTTAATGCTGAGGCTCAGCCAGTCAGCAGGAACGGAGTATCTGCGGGCGCGGAGCGGTCAGCCCGCCTGCCGCATGAGCGTTTGCAGCGCGTGGCCCAGGGGGGCTGCCAGCGACACCCGCTTGCCGCCCAGCTGCGCCTTGGAGGAGATCACAGACACCAGCCGCGGCGCGCGGCCCGGGCGGGTCTGCAGCACCGGCGAGCCGGAGGCCCCGAGTTCGACCCGGCAGCTGGTGATCAGCGACATCTGGCGGGCCACCAGCACCTGGCAGGCGGTTTGCAGCCGCGGCGAGGTGGCATTGCTGTGGGAATAGGACATCACATCGACCCGCGCGCCCCGCTCCGGCGCAGCAGCCAGCGCCAGCGGGCGCACCACATCGGCGCTGATCGGGCGCTCCAGCCGCAGCACCGCAATATCGGTGCCGGTCTGGAACTGGCCGGTCCGGCCATGCTGGTAGCCTGCGTGGATCGCCACCTTGGACACCCGGCGCGATGCCTTCGACCGGCGGCCGTTCAGGCCCGCCTCGAACTGGACACTGCGCGGGTCCACCGCGCGGCCGGTGCGGATGTCATACATGCAGTGCGCCGCGGTCAGCACCATGTCCGGCGCGATCAGGCTGGCGGTGCACATGGAACGGCCGCCGATGTTCAGGCGGCCTACCGCCTCCCATCCCGGCACCGACTGCACCGGTGCCCGCCGCCCGTCCGCGGCGGCAGCTCCGGCACTCAGCCCCATCAGAACAGCGGCGGCAATTCCTAGCAATCGTCTCATGACCCACTCCTTTTTCCCACACCGCCATGGTGGGTGAGTCCTGAGGCTGGAATGCGGCTTGCTGCGGTGCCGCGCTGGCAGAAAGATGAGCAGAATGAGACAGGATTAACAAAAGATTAAGACACGCACCGCGTGCATCACCCGCTCCGCCAAAACCCCTTATTTTCTTAACGCTCCCGCTCGGTTTTCCGAAAATTCACCTTAAATCACTGGAAAACCTTACGGTTTTCGTTAGGAGATGCGGCAGCAATTTCCCCGGTTTCCGCGCATTTTCCGCTCCCGGTGGTAACTTCGCGGCCCAAATGCGGCACAAATGAGCCTTAACAAATGGCTAAACGCAGGCTCCCGCGCGCCGCGAGTCTTTAACAGCGGGCCGCGCCCTGTTTTCCTGAGAACCCGCGCATATTCCCGCCGCACAGAATCAGCGGCACTTGCCGCGGTTGCAGCCGCAGGGCAAGGTTGCGGCAACCGTAACATACTTCAAAGGAGCCCCGTATGCGGCTGCCCCTGCTTGCCACCGCCCTTCTGTTTCTGGCCGCCTGCGATGTGCCGCTGATCCCGCTGATCTAAGACAAGAAAAGGCCCCGGCAGCGTTGCCGGGGCCTTAATATTCGTGCCAGGGTCCGGGCCCGCCGGGTTACTTCTGCGACACCCGCTTATGCACTTCTTCGGCGCTTTCCACCCGTTCCGAGTAGCGGTCGACCAGGTAATCCTTGCGCCCCCGCACCAGCCAGGTGAACTTCACCAGCTCCTCCATCACATCCACCAAGCGGCGGTAGAACGGGCCTTCCGGCAGCCGTTCGCCCTCGCTGAATTCCAGCCAGGCCTTGGGGATCGAGCTTTGGTTCGGGATCGTCAGCATCCGCATCCAGCGGCCCAGGATGCGCATCTGATTGACTGCGTTAAAGCTTTGCGAGCCGCCGGAGACCTGCATCACCGCCAGCGTCTTGCCTTGGGTGGTGCGGATACCGCCCTGCAAGGACAGCGGCAGCCAGTCGATCTGCAGCTTCATGATGCCGGTCATCGCGCCGTGGCGCTCCGGGCTGGACCAGACCATGCCCTCGGACCACACCGCCAGATCGCGCAGCTCTGCCACCTTGGGATGCTCCGCCGCGCCTGCATCGTCGGGCAACGGCAGGCCGGACGGGTCGAAAATCCGCGTCTCGCAGCCCAGGGCCTGCAGCACCCGTGCCGCCTCCTCTGCCGCCTTGCGGGAATAGCTCACCTCGCGGAGGGAGCCATACAGCAGCAGGATGCGCGGCGGGTGGCGCGGATCGCCGGGCGCGGCCAGCGCGTCGACGTCAATCGGGTGCAGCTCCCCTGCCGCAACGGCTGGCAGGCCGCTCAGATCAAGGGTCTCAGGCACTTTCTTCTTCCAGATGCAGCTTCATATCCAGCAGAACCTGCTGCAGCAGCACGGTTTCCCGCAGCAGCCGCTTGGCCTCGTTCACCGTGATGATGCCGTCCTCGATCGCCGCCTGGTATTCGCTCATCAGCTGGGCAAACCGCTGGCTCAGCGCAATCACGTCCGAATTCACCCCGCCGCTGCGGCCGGTTTCCCCGGCGCTGCCGTTGCCGTTATAAGACAGGGTGATGTTCTTCAGGTCCGCCAGCGCCGACGTCACATGCGGATATGACGCCGCGCCTTCCAGCTTGGCCACCGCATCCACCGGCATGAACCGGTCCGCGTGTTCTGCATTGTCGGAGTAATACCGCCCCAGCGTCGCCTTTGACTTGCCGGTGATCTGGCAGGCCGCCTCGATGCCGACATCCTTGACCAGCGCTTCGGTGTGCTTCTTCAGATACGTCCCGATTTCAGCCATATACATCCTACCTGGCTTGCCCGCCGCCCCCATGGGGAACGAACTGGTTAATTTCCCATTTCTGAGTTGTAGATCAATTGCGATACCTTATCCATCCCTCAGGTTTTCAGGGATTTAGCGAGTGGCATGGTGCAATTGGCATCTGTTGTCCAGTGCAAGGCAGGACGGGTGAGTGACGTCCTGCAACCAGGGTAATTGGTCTGCCCGGAACTTGCGCCTTCCGGGGCAGTTTGGCGTTGGCTGATCTTACGGGGTTTTGTTCCTCCCCGGCCACGTCAGCCCCGGGAGGCCATCCCCTGCTGATGCACGCCTGCCGCTGCCGCGCGGTCACCTGCACGAATCCGGTTTTCCCGGCGCCGCGGTGCGGGTAAACCGCCGCCATGGCCAAGCTCTATTTCAACTACTCCACCATGAACGCGGGCAAATCGACGGTGCTGCTGCAGGCCTCGCACAATTACCGCGAAAACCGCATGGACACCTACCTGCTGACGGCGCAGCTGGATGACCGGGCCGGCGCGGGCCGGATCGCCTCGCGCATCGGCATCGGCGAAGAGGCCGACATGTTTGCCGCCGGCGACGACCTGTACCAGCGCATCGAGCAGCGCCTGGCGCGCGGTCCGGTGGCGGCCATTTTTGTCGATGAGGCCCAGTTTCTGCAACCGGCGCAAGTCTGGCAGCTGGCCCGCGTTGTCGACGACCTGCGGGTGCCGGTGCTCGCCTACGGACTGCGGGTGGATTTCCAGGGCAACCTGTTTCCCGGCTCTGCCACCCTGCTGGCGCTGGCGGATGAAATGCGCGAGGTGCGCACCATCTGCCATTGCGGCAAGAAGGCGACCATGGTGGTGCGCCAGGACGGCCAGGGCCGCGTGATGACCGAGGGCGACCAGGTCCAGATCGGCGGCAATGAAACCTACGTGTCGCTCTGCCGCCGCCACTGGCGCGAGGCCGTCGGCAGCCGCTAGAGGACCGCAGGTGCGGAACCCGGCCTGCCCCGTTTGCGTTTCACCCCTGTACAAGCCCTTTATACAGGAGATCGTCATGACCGCACGGGATCCGCTCGCCGGCAAGCTGCGCTTTCACATGGCCAGCCTGGCAGGCGCCTGCATCGCAGGCGCCCTGATCATCGCCGCTTTCACCCTTGGCTATTATTCCTGGCAGTCCATCGCTGTCTGCATCGCCATCGCCGCTGTCTCGGCCTGGCCGGCAGGCGCCTGGATGACCCGGAAGATCAAGAAGGAAGACCCAGCCTGGGATCACCGCCGCGACGAGCCCAAGGACGACTGACCGCCCGCATCAGACCCGGTTCGGCAGCGCCTCACCTGCGAGACAGGCCGCGACGTTGTCCAGCGCCATATGGCCCATGTTGCTGCGCACTTCTTCTGTGGCGGTGCCCAGGTGCGGCAGCAGGGTGGCGTTGTCCAGATCAACCAGCGCCTGCGGCACCTTGGGTTCGAACTCATAGACATCCAGTCCCGCCCCGCCGATGCGGCGGTTCTGCAGCGCCTCGATCAGCGCCGCCTCCTCCACCACTTCGCCGCGGGCAATGTTGATCAGATGCGCGTGGGGCTGCATCGCATTCAGCACCTCTGCATTGATCAGATGATGGGTCTCAGGCCCGCCCGGAACCGCCACCACCAGAAAGTCGACCTCAGCCGCCATCGCGGCCAGGCTTTCGGCCCGGTCCGCCGGAAAATCCAGATCCTTCTCCGAACGCGCCACATAGGACACATCCATGCCAAAGCCAAAATGGCAGCGCCGTCCAATCGCCTGGCCGATGCGGCCCATGCCGGCGATGCCGACGCGTTTGCCGGTGGCGTGCAGCCCCAGCATTTGGGTCGGGTGCCAGCCCTCCCACGCGCCTTTGCGCAGCATCCGCTCGCCTTCCGAGGCGCGGCGCGCCGACATCAGGATCAGCGTCATCGCGACATCGGCTGTGGCATCGGTCACAGCACCCGGCGTGTTGGTCACCTCAACGCCCGCCGCGCGCGCAGCCTCGACGTCGATATGGTTGTAGCCAACGCCGAAGTTGGCCAGCAGCTTGCAGCGCGGGGTGCCCGCTTTGGCAAAAATGTCCGCCGTGAACTTGTCGCCCAGCGTCGGCACCACGATGTCAAAGTCGCTGAGCGCCCGCAGCATCTCCGCCTCGCTCATCACCGCGTTGGTCTCACGGATTTCCAGATCAGCAAACACCTCCCGCGCCCGTGCCGTGACCGCTGCCGTCATCGGCCGCGCAATCCAGATTTTCATCTCAGTGCATCCTCCCGCCCAGCGGGACCTTTCCGTCGGGGCCCGCCAGGAATATCTCTCCGTTTTCATCCGGCAGGCCCAGAACCAGGATCTCTGACATAAACGTGCCGATCTGCCGCGGCGGGAAGTTTACGACGGCCAGAACCTGCTTGCCCACCAGCGTTTCCGGCATGTAATGCGCCGTAATCTGCGCTGAGCTCTTTTTTACGCCAATATCCGGCCCGAAATCGACCCACAGCTTGATTGCCGGCTTGCGCGCCTCGGGAAACGGCTCCGCACGGACCACTTCGCCGACGCGGACGTCGACCTTCAGGAAGTCGTCAAAAGTAATCTCAGCCACGCGACAGCTCCTTGGACCGGTCCGTTGCCGCCGTAACCGCACGCTTCAGCAGCGGTGGGAAGCCGTCCTGCTCATCCATCAGCACCTCCAGCGCCGCCTGGGTGGTGCCATTGGGGCTGGTCACGTTGACACGCAGCTGGCCGGGGCTGTCCTCTGCCGCCTCCGCCAGCGCACCGGCGCCCGCGACAGTTGCCTTGGCCAGTTGCATCGCCAGCTCCGCCGGCAGCCCCTGCGCCTCGCCCGCGGCGGCCAATGTCTCGATCAGGTGGAACACATAAGCGGGGCCTGAACCGCTGACGCCGGTGACGGCATCCATCTGGCCCTCATTCTCCAGCCGCACGGTCTGCCCGACGGCCTGCAGCAGCCCCTCGGCCCGCTCCAGATCCTTGGGCGCCGCATGGGCGTTGCCGATGATCGCGGTGATGCCCCGGCCGACCGCGGCCGGCGTGTTCGGCATCGCCCGCACGATCGGGGTTTCGGCCCCCAGAATGTCCTGGAATGTCGCAATCGAGGTGCCCGCCGCCACCGAAATGAACAGCGTCTGGCCGTTGCCGTAGCTTTGCAGCGTGGGCAGCGCCTCGCCCATCATCTGCGGCTTCACCGCGATCAGCACGATGCCCGGCGCCGCGGGCAGCTCCGCATTCAGGTGGACGCCGGTCCCCTTCAGCCAGTCCGAAGGGTGCGGATCAATCACCCAGACCGAGGCAGCGGGCAATCCGCCCTCCAGCCATCCGGCCAGCATCGCCGATCCCATCTTGCCGCAGCCCAGCAGCACCAGCCCGCGCGCAGCGATTTCCTGCATATCCATCGTAAGCCCCTCCCCTAAATCTCAGGTTCAGGGAAAGGTTTACGCCCGCCCGTAAGCCTCTGCAATGGCGACCTGCATCGCCTCCTGCGGGCTGCGCTTGCCCCAGACCGCCAGCTGGATCGCCGGATAGTAGCGCTCCGCATTGGCGACGGCTGCGTTCAGCATCGCGTCGATCTGCTGCGGGCTGGCCATCTGGCCGCCGGACAGCATCAGCCCGTAGCGGAACAGCATCAGCTTGTGGTCCGCCCAATAGGTAAAGGAGCCTTCCCAGCACTGGTCGTTCATCTGGTTGATCAGCTCATACAGCCGCGGCAGCTCCGCCTCCGGCGGCTCCATCTCAAAGCTGCAGACCAGCCGCAGGCATTCCTCATAGCCCGACCAGGCCAGCGTCAGCGAATAGGTGCGCCACTGCCCTTCGACCGACATAGCGATCTGGTCATCGCCAACCCGGTCAAAGTCCCAGTCATGGTGCGACGCCAAGGTCTCGACGATGTCAATGGGATGGATGTCTTCTTCCAGGTGAAGCTCGGATAGTGCCATGATGCCACCTCTCAATATTGCCCGGCTTACCGGGCAAAGAGCGCCCAATAGCTAGGTTTTTCTGCTATGGGCCGGGGATGCATCCCCGCTCCCATACTATATATGGTGGGGCTGAATTTATGATCTGGCAACCCTTTATTTGGGGATATCTGCAATAACTTGTGGATGAACTATCCACAGCCCCCTAAATGCCGGCGGGACAGCTGTGGGCCAGTCAGCCTCTTATGACTGGCAGATATCACCCGGACCACCCATATCTTGCGGTGCTGCGAAAGGCGCCGGGCGGCAGCAGGCCGGGCGGCGTGCCTGTCAAGCTGGCCGAAGGCTCAGCGGAACGCGGGCCCGTGCGCCCAGACCGTCAGCGACTTGCGCGTGCCGCGGGTGACCGGCGTCACCTGGTGCAGCAGAAAGCTGGGAAACACCGTGCAGCTGCCCTGCCCCCGGCTGGCGGTGATCACATGGGCGCCCGGCATGATCTCCAGCGCGCCGCCGTCATAGGACCCGGGCTTGCTCAGCTGCACCACCAGCGTCAGCTTGCGCTTGCCCGCCACCGGCCCGTCGCCGATGTCGGAGTGCCAGGCGAAATGCCCGCCCTCCTCCGCGCCATAGCTGGCGGTCTGCGGGCTTTCGGCAAACTCGCGCAGGTCAAAGCCGAAGCGTTCCCTGTTGGCCCGCCGCACCAACGAAATCAGCCGGTCCATCACCCAGCTGGTGCCGGGCACATCGTCCAGCCACACCACGCTGGCCCGGCGCAGGTTGTGGTCGCGGGTCTGCCCCACCAGCCGCGCCTCGCTGTCCGGCGCCTCCTCTGTCTTGCGGATGATCTCCGCGCATTCCTGGGTGCTGAACGCATTGGGCACCGAATAGACCGCAACCATGCCAGACTCCTTTTCAAGCGGCAGAGGCAGCATGCACCAGACCGTGCCGCCGCCGCTGCGCGGATTTCGACCGGGCGGGCGGAAAGCGACCTGTATATTTGCACGGCAGCCATGCACAGGCTGCAACAGCAAAGCCCGCCGCAGATCACTCCGCAGCGGGCCTCAATTCAGCACGGGGCGCGGGCAGCCTGCCCGCCGGTCCAAGGCTCAGGCCTTGTCTTTCGCCTCCAGCGCGTCCAGCCGCGCCTTCAGCGCCTCGTTCTCCTCGCGCGCCTTCTGGGCCATCGCCCGGACCGCGTCGAATTCCTCGCGGGTGACAAAGTCACGGTCGGCCAGCCAGCGGTCGATCATGCTCTTCATCGCGGTCTCGGCTTCGTCCTTGGCGCCCTGGGCCACGCCCATCGCATTGGTCATCAGCTGCGAAATATCGTCCAGGATCTTGTTGCGGGTCTGCATGTTCTTCTCCGTCTCAAGGTTGTCCCCTATATGGGCAAGCAAAGCCGCGGCGGCAAGCCGTTGACTTCCCTTAACCCGCAAAGGCATTCAGTCGCACATGCAGGCCTTGATCCAATTCCCCGACCTTTCGCCCGAGATTTTCTCAATCGCCATCGGCAGCTTCGAATTTGCCCTGCGCTGGTACGCGCTGGCCTATATCGCCGGCATCGTCATTGCCTGGCGCCTTGCGGTGGCCGCGCTGCGCCGCCCCGCGCTGTGGCCCGCGCACCAGCCGCCGATGCGCCCCGAACAGGTGGAGGATCTGCTGACCTGGATCATCCTCGGGGTGATCCTGGGCGGGCGCCTGGGGTTCGTGCTGTTCTACCAGCCGGCCTATTACCTGGCCAACCCGGCGGAGATCCTGAAGATCTGGCAGGGCGGCATGGCCTTTCACGGCGGGCTGATCGGCGTGGTGCTGGCCACCCTGATTTTTGCCGCGCGCCACAACATCCCGAAACTGCAGATCTCCGACCTGGTCGCCCACACGGTGCCGCCGGGGCTGCTCCTGGGACGGCTCGCGAATTTCATCAATGCAGAGCTGTGGGGCCGCCCGACGGACCTGCCCTGGGGCGTCGCCTTCCCCGGCCAGGCGGCGCAGGATTGCGGCCAGGCACTGGGTGAGCTCTGCGCCCGCCACCCCTCCCAGCTCTATGAAGCCATTCTGGAAGGGCTGATCCTCGGCGCGCTGCTGCTGTACCTCGCCTGGCGGCGGGGCGCCTTCCACAGCCCGGGCCGCCTGCTGGGGGTGTTCCTGGCGGGCTACGGCCTGGCCCGGTTCCTGGTCGAATTTGTCCGCCAGCCGGATGCGCAGTTCGTCACCCCCGGCAACCCGCTGGGGCTGGCCTGGCACATCGGCGGCATCGGCCTGACCCAGGGCCAGGCGCTGTCGCTGCCGATGATAGCGATCGGCCTTTATTTCCTGATCCGCGCCCGCCACACCGCCCGGAGCCCCGCATGAGCCTGATGGATCACCTCACCGCGCGCATCCAGACGGACGGCCCGATGTCCGTCGCGGACTACATGGGCGACTGCCTGCTGCACCCGCAGTACGGCTATTACACCACCCGCGACCCGCTGGGCGCCCAGGGCGATTTCACCACCGCGCCGGAAATCAGCCAGATGTTCGGCGAGCTGCTGGGCCTTGCCCTGGCGCAAAGCTGGCTGGATCAGGGATCGCCCGCCCCCTTCACCCTGGCCGAGCTTGGCCCCGGCCGCGGCACCCTGATGGCGGACCTGCTGCGCGCCACCCGCGGCGTGCCCGGCTTCCACACCGCCATGCAGATCCGCCTGATCGAGGCCTCCCCCGCCCTGCGCGCAGCCCAGGCCAAGGCGCTGCAGGGCTATGCGCCCGAATGGCTGGACAGCGCCGCGGACCTGCCCGATCAGCCGCTGTTCCTGATCGCCAATGAGTTCTTCGACGCCCTGCCCATCCGCCAGTTCCTCCGCGCGGGCGGCGGCTGGAGCGAAAAGCGCATCGGCCTTAAGGACGGCGCGCTCAGCTTCGGCCGCACGCCGCCCGCGCCGCAGCCCGCGCTGGACCACCGGCTGGCGGACACCCGCGACGGCGATCTGGTCGAACTGTGCGAACCCGCAGGCCCCGTCACCGCGGCCATCGCCACCCGAATCGCCTCTCATGGCGGCGCCGCGCTGATCGTGGATTACGGCGACTGGCGGGCGCTGGGGGACACCCTGCAGGCCTTGCGCGCGCATGAACCCGCCGACCCGCTGCAAACGCCGGGAGAGGCCGACCTCACCGCCCATGTGGATTTCGAGGCACTGGCCATGGCCGCAAAAACCAACGGTTGCGCCTTCACCCGCCTTACGCCCCAAGGGGTATTCCTCGAACGGCTCGGCATCACCGACCGCGCCCGCGCCCTCGCCGCGCCGCTGCAGGGCGAAGGTCTGGAAACCCTGATCGCCGCACATCGGCGGTTGACGCATCCGGAGGAAATGGGAAACCTGTTCAAAGTGCTCGGCCTCTATCCTTCGCAGGCCGCTCCTCCGCCGGGATTGAACACATGACGCTTGAAATTCTCACGTCCGATCTGCTTGGCCCGGTGCGGCACGGGTTCTTCACCCGCAGGGGCGGCGCGTCCTCGGGCATCTACAAGGGGCTGAACTGCGGCCTCGGCTCCACCGATCAGCGCGAGGCGGTCAAGATCAACCGGGCCCGCGCGGCGGCAGCGATGGACGTGCCGGCAGACCATCTGAGCGCGGTGCACCAGGTCCACAGCGCCGATGTGGCCGTCATCACCGAACCCTCGCAGGACCGCCCGCACGCCGATGCGATGGTGACCAATGTGCCCGGCCTGGCGCTGTCGATTCTGACCGCCGACTGCCAGCCGGTGCTGTTTTCCGACCCCGAAGCGGGGGTCATCGGCGCCGCCCATGCGGGCTGGCGCGGCACCCTGGACGGGGTGCTGGAAGCCACTCTGGAAGCCATGGAGGGCCTCGGCGCGCGGCGCGAAAACACCGCCGCGGTGATCGGCCCGACGATCTCTCAGCGCGCCTATGAAGTGGGGCCGGAGTTCTTTGAGGACTTCATGATGCAGGACGAGGCCTACGCCCGTTTCTTTGCCAATGGCGACGGCGGCCGCTACCTGTTCGACCTGCCGGGCCTGGGCCTGCACAAGCTGCGCCAGGCTGGCGCCGGTGCTGCGGAATGGACCCGCCACTGCACCTATTCGGATCCGGAGAAGTTCTACTCCTACCGCCGCGCCACCCACGCGAAGGAGGCCGACTACGGCCGCCTGATCTCCTGCATCCGGCTTTAACAGCCCGTTAACCAGGCGGATTGCGGCAGATTTTTTGAAATTTTGCCGCAATTGCCGTCACCCGCCGCGCCGGACGCCCCTGCCACGCGGAATTTTCCGAACAAAACCAGCCCCCTGCCCCGGTTTCCCGGCCCCGCACCCGGTCGCCGGGGCGGCTCCAGCGGCGTCAAAATTGCCCCGCGCAGGTCATAATTGCGGCGCAATGATTACCCATAAAGAGATCACAAAAGCATAACCAGCCGCCGCCCCTCCGAAGGGCGGTGCCGCCGGGCGAAGGACAGACCGACCATGAAGATGAACAAGCGTTTCATTGCCTCCATTATCCGCTCCGCCAGCAGCGAACCCGTGGTTCTGCCATGGGCCGCCGCGCGCCGGCCTGACGGCCAGGCGCCCAAGCGGAAACAGGTTTAACGCCGGGGACGGGTGCCTTGGCGGCGGTTCACACTGGCGCATCCGCGCCAGCCCGTGGCCGCCGCCGGGGCACCCAGCCGGTCTGGCACACACCACGCCAGCTTTGACGCTTCCTCAGCCGAATCATCCAGCCCCGGACCCGGCCAGCCGCCGGGTCCCGTGCGCAGCGGCTTCAGACCGGCCAGACGTTAACCAGTTTGCTTCAGATTTTTTGACAATTCGAATTAATTCCCGCCAAATCAAGACACACATATCGTTCAAGCGCGTCTGTGTTGCCGGTGGGGGCCGATGCAAACGGGCAGTTTGAAAGGAGAGGTCCGCATATGACCATCCCCCAGTCGCTGCAAAGGGCTGCAGCCAACGCCGTCGAAGCCACCGCATTCCTGCAGGACCCGGCCGTCCTGCGCGCGGCCAACAAGCCGCAGCTGCGCCGCTATGAGGTCTGCAGCCTGCTGCCTGGCGGCGGCATCTCGGAAACCCGCCACATCGCCCCGGCGCTGCCGCTGTTCGAGGATGCCTTCTGCGCGTTTTCCCGCGGCTCGCTGGTGGAAACCGCCAGCGGCCCGGTCGCGGTCGAGGATCTGCTGCCCGGCGACGATATCCTGACCAGCGGCGGCGGCAGCCAGCCGCTGGTGTGGATCGGCCGCACCAGCCTGCTGCCGGCCCGGTCCGGCACCCGCGGCCGCAGCCACCGCCTCACCAGCTTCATGGCCGACAGCCTGGGCCTGCAGAAACCGGCCTCCAGCCTGGTGGCCGGCCCCGCCGCCCGGCTGCTGCGCACGCCGCCGCATCTGCAGGGCAGCGGCAAGGGCCCGCTGCTGACGCCCGCTGCCGAGTTTCAGGACGGGATGAGCATCTTTGAAACCGCGCCGCCGACGCCGGTGGACATGTACCACCTGTGCCTGCCGCGCCATGCGGTGATCAATGCCGGCGGGCTGGAGTTTGAATCCTACCACCCCGGCCCGGACGCGCTGAAGCTGGCCAGTTATGCCATCAAAACCTTGTTTTTGAACATGTTCCCCCACGCAGACAGCATCAGGGACTTTGGCCCGCTGGCCTATCCCCGCGCCGACTGCCAGGGCGGCAGCGCGGGCGGTCCCCTTCTGTGACCGCCCTGCCGGCGGCCTGACCGCCGCCGCCGCAGGGGCTGAGGCTCAGTTCATGCCGCGCACATAGCGCACCAGCTGGCTGGCATTGAACTGCTCCTCGTCGATGATGCTTTTCATCAGGTCGCCGATCGAGACGATCCCGGCCAGCTCGCCGTCCTTCAGCACCGGCAGATGGCGGACATGCTTTTCCACCATCACCGCCATGCAGGCCTCGGCGCTCTGCCCCGGCTCGACGCCGTAGAAATCCGTCGCCATCACATCGGCAAGCGGCGTCGTCGGAGAGGTTTTGCCAGCCAGGAACACCTTGCGGGTATAATGCCGCTCGGTGAAGATCCCGGCAAGTTTGCCGCCGGACATCACCAGCACGGAGCCCACGTCCTCCTCCGCCATCAGCTTCAAGGCGTCGACCACCATGGCCTCCGGCGGAAGCGTGTGCAGGGTGCCGCCCTTGGCATCAAGAATTTGCTGAACAGTTGCCATCGTTACACCTCCAGTCGGCGGAACAACGACCGGGTCAAACCGATCAAAAGGCATGCCCCGCCCTACCAGCATCCGGGGTTTCCCCCTCGCGTCAATGACTTGGATCAAGTGGCCCGGGCGCCGCCCCGGAAAAGGCCGCCGCGGGCGGGCGCCGCGGCGCTGGCTCAGGCCTCGCGGGCCAGCCGCTCCTCCAGCACCTCAAACGGCACGCCCGGCTCATCCTTGGCGCCGCGGATCACCAGCGAGGTCTTGACGCTGGCCACGTTCGGCGTGGTCAGCAGCTCGCTGGTCAGGAAGCTTTGAAAGGTGCTGAGATCCGGAGAGACGCATTTCAGGATGAAATCCACTTCGCCGTTCAGCATGTGGCACTCGCGCACCAGGGGCCAGCTGCGGCACTTCTCCTCAAAGGCGCTCAGCTCCACCTCGGCCTGGCTCTCCAGCCCCACCATGGCAAAGACCTGCACCTCGAACCCCAGCTCGCGGGCGTTCACATCCGCATGATAGCCGTGAATCAGCCCGGCCTCCTCCAGCGCCCGCACCCGGCGCAAACACGGCGGCGCCGAGATGCCGACCCGCTTGGCCAGCTCGACATTGGTCATCCGCCCATCGGCCTGAAGCTCCGACAAAATCTTGCGATCAATCGGATCTAGACGGGTTGTGACCATGCCGGAAACTCCTGTGAATTTTGCGTTTCTTATAGCACCGCCGCCGGGCCGCGCAATAATCTTTCATCACCGCGCAATATTCTTTGCACTCCGAAGGTGCAAGCCGCAATCCCGGGCGGCATCCGCAAATCTGCATCCCGCGGCATGCAAAGGCTGGGGGTTTAAGCCAGCGGGTCCTGCCGCTATATGCAATTCCTGACGGCGGCAAGCCCGCCATGCTGCTTACGTAAGGGACGAACATGAGCGAGACGCGCCACACCAAGGTTCTGATCATCGGCTCCGGGCCTGCCGGTTATACCGCGGGGGTCTATGCCTCCCGCGCCATGCTGGAGCCCATCCTGGTCCAGGGCATTGAGCCCGGCGGCCAGCTGACCACCACCACCGAGGTGGAGAACTGGCCCGGCGACACCGAGGTCCAGGGCCCCGACCTGATGGTGCGGATGCAGGAGCATGCCCAGGCGATGGGCTGCGAGATCATCGGCGACTACATCACTTCGCTCGACACCTCCCAGCGTCCCTTCGTGGCCAAGGCCGACAGCGGCACCACCTTCACTGCCGATGCGGTGATCCTGGCCACCGGCGCCCGCGCCAAATGGCTGGGCCTGGAGAGCGAAGAAAAGTTCAAGGGCTTCGGCGTCTCCGCCTGCGCCACCTGCGACGGCTTCTTTTACCGCGGCCAGGAGATCGTGGTGATCGGCGGCGGCAACACCGCGGTCGAGGAGGCGCTGTTCCTCACCAACTTCGCCTCCAAGGTGACCCTGATCCACCGCCGCGACGAGCTGCGCGCCGAAAAGATCCTGCAGGACCGCCTGATGAAGAACGACAAGATCGAAACCCTGTGGTTCCACACCCTCGAAGAGGTCGTGGGCACCGACAACCCGCTGGGGGTCGAGGGCGTCGTGGTCAAGAACGTGCAAACAGGCGAGCTGAAGGAAATCCCGTGCAAGGGCGTCTTCGTCGCCATCGGCCACGCGCCGGCCAACGAGCTGGTCAAGGACGTGCTGGAGCTGCACAACGGCGGCTATGTCAAGGTCAAGCCCGGCTCCACCGAAACCTCGATCCCCGGCATCTATGCCGCCGGCGACCTGACCGACCACAAGTACCGCCAGGCGGTCACTTCGGCCGGCATGGGCTGCATGGCGGCGCTTGACGCCGAACGCTTCCTGGCAGAGCAGGAATAACCGGGATGCCGCATGATTTCACCGCGCAACGGGCTGAAACCGTTGCGGCATTCAACGATTTGCAGGCCGAACACGGCCTGCCGGAGGCGGCGGACGTGGATTATTTCTTCGTCCCCGCCCGCGACGGTGCCGACTGGCGCAAGCTGGCCGAAGAGCTGAGCCGCGAGGGCTACCTCTGCAGCTGGGTCAGCGGAAAAGACGCCGGGGGCGGCAGCCCGTATCTGGCCGCCACCCTGCCGGATCAGATCATCTCTGCCACCGGCATCTGGATCGGCGAGGAAGTCGCCACCCGCGCCGCCCTCTCCCACGGCTTCGCCCCCGACGGCTGGGGCCTGGAGGGCTGAGCGCGCCCCAACCCCGGCATTGACCCCAGGCCCCTGCCCCCGCAGTCTGCCCTCAGCTGACCGCAGGACAGGAGGAGCGGAGTGGCAAGCGCGCTCTGGCAGGGCAACTGGATCACCCGCACCCGGATCATCACCGGGCTGGTGCTGTTCACCTATGCCTTCTTCCACTTCATCAACATCGGCCTCGGCCTGCTGTCGCCAGACTGGATGGAGTCGTTTCAGGACGTCCGCCAGCTGATCACCCGCAGCTTCCTGGGCGGGCTCATCCTCTATACTGCGCTGATCCTGCATGCCGGGCTGGCGCTGTGGAGCCTGGCCCGCCGCCGCACATTGAAAATGCGCCCGGGCGCGGCGCTGCAGTTCCTGCTCGGCTTCCTGATCCCGCTGCAGCTGCTCAGCCATCTGGCCTTCACCCGCTATTCGCATGAAATCTACGGCGTCAACGACGAGATGGCCTATGTGATTGTGCTGATGTGGGCCTCGCCCGAGGCCTGGCAGCAAAGCGCGCTGCTGCTGGCGGTGTGGATCCACGGCTGCATCGGCCTGCACTACTGGCTGCGGCTGACCCGCTGGTGGCGGCAGCTGATCCCCTGGATGGCGGGGCTGGCGGTGCTGATCCCCGGCTTCGCCCTGGCCGGCTTCCTGACCGAAGGCCGCCGCATCCACGGCCTGTTCGTGGAGGGCAGCCAGCGCCCGGCGCTGATGGAGGCGTTCAACTGGCCCAGCCGCGAGGTTTTTGCCGAGCTGTTCCTGACCGACAGCCGCTGGTTCACGGCCTTCCTGATCCTGCTGGGGCTGGCGGCGGCGGCGCATGTGCTGAACCGGCTGCTGCGGCGGCGCCGGGCGGTGCGCATCCGCTATGCCTTCGGGCCTGAAATCCGCGCCGAGCGCGGCCTGACCCTGCTGGAGATGTCCCAGGCCAACGGCATCCACCACACGTCCCTGTGCGGCGGCAAAGGCCGCTGCACCACCTGCCGGGTGGTGGTGGACGAAGGCGCCGACACCCTGCCGCCGCCCGCCCCGCCCGAGGCCCGCAGCCTGGCCCGCGTCAAGGCGCCCGCCAACATGCGGCTGGCCTGCCAGATCCGCCCCCAGGCGCCGCTCACCGTCACCCGCATGTTCCGCCCCGACGGCCGCAAGGGCCGCGCCCATGCCAGCCAGGGCAGCGAACAGCAGCTGGCCATCCTGTTCCTCGACATGCGCGGCTTCACCGCCCGCACCGCCGGCCAGCTGCCCTATGACGTGGTGTTCCTGCTCAACCGCTTCTTCGACGCCATCGTGCCCGCGATCGTGGCGGCCGGCGGCACCGTCGACAAATACCTCGGCGACGGGCTGCTGGCACTGTTCGAAGCGCAGACACCCGCCCGCTCCGCCCGCGCAGCCCTTGATGCCGCCACCGCCATCGGCACCGCGCTGCAGGACTTCAACGCGCAGCTGGCAGCGGACGGCGAGCCGGCAATCCGCATCGGCATCGGCCTGCATCTGGGCGAACTGGTGCTGGGCGAGATCGGCAGCGCCGGCCATGCGCCGCGCACCATCATCGGCGGCAGTGTCAACACCGCCAGCCGCCTGGAGGCCCAGACCAAGGAGCTGGGAATCGAACTGCTGATTTCCGCCCGCGTGCTGCAGGCCGCCGGATACGGTCTGGACGGGTTTGCCCTGCGGGAATTCCGGCTCCGGGGCGTTGCCGAGCCGCTGGCCGCCCTGCCGGTGGAGCATGCCGCCGCCCTGCCGCGGCTGCTGGCCAAAGAACAGGGTTAAGCCCGCGACGGGGCAGCGGGAACGCCCGTTTCCGGCTGGCGCCCGTCTCCGGCACCGCATTCCGGCGGACACGCCTTAGGGGAACTTTCTGCCGCGCACCCGGATGCGTTGCAGCAAAACAACGCAGCAAAAAATCGCCAATCCGAGGCAATTCCCCCTTTGATTCCCGGCCGAACCATGCAATGCGTTCACGCGTGAACACACTTTGACCCCACGCCCTGGACCCGCTGCGCCGTGCCTGAGACCCTGACCACATCCACCCCGGACGAGCAAGACCTGCTCTTCCGCCTCCTGCGCCAGCTTGATGCGGCGCCGGATGCGTCGCAGCGGGCCACCGCCGCGGCGCTGGGGATTTCGCTGGGCCGGCTCAACACCCTGCTGCGGTCCGCGGCAGAGGGCGGCCTGATCACCGTCAGCGCCCGCCCCGGCCCCGACAAGCGGCAGCGGTTCGCCTATTCGCTGACCACCCGGGGCGCGGCGGAAAAAGTGCGTCTCACCGATCAATTCCTCGCCCGCAAGCTCGCAGAATACAACGCGCTGCATGCGGAACTCACCGGCTCCGCAAGCGGCCTCCCCCCTCTCAAACACAGGACTCATCCTATGCAAAGCAACCTGGCTCCCATCCCAGAGCTCTATGTTTCCTATGAAAGCGCGCAGAAACTGAAGGTCGAAGCGGCCGATCTGGTCAGCTGGGACCTGACACCGCGCCAGATCTGTGACCTGGAACTCTTGATGAACGGCGGCTTCAACCCGCTCAAGGGCTTCCTGTCCCAGGCCGATTACGACGGCGTTGTCGAAAACATGCGCCTGACCGACGGCACCCTGTGGCCGATGCCGATCAACCTGGATGTCTCCGAAGACTTCGCGTCCAAGCTGGAAGCGGGCCAGGACATTGCCCTGCGCGACCAGGAAGGCGTGATCCTCGCCACCATGACCGTCACCGACAACTGGGTGCCGAACAAGGCGCGCGAAGCGGAAAAGGTCTTTGGCGCCGATGACGACGCCCACCCGGCGGTGAACTACCTGCACAACCAGGCCGGCAAGGTCTATCTGGGCGGTCCCGTGACCGGCATCCAGCAGCCCGTCCACTATGACTTCCGCGGCCGCCGCGACACCCCGAACGAGCTGCGCGCCTACTTCCGCAAGCTGGGCTGGAACAAGGTTGTTGCCTTCCAGACCCGCAACCCGCTGCACCGCGCCCACCAGGAACTGACCTTCCGCGCCGCGCGCGAAGCCCAGGCCAACCTGCTGATCCACCCGGTTGTCGGCATGACCAAGCCGGGCGACGTCGACCACTTCACCCGCGTGCGCTGCTACGAGGCGGTTCTGGACAAGTATCCGGCGGCCACCACCACCATGTCGCTGCTGAACCTGGCGATGCGCATGGCCGGCCCGCGCGAGGCGGTCTGGCACGGCCTGATCCGCAAGAACCACGGCTGCACCCACTTCATCGTCGGCCGCGACCACGCAGGCCCGGGCAAGAACTCCGCAGGCGAAGACTTCTACGGCCCCTACGACGCGCAGGAGCTGTTCCGCGCCTATGAAGAGGAAATCGGCCTGAAAATGGTGGACTTCAAGCACATGGTCTATGTGCAGGAGCGCGCCCAGTACGAGCCGAACGACGAGATCGAAGACCGCGATAACGTCACCATCCTGAACATCTCCGGCACCGAACTGCGCCGCCGCCTGGCCGAGGGCCTGGAAATCCCCGAGTGGTTCTCCTTCCCCGAGGTGGTCGCCGAGCTGCGCAAAACCAAGCCGCCGCGCGCCGAGCAGGGCTTCACCGTGTTCTTCACCGGCTTCTCCGGCTCCGGCAAATCCACCATTGCGAACGCTCTGATGGTCAAGCTGATGGAAATGGGCGGCCGCCCGGTCACCCTGCTGGATGGCGACATCGTGCGTAAGAACCTGTCGAGCGAGCTGGGCTTCTCGAAAGAGCACCGCGACCTCAACATCCGCCGCATCGGCTATGTCGCGTCCGAGATCACCAAGAACGGCGGCATCGCCATCTGCGCCCCGATCGCGCCCTATGCCACCACCCGCCGCGCCGTGCGCGAGGACGTGGAACAGTTCGGTGCCTTCGTCGAAGTGCACGTTGCCACCTCGATCGAGGAATGCGAGCGCCGCGACCGCAAGGGCCTGTATAAGCTGGCCCGCGAAGGCAAGATCAAGGAGTTCACCGGCATCTCCGACCCCTACGACGTTCCGCAGAACGCCGAGCTGGTGGTCGAGACCGAGAACGTCGACGTCGACAACTGCGCCCACCAGGTGCTGCTCAAGCTGGAAAGCATGGGCCTGATCAAGGCCTGAGCCTGACGGCAGTGTGAGAAACATGAACGGCCCGCCAATCGGCGGGCCGTTTTCTGTTTGGCACCCCAAAGCCCCTGAACCGGCGCACCGCCCCGTCTTCGCCGTGGTCAAAAAGGCAACGGTCCTGCTCGGATGCGCACAGCCCTGCGCCGGAATACTTCCCGCATCGGCGGAAAACCGCTAATCATCCCGCAAAAATACAGAATTGCAGGCGGATTTCAGGTGCGTGTCGTTTCTCTTTGGATCGGTGAAGAGCTGCCGCTGCTGACGCAGCTGGCCGTCATGTCCTGGCAGCGCCACACCTGCGGCGTGGATCTTTATGTCACCGACCCCGCCTGCCCGCCCCGCGGCGTGCCGCCCGGCGTCTGCCTGAAGCCGGCCGGGGAGGTGCTGCCGCTGGACACGCTGGAGCGCCTGAAACCCTTGATCCGCACCCGCTACAGCCCGCGGCAGGAGCGGCTCAGCTACTCCGACATTTTCCGGATCGCGCTTCAGAAACAGGGCCTCGGGTTCTGGCTGGATACCGACGTCATCCTGTTCCAGGACTTCCAGCCGGACCCGGCCCAAGCCTGGTTTGCCTTCGACGGCAAGGCCACCGTGGGCTATTCGGCGCTGTATTTCCCGCCCGACGACCCCTTTGTCGGCGACTTCCTCATGGTGCTTGACCATCCTGAGCTGTGGCCGGACTGGCTCGGCTTCAAACGGCGGGTGGTTAAGCCCGCGCTGCTGCGCGCGCTTGGCCGGAAATTCCGCGCAACCGATCTCGGCATGACCGTCTATGGCAACGAGGCGATGGTGCGCATCCTCAAGCGGCAGAACCGGTTCGGGGAGGCCAAGCCAATGAAATCAATGTACTATCTTCCGGGCGCCAGCTGTGATTTCTACGACCCGGCGCACACCCGGGCGCTGCTGGGGCAGCCCGATATCATCGGCCTTCATGTGCACCAAAAAGGCCCCTCCACGCAGCCGCCACGCTGCGGCAGCGCGTTTGACCTGACCCTGCGCGAATACGGCCTGGCAGCCGCGCAAACCGCCTGAGGCCGCCGCCAGCGGTCACAGCGCTGCGGGCAGGTCCACCGTTCCGCGCATCAGCACAAACCCCTCGCCCGCAACGCGCACGCCTTCAATCGCCTCCGCCGTGCCAACCCGTGCAACCCGCGCCTGGCCGGGGCGGCCCAGCCCGTGGCCCTGCTCCGCAGTGAACTCCGCTTTCTGCATCAGCCCGTGATGCCACAGATAAGACGCCATCGCCCCGGTGGCGGACCCGGTGAACGGATCCTCCGGCGGGCTGGGCGGCGCCATCAGGAGGCGGGAGAAGGTGTCGCCCGCCGCCGTCGCCCCCTCCAGCGTCACCAGAAACGGCTCCATCATGTCAATGCCATCGGCGCCCAGCGATGCGCCCAAGGCAGCCAGCGCCTCCAGGTTCAGCTCCGCCGCCTCCAGCGCCGCCCTGTCGCGCAGCACGGTGACGCAGAACGGCAGCCCGGTGGACACCTTCTGCGGCCGCCCGGCAATGGCCTCCACCGGCAGCGACACCGCCGCCGCCACCAGTTCCGGATCGGCAAAGGGGCCGAACTCCGGCGCCACCTGGGTCATTTCGATCAGATCGCCGTCCAGCCTGACCGGCACGATCCCCGCCCCGGTTTCCAGCGTGATGCTATCGCCCTGAAACAGCCCGCGGTCCCGCATCGCCGCCACCGTGGCAATGGTCGGATGGCCGGCAAAGGGGATTTCGCGGCTGGCCAGAAAATAGCGCACCTTCACATCCGCCACTTCCGACGGGCCGGTGAAGGTGCATTCCACCAGCGAGGTCTCCCGCACATATGCGGTGCAGACCGCCTCCGGCAGATGCGCGCCGCCATGCACCACCGCGCAGCCGTTGCCGCCAAAGGCCCGGTCCGAAAACGCATCCACCCAGTCGAAGTCGCAGCGCACCATGACCGCCCTCCCAGCTTTCAGAAAATCAAAAAGGCGGGCACATGCCCGCCTTTCGCATCATCAAAGCCCGCCGCCGGATGTCAATCCGCTGGCCTTGCACTTGTGCGTGCTCTGGACTTAATGCACCGCGACCGGTGTCATGTCGTTCTGGCGCGCCAGCACAAAGGCCAGCTGCCGGTCGGCCACCAGCGCCAGCTGGCCGCCCTCGGCGTCGTGCACCGCGTAAAGCTGCTCACGCCCGCCGGCGTTCGCCTGCACGTCCTTGGGGAGATCTGCCACCGCAACCGCCTTCACATAGACGGTCCGGTTGCCGGCCTCCTTGAAGTCAAACGGTGTATGCATTGCTCTTACCCCTTCTTGATGTTGATCGTCTGAACCACGGTTTCGGGCCGGGAACGGGTCAGGTCCACATGCAGCAGCCCGTTTTCCATCACCGCCTCGCCCACTTCGACGCCATCGGCCAGCACAAACATGCGCTGGAACTGGCGCGCCGCGATGCCGCGGTGCAGGAACACCCGCCCCTCGCTGTCGTCGTTCTGGCGGCCGCGGATCACCAGCTGGCGGTCCTCGACGGTGATCGCCAGGTCTTCCTCGGCGAAACCGGCAACGGCCAGGGTGATACGGTAGGAAAAATCAGAGGTCTGTTCGATATTATACGGCGGATAGCCTTCGTTGCCCGATTTGGCCGAGCGCTCCAGGAGGCGTTCCAGCTGCTCGAACCCCAGCATATGCGGGTAGGAGCCCAAGGTAAGTTTCGACACTTTAATCGTCCTTTTTGCCAAAGCGACGGATGCTTGCGGCCCCGCTCCCGGCAGCCGCCTGCACAGGAATATGGGAAGTTCCTGCTGGATTCACAAGAGCATGTGCTCATAGGTCTAGCGGAAAAGCAGTTAAGGAAGTATCTTCAGCCTTACTTCATTCATCAGCTTTACTGAGTCGCCCATGAATGCACCCACAGATGTGTCGATGAAGACGGATGAGGTCCTCAGGGTTGAGCTCGAGGTTTTCCGCAGGCAGCACCGCGATCTGGACGAAGCGATTACCGCGCTGGAAGAGCGTGGCACCGCCGACCAGCTGACCATCCGCCGCCTGAAGAAGCAAAAGCTCACCCTCAAGGACAAGATCGCCTTGATCGAAGACCGGCTGACCCCGGATATTATCGCCTGACGCCGCGCCGGCAGGACCGGCCGCGCACAGTGCCTGTTGCCCGGGGCCGAAACCGCCCGGGGTCCCGCTGCAGAAAGCCGCGTTTCTTCACACCTTAAGCGCTCCCGCCCCCTGGCAGTGCAGCCAAGCTGCCCAGCCAGGTGTTGGGCGCAGCAGCGCGCCTGGCGGCGCGCTGCGCTCCCGCCCGCCCGCCTGCCGGGGCGCCCGGCGGCGTGTTCAGCGGCGCGTTCAGCACACGCCGCATCCGCAGGCGGCGGCATCAGGCCTGCGCAAGCCGGGACCCGCGGCCCGGCTGACCCGCAGCAGGCAGCCGGCCGGGTCCGGAGTCTCCGCCTTAACGGATGGTCAAACAGGCAATTACCCGCTAGGAGCAGCCCGATTGTCTCCGGCGGCTTCATTGCGAAGCCTTCGGAAGCAAGCCTCTAAACAAGAAACGAGCGAGACAATGACCGCTGCGAGGGAACAGATCCCGGCGTCTGAGATGCAGGCTGCCGGTTACAAATTCACACTGAAACAGGCGCTGACCGGGGCGCAAATGCTCTTTGTCGCCTTTGGCGCGCTGGTGCTGGTGCCGCTGCTGACGGGCCTCGACCCCAGCGTGGCGCTGTTTACCGCGGGGCTTGGGACGCTGATCTTCCAGATCGTGACCCGCGGCCAGGTGCCGGTGTTCCTGGCGTCCTCCTTCGCCTTCATTGCCCCCATCATCTATGGCGTGCAGACCTGGGGCATGGCGGCCACCACCGGCGGGCTGGCTGCCGCGGGCCTGCTTTATGTCGCCCTCAGCTTTGCCATCCGCGCCTTCGGCTCCGGCTTCCTGCACCGGCTGCTGCCGCCGGTGGTGGTCGGCCCCGTCATCATGGTGATCGGCCTGTCGCTGGCGCCGGTCGCGGTCAACATGGCGACCGGCCTGGCAGGCGACACCCAGGTGATGCCGCGCAACACTGCGCTGCTGCTGGCTGCGGTTTCGCTCGGCACCACCATGCTGACGGCGATCCTGGGCCGCGGCATCATGCGCATCGTGCCGATCCTGGCGGGCGTCGCCGCCGGCTGCACTGCCGCGCTGATCCTGGGCGCCGTGACCGGGCAAAGCCTGATCAGCACCGCCGCCATCGCAGACGCCCCCTGGTTCAAGGTGCCGGGCTTTGTCGCGCCCGAATTCAACCTCGCCGCCATCCTGTTCATCCTGCCGGTCGCCATCGCCCCCGCGATTGAGCATTTCGGCGACATCCTGGCGATCTCCAACGTGACCAAGCGCGACTATATGGAAAAGCCCGGCATCCAGAACACAATGCTGGGCGACGGTCTTGCCACTGCCGCCGCGGGCCTCTTGGGCGGTCCGCCCAACACCACCTATTCCGAGGTCACCGGCGCCGTGACGCTCACCCGCGCCTTCAACCCGGCGATCATGACCTGGGCGGCAATCTTCGCCATCGCGCTGTCCTTTGCGGGCAAGCTCTCCGGCGCGCTGTCGGCAATCCCGATGCCGGTGATGGGCGGCATCATGATCCTTCTGTTCGGCATGGTCACCGTGGTCGGCCTGAGCGTGCTGGCCAAACTGGGCGAAGCGCTGACCGAGGCGCGCAACATGGTGATCATCTCCACCGTGCTGATCATCGGCCTGGGCGGCCTGACGCTGGAATTCGGCGAAGGCTTCACGCTGGCGGGCATCGGCCTCTCCGGCGTTGCGGGCCTGCTCTTGAACCTGATCCTGCCGAAACAGCGGGACTGATCCTGAACCGGGACGGAGCCGCCAAACCGGCGGCTCCCCTCACCGTTCCTCCGGCTCCAAATGCCGGATGCGCGCCACATGCGCGGCAATCTCTTCCCGGCTGAACTTCGAATGCACCCGGCGGGTTGAGGCCGGGTCCTTCTCCAGCCCCAGAGCCAATTCCGGCCGCCAGGCTTGTTTCGGCCGGATGGGGCGCGGTGCAAAGCCGCCGCCGCAGGTTGGGCAGACATTGTGCAGCACCTGCTCCACGCACGCCGCGCAATAGGTGCACTCCGTATGTGCAGATCCGGGCATCCGCAGCCTCCGGCGGCAGGTCCTTGTCGCACAATTCGCAATTGGGGCGCAGTTCCAGCATCAAACCCTCCCTGATCCAGCCGCAACCCTGCCCCGGTTCTCTGTGCCCCGCAAGCCCCGCCACTGGCGCCCGCGCTGCGCGCCCGCGCGGCGCCACGCCCAACCGCGGGGGCGGTGCAGCTCCGCTGCATCCCGCGCGGGCGGGAGCCCTCCCCTGCGGCATAGCGCCAGCCCCCGGAAAACAGGGTAAATCCTGCCCGTTTTCCCGCCCAACCCACATTGCGAAAACCGCCACTTTCCCTATAGTGCGCGCTCCACAAGCCGCGACAGGAGCCACCAGCCATGGGTGACATCAAAGTAGGCATCATCATGGGCAGCCAATCCGACTGGCCCACCATGAAGGAAGCCGCCAATATCCTCGATGAACTGGGCGTAGCCTATGAGGCCAAGATCGTCTCCGCCCACCGCACCCCGGACCGGCTGTGGAGCTATGGCAAGAGCGCGGCGGAGCGCGGCCTGCAGGTGATCATCGCAGGCGCCGGGGGTGCGGCCCACCTGCCCGGCATGGTCGCCTCCAAGACCCGCGTTCCTGTTGTGGGCGTGCCGGTCCAGACCCGCGCCCTGTCGGGTGTCGACTCGCTCTACTCCATCGTGCAGATGCCCAAGGGCTTCCCGGTTGCCACCATGGCGATCGGCGCCGCCGGCGCCGCCAACGCAGGCCTGATGGCCGCGGGTATCCTGGCGCTGCAGGACGCAGACCTGGCCCAGCGCCTGGACGACTGGCGCGATGCACTCTCCGCCTCCATCCCCGAGGAACCCTCCGATGACTGACGTGCTCGCCCCCGGCTCCACCATCGGCATCCTCGGCGGCGGCCAGCTGGGCCGGATGCTCTCGGTCGCGGCTTCCCGCCTCGGTTTCAAGACCCATATCTTTGAACCGGGCGCCAACCCGCCGGCAGGCCATGTCGCCGACAAGGTGACCACCGCGGGCTACGAGGACGCCGAGGCGCTCGCCGCCTTCGCGGCTTCCGTCGACGTGATCACCTATGAGTTCGAAAACATCCCGACCTCCGCGCTGGACCTCCTGGAATCGCAAAAGCCGATCCGCCCGGGCCGCGAGGCGCTGCGGATCAGCCAGGACCGGCTGACGGAAAAGAGCTTCCTGCAGGACCTCGGCCTGCAAACAGCACCCTTTGCCGACATCACTGATCAGGCCAGCCTGGACGCCGCGCTGTCCGAGATCGGCGCGCCCTCGATCCTGAAGACCCGCCGCTTCGGCTATGACGGCAAGGGCCAGGCCCGCATCAAGTCGGCTGACGACGCAGGCGAAGCGCTCGCTTCCATGGCAGGCGCGCCGTCGATCCTCGAAGGCTTTGTCAATTTCAGCCACGAGGTCTCGGTCATCGCCGCCCGCGGCGTGAGCGGCGAGATTGCCTGTTTCGACCCCGGCGAGAACGTCCACCGCGACGGCATCCTGCACACCACCACCGTGCCTGCAAAGCTGAGCACAGGCCAGCGCATGGACGCGGTGCTGATGGCGGGTAAGATCCTGAACGCGCTGGAATATGTCGGCGTCCTCGGCGTCGAACTCTTCGTCACGCCCCAGGGCCTGATCGTCAACGAGATCGCCCCGCGCGTCCACAATTCCGGCCATTGGACCCAGAACGGCTGCACTGTCGACCAGTTCGAACAGCACATCCGCGCGGTGGCCGGCTGGCCCCTGGGCGACGGCCAGCGCCACTCCGACGTGGTGATGGAAAACCTGATCGGCGATGACGTGGACCGCATCCCCGAACTGGCAAAAGAGGCCGGCTGCGCCCTCCACCTCTATGGCAAGGCGGAGGCCAAACCGGGCCGCAAGATGGGCCATGTGAACCGGGTGGTGAAGGCGGAAGGCTGATCCCCGTCCGGGCAGGTGGGGCTCTGCCCCCGGACCCATTCTCAACTTGGGGCTCTGCCCCAAACCCCGGGATATTTGCGGCCAGAAGAAGCAGGCGGATCCGTGAAAGCGGCCCCGCCGGTTTCACGCGCCGCAAAGAGGGCCATCCGGCCTGATGCGCGGCGCCGCTCCGCTAGGCCAGGAAGCGGCCCGCCACTTCCCCGGCCATATAGCTGACCCGCCCGCCGGAAATCGTCGCCGCGACCCGCTGAGTTGCCTTGTCCAGCACCAGGATATCGGCGCGCTTGCCTGCCGTCAGCGTTCCGCGGTCTGTGAGGCCCAGCATTTGCGCAGGCCCATCCGACACCAGCCGCCACGCGCCCGCCAGATCCAGCAGGCCGGAGCGCTCCAGCATCAGCGCTGCACGGCGCGGGCTGGGGTAGTGGTAGTCGGATGCCAGCGCATCGCACAGCCCCATAGCGATCAGCTCGACAGCGGAGGCATTGCCCTTGTGCGAGCCGCCCCGCACCACATTGGGGGAGCCGAGGATCACCGGATCGCCCGCCGTGCGCGCGGCCTCTGCCGCCTCCAGTGTTTCAGGGAACTCGGCAATCCGCGCGCCGCGTTCGCGCCAGACAGCGCGGTTCTCAGCAGTCTGGTCGTCATGGCTGCCCAGCCGCACATCCAACGCAACCAGTTCGCGGCACAGCGCATCCAGCCTGCCCGGCACCTCATCGCGGCGGGCGTGCATGTCCTTCAACATCTGCCAGTGAACCTCCGGGTTGCGCCCCGCCTTCAGCGCCTGCCCGGTCAGCCGCGGCGGCTTCTTGCCCGCCGCCAGCCGCTCATGCGGCAGGTGGTCGTTGAACACCACATACGGCACCTGCCAGCCCGCCACTTTCGCAGCCAGCCCGGCGTAATCCTCCAGCATGTGGATCTCAAACCGGAGCTGCGGCAGCAGATCGGTCACCACGGAGCCGCGCACCGCCTTGATCGCCTCAAACACCTGCGCCGCAAACTCAGGCCCGCGCAAGCCCCCTTCCCAGGAGTAGAACTGCGCCAGCACCGCGGTGGTGATCCCGTTGGCGGCCAGCTCCGCCTCTGCGGCAACCACGCCCTCGGCCATCTGCTTCATTGCGCCGCGGCGCGGTGCCAGGTGGCGCTCAAACCCGTCGCCATGCACGTCCACGATCCCCGGCAGCACCAGATAGCCGGAGAGGTCCACCGCCCGCCCCGCCGGCGCCGCGGCCACCCGCCCCTCTGCAATGGCGATCTCACCGCCGCGCTCCAGCCCGCCGGGGCGCAGCACGTCACCGCCCTGCAGAATCAATTCCAACGTCATTTCTCTGCCTCTTCACAGCCGCCGTTCAGCTGGCAGGCCTCGCCGATGATCTCTTCCACTGCCGCCATCCAGGTGAGAGACGGCTCAAACCGCCCTTCCTCCAGAAAGTGCAGCGCCTGCGCCATCACCTGCGGGTTGTTCATCATGTAGGTGTGGGTGACCGGCAGCGTCAGATGCGCGGCCATGCCGTCCACCTTCGTGCTGTCCACTGAAACCTTGCCGTCATCCGCGCCCGGGATCAGCGAGGAGAACAGCGGGTTCAGCGTCTCATTGCCCGCAATCACCCCCAGCTCAAAATCCACCGGCGGCAGGCGGTTCGGCAGGCTCTCTGCCCCGGTGCCCAGCTGCAGGCCGGCAGGCCCGTTCAGCAGGCCGAACACCTCCCAGTCGCCCAGCTCATCCACCAGCTCGCTGCCCTGGTTCGGCGGCCCCATCATCACCACCCGGCCCAGGTTCTGCGGGCGGTTGTCCTGCAGCCAGTACCGCAGCAGGATGCCGCCCATCGAGTGGCTGACCACATGGGTTGTCTCCCCGCCGCAGGCGGCAAAGGCCTCCGGCAAAGTCTCCTCCGCCAGCACCTGGATGGTCTCCTCGGTGGAGGCATATCCGGGCCGCACCACGCCGTATCCGCGCGACTGCAGCACTTCCTCCATCACCGCGAACGAGGTCTCGGTGCGTGCCAGCCCATGCAGCAGGATCACGCAATCCGCCGCCGCAGGCAGCGGCATCAGCGCCGCAGCGGCGGCCGCAAAATATTTCAGAACATCACCCATGCGCCCCAGATAAGCGCAAGCCGCGGCACAGGGAAGCCCCCTCGCCTATTTGGCCGCCTGCGCCTTGCGGCCGGGCGCCTGAAGCACCACCAGCGCAATGCCGCCCAGCACCGCCGCGCTGCCAAAGACCAGCCGCAGGGTGATCGTCTCGCCCAGCAGCACAGCCCCCGCCAGGATGGCAATCACCGGCACGCTCAGCTGCACCGTCGCCGCCACCGCGGGCAGGATCTGCGGCAGCAAGCGGTACCACAGCGCGTACCCCATGCCGGAGGTCACCGCCCCCGACAGCACCGCCAGCACCGCGCCATAAAGGCTGACCGTGCTGCCGCCCAGCCACAGGGCAACCGGTAGGAACATCGCCGTCGACCACAGGAAATTCACCGCCGTCGCCGCCAGCGGCTGCGCCGCGCCGCGCCCCAGTATGCTGTAGATGCCCCAGCCCAGCCCCGCCGCCGCCATCAGCAGCGACGCGCCCAGGGGCGCCGTGCCGGAGCCGTCGGGCCAGACCACATAGGCCAGCCCCAGAAAGGCCAGCACCGCCCCCGCCATCTGGCCGCCGCTGGCCGGAGCGCCGCGCACCGCACCCCACAGGAACATCGACACTTGCACAACGCCGAACAGCACCAGCGCGCCAAGCCCCGCGTCAAGCTGCTGATAGGCCAGCGAAAACCCCGCGATATAAAGCGTCAGCGCCGCCCCGCCCCCCAGGCTCATCCGCAGGCCCTGGCGCACCGCCAGACCCTGCGCCTGACACAGAAGCACAAGCATCGCCGCGCCGGAGGCCAGCCGCAGCAGGCCAAAGCTGCCCGCATCCATATGCCCGCCCCCGATCGCCAGGCGGCTGAGGATGGAGTTCGCGGCAAAGGCGATCATGGTGAGCGAGACAAGAAGAAACAGGCGCATGGCAAAGGGCTAGCCTGCCCGGCGGCGCAGGGCCAGTGGAATCTCAGCGGCCCGGCTTCAAGCCCCCCCACCCTTTCACCTTTGCGCAAATACTCCCGCCGGAGGCAGGCCCGCGCCGCGGGCCATCCCCCGTCAAAATGAAAAGGGGCCGCCTTGATAGGCAGCCCCGAATCTTGCAGTCATCAGCGGCGGGCTTCCGGCAGATTGGCCTGTACGGCCAATCGCCTTTCGCCCATCCCAAATCCCAAGGGATTTGTGATTACATCATGCCGCCCATGCCGCCCATGCCGCCCATGTCGGGCATGCCGCCGGCTGCGCCTGCGCCTTCTTTGGCGGGCTTGTCGGCCACCATCGCTTCGGTGGTGATCAGCAGACCAGCAACCGAGGATGCGTCTTCCAGCGCGGTGCGGGTCACCTTGGCCGGGTCGATCACGCCGAAGGAGAACATGTCGCCATATTCACCGGTCTGCGCGTTGTAGCCAAAGGCGCTGTCCGCGGATTCGCGGATCTTGCCGGCCACCACGGCGCCGTCGACGCCTGCGTTCTCGGCGATCTGGCGCAGCGGCGCTTCGATGGCCTTGCGGACGATGTTGATGCCTGCGTTCTGGTCAGCATTGGCGCCTTCCAGGCCTTCCAGGCCTTTGCCGGCCTGCACCAGGGCAACACCGCCGCCGACGATCACGCCTTCCTGCACGGCTGCGCGGGTCGCGTTCAGAGCATCGTCCACACGGTCCTTGCGCTCTTTCACTTCGACTTCGGTCATGCCGCCGACACGGATCACGGCCACACCGCCTGCCAGTTTGGCAACGCGTTCCTGCAGCTTCTCGCGGTCGTAGTCAGAGGTGGTTTCCTCGATCTGGGTGCGGATCTGGGCAACGCGTGCTTCGATCTCAGCCTTCTCGCCAGCGCCGTCGACGATGGTGGTTTCGTCTTTGGTGATGGTGACTTTCTTGGCGGTGCCCAGCATGTCCATGGTGACGGACTCGAGCTTCATGCCCAGATCTTCGGAGATCACCTGGCCGCCGGTCAGGATCGCGATGTCCTGCAGCATGGCCTTGCGGCGGTCGCCGAAGCCCGGTGCCTTGACGGCTGCGATTTTCAGGCCGCCGCGCAGCTTGTTGACAACCAGGGTTGCCAGCGCTTCGCCTTCGACGTCCTCAGCGATGATCAGCAGCGGCTTCTGCGACTGGATGACCTGCTCCAGCAGCGGAACCATCGGCTGCAGCGAAGACAGTTTCTTCTCGTGCAGCAGGATCATGCAGTCTTCCAGATCCGCGACCATCTTGTCGGCGTTGGTGACGAAGTAGGGCGACAGGTAGCCGCGGTCGAACTGCATGCCCTCGACCACGTCGGTCTCGGTTTCCATGCCTTTGTTCTCTTCGACAGTGATGACGCCTTCGTTGCCGACTTTCTGCATCGCGTCAGCGATCTGGCGGCCGATTTCAGCTTCGCCGTTGGCGGAGATGGTGCCAACCTGCGCAACCTCGTCGGAGTCTTTCACTTCGCGGGCCATGTCTTTGATGCCCTGAACAACCTTGGAGGTCGCCAGGTCGATGCCGCGCTTCAGGTCCATCGGGTTCAGGCCGGCAGCAACCTGCTTCAGGCCTTCTTTAACGATGGCCTGGGCCAGAACGGTTGCGGTGGTGGTGCCGTCGCCGGCTTCGTCGTTGGTGCGGGAAGCAACTTCCTTCACCATCTGGGCGCCCATGTTCTCGAACTTGTCTTCCAGTTCGATTTCCTTGGCAACCGACACACCGTCCTTGGTGATGCGCGGCGCGCCGAAGGATTTGTCCAGAACCACGTTGCGGCCTTTGGGGCCCAGGGTCACTTTCACGGCGTCGGCCAGAATGTTGACGCCCTTCAGCATGCGGTTGCGGGCATCGGTGTCGAATTTGACGTCCTTAGCAGCCATTTTTCACTCTCCTAGAGTAATCTGTAATTGTCAGCGAGGGATGGGATCAGAGAAGCCGGACGGCTTACTCGATGATGCCCATGATGTCGCTTTCCTTCATCATCAGCAGCTCTTCGCCGTCGACGGAGACCTCGGTGCCCGACCACTTGCCGAACAGGATCTTGTCGCCAGCCGAAACGGCCATCGCGATCAGCTCGCCGCTGTCCTTGCGTGCGCCTTCGCCAGTTGCGACGACGACGCCTTCGCTCGGCTTTTCTTTTGCGGAATCGGGGATGATCAGGCCGCCCGCGGTTTTTTCTTCGCTTTCGGTGCGGCGCACCAGCACGCGGTCATGAAGCGGTTTCAATGCCATCTTTGCAGCTCCTTAAAAAGGCTCAAAGGTTGTTATCTGTTGGACCTCCGCCTCCCCGGCGGGGCCGTTATCACTCACACGGGGCGAGTGCTAACGAGGGGAAGCTAGGCATCGCACCGGACTGAGTCAACAGCTTTGCACAAGAAAATTCAAAGCCCGCTGGCCGCGGCAGGGAACCGGCCCTTAAGGTGCCTGCAAGATGCTGATTTTGAACACTTAACCAGCCTCCCGGCGCAGTCCGCAACCGGCAGGGGCTACGCCTCCCAGCTCTCTGCCCAATGCACCAGGCCGTCGCGGCCCGCGCCGGTCAGCTGGTAGACACCGGTCGCCACCCGCTCGAACCAGCCATAGTGATTGCTGGCCATCAGCCGGGTGGCGCGCGCCACGCCGGTGGCCTTGGCCACCTCCGCCCCCTTGCTGGGGCCTGCCTCGGCCAGATGCGCCGCACAGGCCAGCGCGTCCTGGCGGTAGGCGGTGACAATGCCGTGCCGGGTGGCGCCGCCTGCATTCGGGTCGCCGCGCAACGCCTGAAACTCGCGCAAGAGCCGCGCCTGCTTCTTCTTCGACTTGCGCGGGGCATAGGGGCCGGGATCGCACTGCACCTCTGTGCGGCCGTCCTCCAGCACCGTGATCAGCCCCAGCCCCAGCCGCCGGCACATCGCCAGATTGTCTTTCAGCATCCGCCGCGCCTGCCGCCCCTTGGGCCGCGGCACCGCGATATAAACGTGATCCGTGACTGCCAGCCGGGCCACCGCCTGGTGGAACAGCGACAGCGAAAACTTCAGCTTCAGCTCGACGATCACCGGCGGCTCGGCACCGCGGACAGCCACCACATCGGCAGCCCCCACCTCGCCCTTCACGGCATAGCCCTGCCCCTCCAGCAGCGCCTTGACCGGCGGGTACAGCTGATCTTCGCGTTCCATGCCGCCATGACTGGCATCAAGCGCCGCCGAAGGCAATCCGCCGCGCGGTTTTACGGTCCGGACGGCAGGTTTTGCATTGCCGCCCCCCCTGCCCCGCCCTAGGGTCATACACTCAGTCCACAGTACCGGACCTCCGGGGAAAGGGCGCTTGATGAAACGGATTGCACTTGCCTTGGCCCTGGTCCTGCAGGCCTCTGCCGGACTGGCCGCCTGCCGCGGCATCGACTACCGCGACCACCTGCCGCCCGCCACCGAAGCGCGGCTGGAGCGCGAGATGGCCGCCACCCCGTTTTCCCGCGGCAATCATTGGGTTGCGACCAAGGGCAGCCGCACCATCCATGTGATCGGCACCATGCACGGCGGCGATTCCCGCATGGCCCGGGTGATGCGCAACCTGCGCCCGGCGCTAGCCTCGGCCCAGGCGATCTATCTGGAGACTTTGCAGCCCGGAATGGAGACGCCGGACACCATGCCCGCGTCCCTCGCCAGCAGTTTCCTGCTGCCGCAAGGGCAGGAGCTGCGGCACCTGCTGGGCAAGGAGGCCTGGCAGCATTTCGAGCTGACCGCGCGGGTCTCCGGCGCCAATCTGGACACCATGAACCGGATGCAGCCCTGGGCGGTGTCGATGTTTCTGGTGCAAAGCGGCTGCCGCCCCTATGGCTTTGGCCTGAAACGCGGGCTGGACGACCGGATCGCCGGTTTCGCCAGCCGCAAGCGGATTCCGGTGGGCGCGCTGGAAACCCCGGCGCAGGCGCTGACGGCGATTGCCAGCCTGCCCCTGCGCGACCAGGCCCGGATGCTGGAGCTGGAACTGGAGCTGGTGCGCTCCTCCAAGCCCGAGGATGCCACCCCGGTCGAAGCTTATTTCGACCAAAGCGTCTGGTCCGCCTTCGTGCTCGCGCCGTGGATCAGCGCCCAGTACAGCAGCTTTTCCGGCGCCGAGACCGCGCGGCTGTGGCGCCAGTACAATGACCGCCTGCTGGACCAGCGCAACAAACGCTGGATGAAGGTGATCCTGGCCGCCCGGCAGCAGCGGATCGTGGTTGCCGTCGGCGCGGCGCATCTGCCCGGCAGGAACGGCGTCTTGAACCTGCTGCACCGCCAGGGGTTCAGCCTCACCCGCGCGGCGTGGTAGACCCGGCGTATCGCGCTTTCCTTCTCCCGGTTCAGGACCTGTCTGTCATGCGGCTTTTCTTCACCATCGTCTTTCTGCTGCTGCCCGCCGCGCTGTGGGCGGGCTGCACCGGCACCGACCTGCGCACCACTCTTCCGGCCGACGATACGGCCCGCCTCCAGGCGCGGGCCGCAGCCGCGCCCTTTGCCGAAGGCAATCACTGGATCGCCCGCCGCGGCACCCGCACCGTGCATGTGATCGGCACCATGCATATCAATGACCCGCGGATGGACCCGGTCACCGCCCGGCTGGCCCCGATCGTCCGCGAGGCCGGTCTGCTGCTGATGGAGGCCAGCCCCGCCGACAAGGCCGCGTTCGAACAGAAGCTGGGCCGCACCCCGTCGCTGATGCTGATCACCGAAGGGCCGACGCTGATCGACCGCCTGCCGCCGGAGGAGTGGGACAGCCTGGCCGCCAAGGCCCGCGCGCACGGGGTCGCCCCCTGGATGGCCGCCAAAATGCGGCCCTGGTTCCTGGCCCTGTCGATGGCGGTGCCGCCCTGCGTGCTGCGGCAGCCGGACTTCAAGAACGGCCTCGACCTGCGCTTGGCTGCCGCGGCGGAACAGGCCGGCGTGCCCATCCGCTCGCTCGAAGACCCGATGGCCGTGATCCGGATGCTGGACGGCGACCCGCTGGAAGAGCAGGTCCGCCAGCTGCGCGCCTTTACCGCCCTGCTGGGCGGCGGCCAGGACGATTTCTTCACCATGGCAGAGGCGTATTTCGACCAGCAGGTGCTGCACGCCCTGCACCTGAGCGAGCAGGAGTTTCTGCACAGCGATGCCCTGACCCGGGAAGAGCGCGAAGAGCTGTGGAGCGACGCGATGCAAGAGCTGCTGGACCAGCGCAATCAGTCCTGGATCCCGGTGATCGAGGCGGCAGAAGCAGACACCATCGTGGTGGCCGCAGGCGCGCTGCACCTGCCGGGCGGGAACGGCGTGCTGAACCTGCTGCAGCAGCAGGGCTACAGCCTGGAGCGCGCCCCGTTCTGAACACAACGCCGCATTGCAGCAGCTGCGGGGTGACAAGCCTGTCCGCCGCCCCTATAAGGCGCGCAAATCTCCCCTTTTTGGACTCATGAGTGAACAGGACAGTCACATGACCATTCAAGTTTTCGGCCATAAATCCCCCGACACCGATTCCACCGGCTCCCCCATTGTCTGGGCCTGGTACCTGAACGAGGTGAAGGGCGTCGCCGCCGAGCCCAAGCTGCTGGGCGAGCCGAACACCGAAGCGGCCTTTATGCTGCAGCGCTGGGGCCTGGAGAAGCCTGCGATCATCGAGGATGTGGCCGATGATGCGGCTGTCGTGATCGTCGACACCAACAACCCGGCAGAGCTGCCCGCCAACATCAACGGCGCCGATGTGCAGGCGATCATCGACCACCACAAGCTGGTCGGCGGCCTGGAAACCAAAGGCCCCATCGACATCACCATCCGCCCGCTGGCCTGCACCGCCACCATCATGCATGACCTGATGGGCGACGATGCCGCCAAGATGCCCGAGGCCGTCAAGGGCGCGGCGCTGACCTGCATCCTGTCCGACACCCTGGAATTCCGCTCCCCGACCACCACCGCGCATGACAAGGCCGTGGCCGAGAAGCTGGCCGCCGATCTGGGCATCAGCATCTCCGACTATGCTGCCGAGATGTTTGCCGCCAAATCCGACGTCTCCTCCTTCTCCGATGCGGAGCTGCTGCGCATGGACTCCAAGGAGTATGAGGTCGACGGCACCAAGTTCCGCGTCTCCGTGCTGGAAACCACCGCGCCGGCCGTGGTGCTGGACGGCAAGGCGTCGCTGATGGACACCATGACCACTGTCGCGGCCGAGGACGGCGTCGATCAGGTGCTGCTGTTCGTGGTCGACATCCTGAACGAGGAAGCCACCCTGCTGGTGCCCAACGACCTGGTCAAAACCGTGGCCGCCAAGTCCTTTGGCGCCGAAGCCGCTGGCGACACCGTGGTGCTGCCGGGCATCATGTCCCGCAAAAAGCAGATCATTCCGAACCTGAAAGTCTGATCCGCCTCAGGTTTGTGAAACGCCAAAGGCGCCCCGCGGGGCGCCTTTTCTTTTACGGGTTCTTTTACGGGGCACGAATTGTCCGGCGCAGGGCGCCGGCCTTGCAGCAAGGCGGCGGGGTTACAGCCCCAGATCCTGGCTGATCTTGCGGAACAGGCGCTGCTGGGTGTTGCCGTTGACCTGCTTGCCGCGCTGGTGCCGGTACCAGTCGCCCTTCTCGTTCAGATAACGCTCCCACACCGTGCCGTCCGGAGCCGTGACGAACTGCCAGCAGCTCTTGTGCGGATATGCTTTGACCGCGCCGCCTTCGGCCTTGTGCCAGTTAGCCTCGTGGCACAGTTTGCTCCTGCTGGTCACATACCACTTGCCGATGCCGACCGCGTCCTTGGTTTTATTGATCCCCTGAAAACGGCCGTCCGGCGCCCAATAGGCGTGGCCGCCGCTGTTCCAGTTCGAGGTCTTGCCCGCGTAAAGCTGCTGGATCACCTCAGGGGGTGTCGCCTTGGCCCCCTTGGGCTTGCCGCCGGCCAGAACCGTTGTTGCCGGCAGGGCCGCCAGAACGGATGCAACTGCCGCCAGTTTGAGGCTGCGTTTGATGGCTGTCATTGTGAAATCCCCCTTCCCCGGGACGGGCCGCGCCGGCACGCGAAGAGAGGCCTCTGGCAGGCGCTGCCAGCTTCGGCCGGCACCCCCCCCGGCGTACCTGATGCCCCTGAATGCCAGGGGCCGCCGTTACTCGTTACACACTTGCGCCTGCCAGACACGGCACCTCGGCCGAAAGGCCGGGCCGCCAAAGCAGCGTGCAAGAATCCCGGCCATGCGCCAACCTATCGAAATGGATAGGATTCAGGGGGCGACCGCTGCCGTGCGGCCCGGCCTTCCGGCCACTGTTTCAGGCCGCTGAACGCAGGCAAGGCCGGCTTGGGCGCCGGCCCGCACACGGCCCTGACAGAGCTCAGGCAGATCTGGGCAGCTGGGCGTCATCCTCCGGCCAGGCCTCGCTGCCGTCATTGAAGTCTTCCCAGCGGGTGTCATCGAGCGGCCCGCCATGCGCTGTCGGCACGGGCCGGGGCGGCTCTGCGGGAGCTGCGGCGTGGTCGTCCCAGGCCTCTGCAGCGGGCACCTGCACCGGCGCCGCACCCTGCCCCTCGCGCAGGACAAACTGCCCGACCAGCTGGTTCAGCCCCACGGTCTCGGCATTCATCGACCGGATGGCAGAGCCGGATTGCTCCACCATGGAGGCATTCTGCTGGGTCACCGAGTCCAGCTGGGAAACACCGATGTTGATCTCGTTCAGCCCCTGCGCCTGTTCAGCGGATTCGCTGGAGATGCCTGAGACCAGCTCGGCAATGTTGCTGACCTGGCTGACCACCGTGGACAGCGCCTTGCCCGCACCGTCCACCTTGTGCACCCCGTCCTCCACATGGGCGGAGCTGGCGCTGATCAGGGTCTTGATTTCACTGGCCGCCTGTGAGGAGCGCTGCGCCAGCGCCCGCACTTCGGAGGCGACAACCGCAAAGCCGCGCCCGACCTCGCCCGCGCGGGCCGCTTCCACCCCGGCGTTGAGCGCCAGCAGGTTGGTCTGGAAGGCGATGTCGTCGATCACACCGATGATCTGCGAGATTTGCTGGGAGGAGGACTCGATCGCGTTCATCGCGGTCACTGCGCCTTGCACCACCTCGCCGCTGTGTTCCACATCCCGGCGGGCGGAGTTCACCACTTCCTGCACTTCCTGGGCGTTGCGCGCCGAGGAGTTGACGCTGGCGGTCATCTGTTCCAGTGCCGCGGCGGTCTGCTCCAGGGTGGCTGCCTGGCTTTCGGTGCGCGACGACAGGTCCTCCGACGCGGATTGGATTTCACCCGACTGCCGCTGAATGCGGGCGCCGGCCTGGACCACTTCGGACATCAGCTCATTCAGCTTGTCGACGGTCTCATTGTAGTGCACCCGCAGCGCGTCGTAGTCGCCGGTGAACTGTTCGGCGATCCGGTCGCTCAGGTCGCCGTTGGACAGGCGCTGAAGACCGCTGCGCAGCCGTTCGATCACCTGCTCGCTTTCCTCGCGCAGCGCGTTCTGCTCATCCAGGGCGGAGATCACCCGGGCCGAAACCGCGTCGATGTCCTTGGCGATTTCGCCGAAATCATCGGCGCGCATCCGGTCGGCCACCTTGAGTCCCAGATCGCCTTCGGCCACCTCCCGCAGCGCCGCTCTGAGCCGCCCGATCGGGCGGACGATGTTCAGCGTCACTTTGCGGGCATTGTGCACAATCACCGCCAGCGCAGCCGCTGCAAAGCCAAGCATCAGATACAGCAGCTGGGTGTCATGAGCGCGCGCAGTTTCCGCAGTCTGTTCGACAAACGCCTTGATTTTCTTGCCCAGCGGCTCCAGCAGGCTGTCCATCGCCGCGTATTCCGCCTGCAGACCCGGCAGCGCCGCCTGAGCGGCTGCCGCATCCGTAAAGGCCAGTTTCGCAACCTTCTCTGCCGCCTCAATAAATGCCTCAGAAGCAGGGCCAAGCTCTGCCACCCGCTGGCGGATTTCATCAGTCATATCAACGTTCTGCAAGGCGGCCACGGCATCGCGCAGAGCCTGGCTGTCGCTGGCAATCCTGGCATTCAGCCCCGCCTTCTTGGCCTCCTTCCCGCCAGGCCCGACCACCAGCGCGTAGACCGCAGAGGCCTCAATCGCGTCATGCATCTTGTCGGCCATCAGCTCATGCCGGATGACATTTGTCGCGTTGATCTGCCGCTCCAGCTCCAGCTCGCTCTGCCAGAGGCTGTAGACCGCCGCGGCCGAGAGTATGACAACGGAAACGATCGAAACCGCGCCTGAAAAAATCAGCCGGGTTTTCATGGGAAGAGTTCGGAACATAACTAACACACCTTAGAGCTGTTTTCAGCGCTGACCTTTTCCGCTTAGATTTAAGTAATCCTGAAGCCGGATAAGCGCCGGCAGGATTTTTGCGGTTTTTTTTTGGTACAGCGCACACCGCTGCCGCACTGGCCTTCGCCAAGTGCCTCTGCCATAGGTGAGACAACAAGACATTTGCGTGAGAGATGCCGACATGACCCAGATCATTTCCTCCCTTTCCGAGGTCTCCAGCCGTTACAAGGCGCTGTTTGTCGACCTGTGGGGCTGCGTGCACAACGGGATCACCGCCTTTCCCGATGCAGTGGCCGCGCTGCAGGCGTACCGGGCGCAGGGCGGTGTTGTGGTGCTGGTCACCAATTCGCCGAAACCGCGCGCGGGCGTGGCGGCGCAGCTGGGGCAGTTCAACGTGCCGGAGGACGCCTATGACACCATCGCCACCAGCGGCGATTCCGCGCGGGCGGCGATGTTCACCGGGGCGGTCGGCAACAAGGTCTATTTTATGGGCGAGTGGGAGCGCGACGCGGGCTTTTTCGAGCCGCTGCATGTGATCCACGACCCGGTGGAGATCACCCGTGTGCCGCTGAAGGAGGCCGAGGGCATTGTCTGCTGCGGCCCGTTCGACCCGCATGCGGATCCGGCGGTGAACCGGCCCGATTTCCTCTATGCCAAGCAGATGGGCATGAAGCTGCTGTGCGCCAACCCCGATATCGTCGTGGACCGCGGCGAGACACGGGAGTGGTGCGCGGGCGCGCTGGCGCGGCTCTATACCGAAATGGGCGGCGAGAGCCTGTATTTCGGCAAGCCGCACCCTCCGATCTATGATCTGGCCCGCCGCCGCCTGACAGAGCTGGGGCATGACGTTCAGGATGCAGAGATCCTGGCCATCGGCGACGGCCCGCACACCGATATTGCCGGCGCCATGGGCGAAGGCATCGATTCCCTGTTCATCACCGGCGGCCTTGCAGCCAGAGAGACAAAAACATCGGTCCAGCCGGATCCCGAAGCGCTGGAAGCCTATTTGCAGAAAGAGCAGTCCGGCCCGGCCTATGCCATTGGTTTTCTGCGGTAAAACTGCCTGTCCCGCGGCTGCGCGCGGGCGTGTCATGTGACTGCCCAAACGAACCCTGCCCCCACCGGGCGGGGTTTTCTTTTGTCAGAAACCTCTTGATTTTCTGCAACTGCAAAGTAATAAAGTTGCGCAAGCGGCCATTCCGGCGCGCAAAAGTTACAACGCCAAAACGGTCACGCCATGCGATCAGGACATATGATCAGGGCCGGGCGAACGGAGGATGAGATGTTGGACAACATGCCGCGCGGAACCATCTGCATCGAAGACATCGAGATGGGCATGGTGCGCTATCTGCGCAAAGTGATCACCGATGAGGACATCGAGAAGTTCGCCCAGGTCTCGACCGACCGCAACCCGGTGCATCTGGATGACGATTACGCCCAGGACACCATTTTCGAGGGCCGCATCGCGCATGGGATGCTGACCGCCGGGCTGATCTCGGCCGTCATTGGCGAGCAGCTGCCGGGCCATGGCACCATCTACATGAGCCAGTCGCTGAAGTTCCTGGCGCCGGTGCGCCCGGGCGACCTGGTGCTGGCGGAGGTCGAGGTGACCGACATCGTGATCGACAAGCGCCGGGTCAAGCTGGACTGCCGCTGCATCGTCGACGGCAAGAAGGTGCTGGTGGGCGAGGCCATGGTGATGGCGCCGTCGCGCAAGTTCGACTGAATTTACTGTACGCAGCAGGTTCAGCCGCCGGGGGCCTTTGCCCTTGGCGGTTTTGTTTTGCTGGTCTGTTTCGTTCGTTCCGTTCGGTTCTGCGCTGAAGCCCAATTAAGGGGGCGGCGCCGCCGGGTGGAGGTGGACAGACCCCGCCGGGGGCCTGCTCGGACAGGATTTCCTGAACGACCCCCTTTTTATCAGGGCCGGTCTCCGGGTGTTGCGCAGGCAGCCCATAGATGCCTGGGCCTCGTATCATGGTTCCCGCGCGCGGGAACCATGGCGGGGGATCGCGATCAGGAGGCAGTTTGGCATTTACACGTGAGAATTGCGTGAAGGGGGCGTACGGTGGGGGCGCAACGCCCCGGTGAGGGTGGGCCATCCCGCCCGGAATCAAGGCGCGCAGCGCCGCCGGGCGAGCGCCTGCCCGCCCCACCGGGCTGGCGCTTTGGCAAGTGCAGTAGTCCCATGATGAGTTGTACGGACGTTGCAGGGATAAACTGCCATGCATAGCCGTTGCAGCGCCACCCCGCGGGCATGCGCTCGTCCTGCTCCCGCCCTCCCCCGCCACTGGCCGCTTGAACCGCCGCGCGGCTACGGGTACGGATGCGCCATGCGTATCGTCAGAGATTTTGAATTCGTTGAAGTGCAGGACCGGGGCGCCACCGTTGCCATCGGCAACTTCGACGGCGTGCATCTGGGTCATCAGTCGGTGATCAAGCTGGCCCGCAAGGCGGCGCCGGATGCGCCCTTGGGCGTGATGACGTTTGAGCCGCACCCGCGGGAGTATTTTGCGCCGGATGCGCCGCCGTTCCGGCTGATGCGCGCCGAGACCCGTGCCCACCGGCTGGAAAAGCTGGGGGTGGAGCGGCTGTATGAGCTGAACTTCAACACTGCGCTGTCGAGCCTGACCCCGGAGGAGTTTGCCCGCGACGTGATCTTTGAAGGGCTGGGGCTGGCGCATGTTGTGGTGGGCGCCGATTTCTGTTTCGGCAAGGGGCGTGCGGGCAATGCCGAAGACCTGCAGCGGTTTGGCAAACAGTACGGGTTTGGCGTGACGATTGCGCCCCTGATGGAATATTCCGAACACGCGGTGTCCTCCACCGCGATCCGCAATGCGCTGAGCGAGGGCCGGCCTGCCGATGCCAAGGAGATGCTGGGCCACTGGCACCGGATCGAAGGCGTGGTGATCGGCGGCGAGCAGCGCGGGCGGGAGCTGGGCTTCCCCACGGCAAACATGTCGATTGACGGGCTGCATCAGCCGCGGTTCGGGGTCTATGCGGTGCTGGTCGATGTGCTGGAGGGGCCGCATAAGGGCAGTTACCACGGCGCGGCCTCGATCGGGGTGCGGCCGATGTTCGGCGGCGTGGTGCCGAATATCGAGACCTATCTGTTCGATTTCTCCGGCGACCTTTATGGCGCGACTCTGTCGGTGGGGCTGGTGGAATTCCTGCGGCCTGAGCTGAAGTTCGACGGGCTGGACGCGCTGACCGCCCAGATGGATGCGGATTGCGCCCAAGCGCGCGAAATCCTGGCGGCGCTATGAGACGGCGCAAGGATGTGATCGACCGCTCCGGCCTGGGCACGCGCTTCTGGGAAAAGAAGCCGCTGGCGAAGCTCAGCCAGAAGGAATGGGAAGCGCTGTGCGACGGCTGCGGCAAATGCTGCCTGAACAAGCTGGAGGATGAGGACAGCGGCGAGGTGGCGCTGACCCGGGTGGCCTGCCGCCTGCTGGACGACAGCAGCTGCCGCTGCGCGCAATATCCGATCCGGCATCAGTTCGTGCCGGAATGCATCGTGCTGAAACCGGACAACCTGGACACCCATGCCTATTGGATGCCGGAGACCTGCGCCTACCGGCTGTTGTGGCAGGGCAAGCCGCTGCCGGAGTGGCATCCGCTGCTGACCGGCACGCCGGAAAGCGTGCATGAAGCCGGCGTTTCGGTGCGCGGCTGGACGGTGTCGGAGTTCGAGATCGCCGAAGAAGAGTGGGAAGACCACATCATCGAGGAGCCGCTGGGCTGAGCAGCCGCCGCCGGGCGGTCGGGTCGCATCAAATTTGACGCGCATCCAGCACAACCACTGGTTGCAAATCTCCGTGTTCAAGCCGAAACTGCTGCCAGCCGGTTGCGGCTGCCGCCTGTCTGGGCGGCGGCCGTAAAACCGGGCAATAAGGAGGCAGCAGAAAATGCCGTTTGAGCATGGCACCTATTTCACCGCCGCGGATGAGCGCAAGACCAGGGCCTTTCTGGCCGGTCTGGGGCTGAGCCCGCGGCAGGAAACTCAGATCCGCGCCTGGCACCGGTCCCGGCTGAGCGCGCAGCTGTCGCTGTGGTCCTCGGTCGCGGCGGCGGCCGGGATTGCGCTGGGGTATTTCCTTGCAGGGGTGTTCTGACGTTCCGGCGGCGCGGCCATTGCCGGCTTGGCAGCGGCGCGGGGCTGGAATAGGTCTGGATGCGGACAGCCGCAACAGAGCAAGGACCCCGCCCGATGCATTTCGCCTCCGACAATTCCGGCCCGGTGCCGCAGCAGATCCTTGACGCCCTGTCCGCAGCCAACCGGGGCTATGCCATGGGCTATGGGGCGGATGCGGAAATGGCCGAGGTGACGGCGCGGATCCGGGAGATCTTTGAGGCGCCGGAGGCGGCGGTCTATCTGGTCGCGACCGGCACGGCGGCCAATGTGCTGGCGCTGTCGACCCTGGCGCAGCCGTGGCAGACGGTGTTCTGCACCAAGCCTGCCCATATCAACATGGACGAATGCAACGCCCCGGAATTCTACAGCGGCGGCGCCAAGCTGACGCTGGTGACGGAAGCGGACAAGATGACCTCTGAAGGGCTGCGCGCCGCCATCGAGGGTGAGGAGACCCGCGGCGTGCACGGGCCGCAGCGGGGGCCGGTGTCGCTGACGCAGGTGACGGAGTTCGGCACCGTCTACAGCCTGGCGGAGCTGCAATCGGTCTGCGCCGCGGCCAAGGAATACGGGCTGCCGGTGCATATGGACGGCGCGCGGTTCACTAATGCGCTGGTGTCTCTGGGCTGCACGCCTGCCGAGATGACCTGGAAGGCGGGTGTGGATGCGGTGTCGTTCGGCGGCACCAAGAACGGCTGCCTGGGGGTGGAGGCGGTGATCTTCTTTGACCCGAAACACGCGCAGGAGTTTGAGTACCGCCGCAAGCGCGGCGCGCATCTTTTCTCCAAGCACCGGTATCTGTCGGCGCAGATGCTGGCCTATCTGAACGATGATCTGTGGCTGAAGAACGCCCGCGCGGCCAATGCCAAGGCGGCGCTGCTGGCCGAGGGGCTGGAAGCGGCGGGGGCGCATTTCACCCATCCGGCGCAGGCCAACATGATCTTTGCCGCCCTGCCCCGCGGCAGGCATCAGGCGCTGTTTGCCGCCGGTGCCATCTATCACCTGTGGGACGGGCTGCTGCAGGGGCCGGAGAATGAGCTGGTCACCGCGCGGTTCGTCTGCGACTGGTCGGTGCCGGACGAGGACATCCGGGCGTTCCTGTCGCTGCTTTGATCCCGGGCCCGGCGGCGGCTACTGGCGGTCCTGCGCCCAGAGCAGCGCATCCTCCAGCCGGTCGTCGCCCCAGAATATCTCCTGGCCCACGGCAAAGCTGGGGGCGCCGAAGATGCCCAGGGCCATTGCCTCCTGCGTGGCATCAGCCAGCATTTTGACGGTCGTTTCCGACTGCGCCTCTTCCAGCACACGGGCCGGATCCTGGCCAGCGGCCTCCAGGCTGGCGGAGAGGTTCGGGTCCTCCCCCGCGGGCTGGCCCGCCTCGAACCAGCAGCGGTAGGCGGCCTGGGTATATGCCTCGCCCCAGCCTTCTGCCGCGCCCAGCGCCGCGACCTGATTGGCGAGCACCAGTTCCGGCAGCGGATAGGGTGCGGGCAGCCGCACATGGAAGCCGTAGCGCTGCGCCCGGCGTTCGACGTCGCGCCACATATAGGCGGTCTTTTCCGGCTTGTCCTTGAACGGGATATTGTTTTGCACCGTCATCACGTGGCGCACGTTGAAGGGGCGCCAGCGGACCGGCACACCCGCCTGCGCCGCCGCATCCGCGATCCGCATCACGGTCAAGTAAGTGTAGGTGCTGCCGATCGAATACCAGAAATCCAGTCCGGGCATGGAAGCCTCCTGTCTGTCGTGACCTGCGGTAGAGTTTAGGGTTGGCCGGCAATTCTTCCACCTGCGCGCTCTGCGCTCCCCCTGCTGCTGCGGCCTGTTTTATGATAGGATTACGGTAGCAGCGGGTGGCAAAACCCGCGTCCTGGGGCCCTGTGCGAGCAGCATTTGCCAGCGAGGGAGGGGACATTCAAATGACACGATCCGACATTGACGGCGCGGCGCTGGAGTATGCCGCGGGCGGCGGGTTGCTGAGCCGCCGGATGCTGCTGGCCTCGGCCGCGGCGGGGACCGCTGCGGGGCTGGCGCTGCCAAAGGCGGCGCGGGCGGAGGCGAAGATACCGGAGTGGAGCAAGACCGCAGGCGCGCGGGCGCGCGGGTATGGGATGCCTGCTGCCGCTGAATCCGCGGTGCAGCGCGCCATCATCGAGCCGTGGCAGGATGTGGCGCCGGCCTTCAGCCTGTCGGGCACGCCGCACCACCGCCTGCGCGGCACCATCACCCCCAGCGGGCTGCATTTCGAGGTGCATCACGGCGGCCGTCCGGACATTGACCCGGCCCGCCACCGGCTGATGCTTCACGGGCTGGTGGAGCGCCCCTTGCATTTCAGCCTGGAGGCGCTGGAGCGCTATCCGATGGTCACTGCCACCCATTTCCTGGAATGCGCCGGCAACAGCCTGTTCAACGCAGTGATGCCGGAGCCGATGCAGGCAGGCTGCGACATGCTGCACGGTCTGCTGTCGAACACCGAATGGACCGGCATCCCTATGGCCGTGCTGATGGAGGAAGCCGGGGTCAGGCCCGAGGGCAAATGGGTGGTCGCCGCGGGCGCCGACGGGCCGAGCCTGGCGCGTTCGATCCCGATGGAGAAGCTGATGAGCGACGGGATGCTGGCACTTTACCAGAACGGCGAGCGGCTCCGGCCCGAGCAGGGCTATCCGATGCGGCTGCTGCTGCCCGGGTTCGAGGGCAACATGAACATCAAGTGGCTGACCAGCCTGTGGGTGACGGAGGCGCCGGTGCATACCAAGGATGAATCGGGGGAATACACCGAGATCCTGGCCGATGGCTCCTCAGTCCAGTTCACCTTTGCGATGGGGGTGAAGTCGTTCATCACCCATCCGTCTTCGACCATGACAATGAGCGGGCCAGGGTTTTACGAGATTTCCGGGCTGGCCTGGACCGGCGCGGGCAAGGTGGCCAAGGTCGAGGTTTCTGCCGATGGCGGTCAGAGCTGGGCCGAGGCGGCGCTGGCCGGGCCGGTGCGGCCGCAGGCGCTGACGCGGTTCAGCCTGCCCTGGCACTGGGACGGATCGCCGCTGGTGCTGATGAGCCGCGCAACCGACGAGACCGGCGCGGTGCAGCCTGCGCGCGCCGACTGGAAGGCGCGCTATCATGCGTCGAACTTCCTGCATTACAACGCCATCCAGCCCTGGCAGATCACGGCAGAAGGAGCGGTTCAGAATGTCTATCTTTAAACTCACTGCCGCCGCCCTGCTGCTGACAGCCGCCGCCGCCCGCGCCGAAGGCCCCGGGCTGGGGCAGCCCTTGGATGCGGCAGAAATTCCGTTCTATGCCACCTACGTGAAGCCCGATGGCACCGGCCTGCCCGCGGGCAGCGGCACTGCGGCAGAAGGGGCGGAGATCTATGCCGCGAAATGCGCCAGCTGCCACGGCAAGACCGGCAGCGAAGGGCCGGTGATGCCGCCGGTTGGCCCCAATGATGTCTGGGCCAAGCCCGCGGGCCGCTACTGGCCCTATGCCACCACGCTGTTTGACTACATCCGCCGGGCGATGCCGCTGGAGGCGCCGAAGTCGCTGAGCGATGACGAGGCCTATGCGCTGGCGGCCTATATCCTGGAGCGCAACGGGGTGATTGAGGCGGAGACCGCGATGACGGCAGAAACCCTGCCTGCGGTGAAAATGCCGAATCACGGCAATTTCCTGGATGTCTGGGCCAAGCAGGGGGCGAAACCCTGGTGAGGGCGGGCGGGCGTTAGAACTTGCCGTTGTCGTTCTTCCATGCGCTGCGCGGCGGGATGGCCTCAACAGTGTCCCAATGTTCCGCGATCCTGCCGTCAGCGATACGGTAGAGGTCGTAGAAACTGGTGTGCGTGCCGTTCAGCTGCCCCTCGCTGGCGCAGAGGACAAAGTTGCCCTCTGCCAGCACCCGGTGGAGATGCTGGTAGCGGATGGCGGGCGTGCCGTTCTCCGTGGCCTGCAGCGCAGACCGCAAGGCGGGCAGTCCGTCCGTCAGGTCCGGGCTGTGCTGGATGAGGTCCGCGCGGACATAGTCCGGCAGCAGGTCCAGCTGCCGCCCGATCAGCACCTGCTCCGTGAAGCGCCGCGCGAGGGCGCGGTTATCTTCGGTCTGGTCCAGGTCGGTGATTGCCGTGGCGCCGTCCTGCATCCCCCGCCCTGAGGGGTTGGGCCCGCGCAAGGCTTGGATGTTGTCCCAGTGCTCCACCGCCTGGCCGTCTTCAAACCGGAACACCTCAAACGCCGCGCGCAGGGAGGCGAAGTCGTACTCGATATGGGCAAAGGCGAAATCTCCATCCTCGAACACCCGTTTGAAATGCACCTTGGGGGAGGTTTTGGCGAGGCGGGCAAACAGCTCTGCCAGCCCCTCGCTGCCCTCATGGGTTTGCGGGTTGTGCTGGATGTACTTCGCCTCGTTGACCACGGCGGCGGCGGCGGGATCGCCGGTCTCCAGCCCCTTGAGGAGCGTTTGCAAGAGATCCTTTTTCGATGCCATCGGTGCCTCCTTCGCCATGCGGTGCGTGCTGCCCTATCCTGCCCTGCCTGCCGCGGCGGCGCAAAGGGTCAGGCCGGCTGCCAGAACCCGCGCAAGAGGTCGGCGGTTTCCTTCGGATGCGTTACCGGCAGCATGTGGCCTGCGCCGGGCACCGAGACGGCGCGGGCATCCGACAGCCGGCGGGTGAGGCCCCGGGCAATCTCTGCCATCACCGGCGGGCTGTCCGATCCGGTGACCAGCAATGCAGGCATTGTGACGGGATCCAAGGCCCCCGGCGCCAGGGTGGCGTTTTCATCCAGGTAAAGCGTGCCGTAGCTGGATGGGATCACCGGCATCGCCCGCATCATCGCGTCGCGCAGCTGCTGTGGCAGGTCGGGCCATTTCAGCTCTCCCGGTCCCCACAGGCGGTTGAAGAGCCGGGTCGTCAGCTCCAGATCGCCCGCTTCCCAGGCGGCGTCGATGGGCCGGCTGTCGGCCTCCACCGCGGCCAGCACGTCCGGGGCGTCTGCCCGGGCCACGGCAAACAGCACCGGCTCAATCAGGGTTAGGCTGCGCACCAGATGCGGGCGCGCCATTGCCATGCGCAGGGCAACGGTGGCGCCGAAGGAATGGCCAACGAGGTCCACCGGCTCTGTCAGCAGCGCCAGCCCGGCCTCCGCGTTCAGCAGCTGGTAATTGCCCTGCCCGTCCCAGTCCGGGCTGCGGCCGTGGCTCAGCATGTCGAAGGCGGTGAGGGTGATGTCCTCCGCCATCACCTCTGCCAGGCCGCGCCAGGCGCCGGAATGGGCCAGCGAGCAATGCACCGCCAGCACCTGCCGCGGGCCCTGCCCGAAGCTGCGCGAAAAGATACCGTCCAGCTGATCCGTCACGCCGCTGCCTCCGCCAGATGGGCGTCCAGATCCCCAAGCCGGTCCTGGCCCCAGAACCGGGCGCCGTCCGCCGTCACCCAGAACGGCGCGCCGAACACGCCGGCAGTGACCGCATCCTCGAGGTTTTGCGCATAGGTCTCCGCGCCGGCCAGGAGCCCGCTGTCCGCCAGCGCGGGGTCGAAGCCGGCGCCCGCGAGGCAGGCGCGGATCACCGCGTCATCCGCGATGTCCTTCTCCTCCGCCCAGCAGGCGCGCAGGATGGAATGGACCAGCTGGCCCATATCGCCGCCGCCTGCGTTTTGCGCCGCGATGATGGCATAGGAGGACGGCGCTGCGTTGGCCGGCCAATGCGCAGGTTTCAGATTGATGGGCAGGCCCAGCTTGTCCGCCTGCCGCTGCAGTTCGATCAGCCGGTATTCCTGCCGCGCCGGATGCCGTTCTGCCGGGGGTGTGCCGCCGGTGCGGGCAAACAGCGCCAGGATGTCGAGCGGCTTGCAGGTCACTTCGGCGCCGTGGCGGGCCGCAATCTGCCACGGGCGGGTCCCGGCGAGATAGGAAAATGGCGAAAGAGTGGAAAAGTAGAAATCAATTGATGCCATAGGTTGTATCTCCCGCTTAGAACTTTGCGCGACGGTAAGTGCATGATAAGCGGGGTTCAATATCACGAATCTGACACATTGCCATTGCTGCCTGGGGATAACAGCCAATGCCGACCTTGAACGAACCCAAGCTGATTGCTGGGAACGCCAACCTTCCTCTTGCCCAAGCCATTGCCCGCCGGATGAGCCTGCACCGCGGTGTTGACCAGGGGCTGGTGGACGCCCGCGTCGAGCGGTTCAATGACGGCGAGATCTTCGTCGAAGTCTATGAGAACGTCCGCGGCGAGGACATGTTCATCATCCAGCCGACCTCGAACCCGGCCAATGACAACCTGATGGAGCTGCTGATCATCGCGGACGCGCTGCGCCGGTCTTCGGCCCAGCGGATCACTGCGGTAATCCCCTATTTCGGCTATGCCCGCCAGGACCGCCGCACCAAGGCGCGCACGCCGATCTCGGCCAAGCTGGTCGCCAACATGCTGACCGGCGCAGGCGTTGAGCGGGTGCTGACCATGGACCTGCACGCCGCCCAGATCCAGGGGTTCTTCGACATTCCGGTGGACAACCTTTATGCCAGCCCGATCTTTGCGCTGGACGTCAAAGACCAGTTCAAGGACCGCATGTCCGAGATCATGGTGGTGTCCCCCGACGTCGGCGGCGTGGCCCGGGCCCGCGAGCTGGCCAAGCGCATCAACGCGCCGCTGTCCATCGTCGACAAGCGCCGCGAGAAGCCGGGTGAAGTGGCGGAGATGACCGTGATCGGCGACGTGAAGGACAAGATCTGCCTGATCGTCGACGACATGTGCGACACCGCCGGCACGCTGTGCAAGGCTGCCCAGGTGCTCTTGGACAACGGCGCCAAGGAAGTGCACGCCTATATCACCCACGGCGTGATGAGCGGCCCGGCGGTGGAGCGGGTGTCCAACTCGGTGATGAAATCGCTGGTGCTGACCGACTCGATCCAGCCCACCGAGGAAGTGAAAGCCGCGCCGAATATCCGCATTGTGCCGACCGCGCCGCTGTTCACCCAGGCGATCCTGAACATCTGGCACGGCACCTCTGTGTCGTCGCTTTTCGAGGACAAGACGCTGGTGCCGATCTACGAGAACCTCTACTCGAACGGCGGCTGAGGCGGCTGTTTTCCGGAAGTTGCAAAGCCCCGCCACTGTGCGGGGCTTTTTCGTTTCAGGCGGCGGCGCGGCGGCGGGCGGTGCGCAGGGCCGCGGCCAGCGCGGCGGCCGCCATCAGCGCCAGCAGCGCCGCAGCAGCACCGAATGCCCCGCCGTATCCCCACTGTGTGATGGTGGGCGTGCTGGCAAAGGGCGACAGGAACTGGCCGCAGAACACCGAGGCGGTGAGGATGGCCCCCGCCGTGCCGCGCCGCCTGGCTGGGGCCAGGGCCAGGGCAATCGCCACAAAGCCCGGGGACACCGTGGCGTATCCGATGCCAACGGCCATCGCTCCGGCCAGGGACAGCGCAGGGCTGCCCTCTTGCGCCAGCACCGCAAAGCCAATTGCCAGCGCGCTGTAGCCGGCGGCAAACACGGCAGCATGGGGCAGCGCGCCTTTGAACCGGGCATAGAGCAGCGCGGTGAGGCCGCCGCAGAGCGACAGCAGGCCCAGCCCGGCCCCGGTCATCAGCGCGCTGTTCAGCCCTTGCGCGGCGAAGAAGAAGGGCAGCTGGGTCGGCATCATGAAGAACAGGCCGTTGGTCAGCATTTGCAGGGCCGAGACGGCAATGACCAGCACCAGCCAGGCGGGGTGGCCCGGTGCCTCTGCCTGCCCTGCCCCGCTGCCGCTGCGCCGGGGTTCGGGGGCATGGCGCCAGACGGTGTACAGGCACAGGACGGCGAGCCCGTAGATCAGGAACGGCAGCCGCGGCGACAGGGTGGCGGCCAGACCGGCCAGGCCGATGAACACCAGCCCGCCGAAATTGCGGGCGGAGATCTGCAGGCCGGTCAGCGCCTGGCGCCGGGCGCCGCTGAAGTAGTCGCCGATCAGCGCGGTCTGCGCCGTCATGATCAGCGCCACCGCAATGCCGAGGCCGAAGCGGCTGGCCAGCATCAGCTGCAGGCCCGGCAGGTAATACCCCGCCGTGCCGCACAGGATGAACAGCCAGATCCCCGCCAGCAGCACGCCGCGGCGCCCGGCCCGGTCGGTCAGCCAGCCCGCCAGCGGCGCGGTCAGCATCACCCCCAGCGAGGGCGCGGTGACCAGCAGGCGCACCAGAAAGCCCGCATCGGGCACATCCGCAAATTCCTGCTCCAGCCCGGCCAGCGCCGGGCTGATGGTGGCGTTCGCCATCACCGTGAGGCTGGCTGCCATCAGCAGCGCGATGGCCCTGGGCTGCAGCCAAACCGCAGTGTCGTGCGTATTCATCGTGGATTTTCCTTGTTCAAACTGTTCGAGGCTGGCAGCCTGCCAATTCAAGCCAGCTTGAGGTCAAGGATGAAACTTCTGGATATTGGCGAGGTCGCGGAGCGCTCCGGCGCCGCGGCGTCCGCCTTGCGGTATTATGAGGAGATCGGGCTGATCAGCTCAGCCGGGCGCAAGGGGCTGCGGCGGCAGTTCGGGCCGGAAACGCTGCTGCAGCTGTCGCTGATCACGCTGGGCAAGGCGGCGGGATTTTCGCTGCAGGAGATTGCGGGCATGCTTGGCAAGGACGGCCGGCCGGATCTGCCGCGGGACCAGCTGCATGCCCGCGCGGATGCGCTGGAGGCGCAGATCCGCGAGCTGTCCGCGCTGAAGGACGCGCTGCGCCACATGGCGGAGTGCCCGGCGCCCAGCCACCTGGAGTGCCCGAAGTTTCAGAAGCTTTTGCAGGCCGGGAGCCTTACGGCCAAGGTTTAATCGACGTCCCAGTCATCGGCGTGGGGCAGCTCGCCGATTGCCATCCAGGCGGCGCGCAGCCGGGCGGCGCGGCTGTCGGCCCAGGTGCGGAAGACGACCTCAAACCCCTCGCAGGTGATGTTTTCCGCCACCAGCTCTGCCCGGATGGCTGCGGAGGTGTCCATATCCCACAGCGATACCGACACCTGCACCGCGGGCGGGCGGGCAAAAGCCGCGGAAAACTGCACCGCCCGGCGACGCTCGCGCGGGCCGGAGCCGGTCCACATTTCGCCGCCGTCCTCGAAATCCGAGAACACCCCGACATCGCCCTGATCGACCCCCGTGCGGGGGTTGCGCAGTCTTTTCATTCCGTTTCCCAAGCGCTTAGCCCGACGTTCAGTTTACGCCATACCGCAGGAATTGCCAGCAATCAGCAGGAATGACACTGCGGCGGCTGCGATTGCGCGGGGCTGTTGCGCATCCAGCCGCCCGCTCTCCCAGCAGGTATCAGGGTGTTTTCGGGGAGAATTCCCCTCTCACGCCAAACTCTCCCCCTTAGGGGAATTCCGCCCCTTTTGTCGCAAAACACGACCATTCCGGCGCGCTGGCAGCGAGTCCGGGGCGGCGTTGTCTGGTGTGTATCCGCATCCGCCTCGCACAGGCGATCTGACTCAAGGGAGGAGAAACCCGTGTCATCAAATGATCCGACTATCACCAAACCCGGCCTCGGGATGGCGCTGCTGCCCATCGTGCTGACGCTGGCCGTTCTGGGCGTCCAGCTGTTCTATTTCGGGGACTTCACCCCGCATATCCCGCTGGCCATCGGCATTGCCATTACCGCCTTGGTGGGGCTGAAGCTGGGCCACAAGTGGGACAATATCGAAGAAGGCGTGTTCCACGTCATCAACATCTCGCTGCCGTCGGTCTCGATCCTGATCACCGTCGGCATGATCGTCGGCATCTGGATTGCGAGCGGCACGGTGCCGACGCTGATCTATTATGGCCTCAAGATCCTGTCACCGGAGCTGTTCCTGGCCGCGGGCATGGTGCTGTGCTCGATCGTGTCGGTGTCGCTGGGCACCTCCTGGGGCACTGTGGGCACCGTCGGCCTGGCGCTGATGGGGATCGGCGCGGGGTTTGGCATTCCGATGTACTGGACCGCGGGCGCCGTGGTTTCCGGCGCCTTCTTTGGCGACAAGATCTCGCCCCTGTCGGACACCACCAACCTGGCGCCCGCGGTCACCGGCACCAACCTGTTCGACCACATCCGCAACATGCTGCCGACCACCGTGCCGTCGATGCTGATTGCGCTGGTGATCTACCTGATTGTGGGCTTCACCCTGATCGACACCTCCCAAGTGTCGTTCGAGCGGATCGACGCCATCACGGCGGCGCTGGACGAGGCTTTCTGGATTTCGCCGCTGATGCTGCTGCCGGCGCTGCTGGTCATTTTCCTGGCCGTGAAAAAGCAGCCGCCGATTCCGTCGCTGTTTGCCGGGGCTGTTGTCGGCGGCATCATGGCGATGGCGTTCCAGGGCGCGGGGCTGCATGAGACCTTCACCTTTGCCAACAGCGGCTATTCCATCGACACCGGCGTGGCGGAGATCGACCCGCTGCTGAACCGCGGCGGCATCCAGTCGATGATGTGGACCATTTCGCTGGTGCTTCTGGCGCTGGGGTTCGGCGGCGCGCTGGAGCGCACCGGATGTTTGCAGGCGATCATCGAGGTGATTATCGCGCGGGTAAAAAGCTTTGCCGGCATCCAGACCTCGGCGATCCTGACGTCTGTGGCGACCAACACCGTGGCGGGCGATCCGTACCTGTCCATCGCCCTGCCCGGCCGAATGTATGCGCCGGTTTACCGCGGCATGAAGTACTCGCCGCTGAACCTTTCGCGCGCCATTGAGGAAGGCGGCACGCTGGTGTCGCCGCTGATCCCCTGGAACGCGGGCGGTGCCTTTGTGATCTCGGCGCTGGCGCTGGGGATTGCCGACGGCAACTTTGAGAACCTGCTGTACATCCCGCTGGCCTTTGCCTGCTGGCTGTCGCCGCTCATTGGCATCTTCTATGCGATGACCGGGCTGTTCTCGCCCAAAGCCAGCGAAGAGGAGATCACCGCCTGGGAAGACAGCGGTGAGCCGGTGGCCGAGCTGACCGCCTGACCGCGCCGCGCGCCGGAGCCTCCCCTCCGGCGCGCATTTCAAAGTGAACACCCCATCTGTTAGGTTAATGATATGACGCTCCGCAGCTTTGTCCCGAAGGGTGCGGCCAGTTTCCGGGTTGATTACGACGGGCCGCCCAAAGACATCTACTTTCTGCTTCTGCCGAAGCTGACCATGCTGGCGTTCAGCGCCGCGGTGGAACCCTTGCGGATCGCCAACCAGGTCACTGGCAAGGAGCTGTACCGCTGGTTCCTGATCAGCGAGGACGGCGCGCCGGTGCCCTGCTCCAATGGTATTGAAATCAACACCGGCCTGGCGCTGGAGGACCTGCCCCGCGGCAGCTTTGCCTTTGTCTGCTCCGGCATTGAACCGTCGGACAGCACCAGTCCCAGGACGCTTGCCTGGATCCGGCGGCAGAATGCGCATGGCAGCCGGTTTGGCGGCATCTGCACCGGTGCCTTTGCCCTGGCCCAGGCTGGCATCCTGCAGGATCAGCGCTTTACCCTGCATTGGGAGAACCAGCCCTCGTTCTCTGAGTACTTTCCGGGGCTGGAGCCGACCGCGAACCTGTATGAGATCGACAACGGGCTGATGACCTGCGGCGGCGGCAATGCGGCCACCGACATGATGCTGGAAATGATCGAGACCGACCACGGAAAGGATCTGGCGGTGATCGTGTCGGACATGTGCATCCACTTCCGCTCCAACAACCGGGAGGCGCTGCAGAAGTCGGCCTATTCCGTGGCGCTCAGCAGCCGCAACCAGCATCTGATCAACGCGATGCAGTTCATGCATGACACCATCGAGGAGCCGGTGGAGATCGGCGTGGTGGCGGAGCATGCGCAGATCTCGCGCCGGCAGCTGGAGCGGCTGTTCCAGCGCTATGCCGGCACTTCGCCGGTGCAGTTCTATATCGAGCTGCGGGTGGGCCGGGCGCTGGCGTTGCTGAATGAGACCAATATGACGGTGGCAGAGATTTCTGCCGCCACCGGGTTCAGCAGCGCCACCCAGCTGTCGATCCGCTTCAAAAAGCGCTACGGCCAGTCGCCCGCGTCCTTCCGCAAGAGCTGGGCAGAGAAAGCGGCCAGGGAGTAATCCCGGCGGCGGGCTATTTCTCCTCGCAGGCGAGCGCCGCGCTGAGCTCCGAGATCTTCTCAAGCCGGGCTGAGATCCGGTCCTGGAACTGGCCCAGCTCGTCGATGATCGAGTTCAGCGATTCCCCCACGTGGCCCAGCCGCGCGCATTCGATTTTGCACAGCACCCGGGTGGTGGTCAGCGCCATGAAGTGCCGGTGCAGGGTCAGGCAGGCCTTTTGAATGCGGCCGGCCTCGAACCGGACGTCCTGCAGGCTGGCCCGGGCCTTGGTGAACTGGGTTTGCGTCAGCTCCGACAGGATGGCCTGCTCGCGGGCGATGTCGGTGGCGGCACTGCCGTCTTCCTGATCCAGCTGATGGCCGCATTCGGTAAGAATGCGCGCCAGGCCTTCGACAAAGATCGCTGCCGTCACGGTGCCCCTGATGGCCCGGAAATTGCTGTTCTTGCCCCAGACATGGGCCTCGAACCAGCTCGACATCTCGCGCGACATGGAACTGTAGTTCTGGGACAGAACGGTGACCGGCCCGCCCGCGGGTTCGATCCGCGAGGCGATCACCCGCAGGTTATGGGGGATGGTGCGCATGGATTCGAACTCCTGCACCAGCGCCTCAGTCTCCTGCACCAGCTGTTCGGCGGTGGAGAACATGGCGCGGCGTTCCGCCAGCCGCGCCTCTGCCGGGCGCTGCAGCCCGGCGTCGCGTGCCAGCAGCTCCTCCGCCAGGGCGTGGCCCGCGAAATCGCTGTAAGTGGCAAAGCCAAGCTCCCGCAGGCGGTCCAGCAGCCGCGCGGCGCTGTCCTCGGGGCTCAGCCCTTCGGCCTGTTCCGCCTGGCGCAGCCGGCTGTATTCCTTTTCAACTGTCCGCAGCAGCGGGCTGGTCGGCTTGATCCGCGCCGACAGGTAACCGCCGTCGCAGGGGGTGACGATGGCGAAGACCCAGTAGAAGCTGCCGTCGCTGGCGCGGTTCTTGACATAGGCGCCAACGGTGCCGCCGCCCTTGATCGTGTCCCACAGCAGCTGGAACACCGCGCGGGGCATGTCCGGATGGCGGATGATCTTGTGCGGCGCGCCCAGCAGCTCTTCCAGCGGGTATTTGGCGACCCGGCTGAACACCGCGTTGCCGGCCCGGATGACGCCGCGGTCATCGGTCCGCGAAAAGAACACTTCGTCCAAGGCAAAATGAGCCTCTTTGCCCGTGGTCTGAGCAGTCAGCGTGCGGTCTTCAAAGGACACGTTTCAGTTCCTGTCAGTGATTGTTTTATGCTGGTTTATGTCTACCGGGCAGTGCTTTTCAAATTGCTAATGAGGCACGCGCCGCTCAGATTTTCCGGCAGCGCCGGATCAGGCAGCGGCGCCCTGTGGCTGCGCCCCGCCGGTGCTCCGCAGCGCGGCGCTGCTGTCCTGCAGCGTCACGCCCAGGCTGTCCAGCAGCGGCAGGCGGCGGGCGGCGAAATTGCCGGCCCGGGCGCGCAGCAGGGCAAGGTTCTCTTCCTCGGTTTCCAGCACCCGCCCCTCATGCTGCAGGCGCTGGCCCTGCGGCGCCAGGATACGCCAGGCCAGACCGGCCCAGTCCGCCGGGGTTTCCAGCCCCTCGCCGCGGGCCATCAGGAACAGCTGCTCAAGCCGGTCAAGCTCCACCCCCCCGCCGGTGACAGGCGAGGCAAGAAAGCGCAGCGCCTCGCTGTCCTCAGCCCGCTTGCAAACGGCCAGGTTGAAGGCGCGGCAGGCGGCAGCGCGTTTGTCCAGCCCCTTGGGCGGCAGGCAGGGGGTGATGCTGCCGGTGCCTGCCAGCGCTGTCAGCATCAAGGTGATGCTGCCCCAGTCCATGGTTCCGAACACGCCCTGATCCAGCAGGCTGCGCACCGTTCCGGGGCCTTCGGCCAGCGCCTTCAGCACCGGCCCGTACTGCGCCTGCTCCAGCAGCAGGTCCTTGCCGCGGTGATGAAACTTGAGCGCGCCGCCGCTGTAGGAGCGGGTCAGCGCAAACGGCGTTGCAAACCAGGCGCCGATTTCACCGCGCGGGGTATGGGCCAGCTTGCCCTTCACAAAGATATCGGTGCGGAAATGCTCGTTGATCAGCACGTCCCGCAGGCCCTCGCGGCGGTCCGGGTCCGGCTCAGCCTCCAGCAGCGCCTGCTGCTGCGGCGTGAAGCGGATGCTGTCGATATTGTCGAGCGGATGCGCCGAACCGGCAAAGTTCAGCTTGGCGCCCGCCAGTTCAGCGGCCAGATCCTCGAAGTGGAACGGCGTCCAGTCCTTGTTGAAATATTCATGCGCGAGATAGTTGGCGGGCATCGCCTCCATGTGCTTGAGCCGCTTGGCAGCGGCGGGGTTGCTGGCAAAGAAGCCTGCACCGGCCGCGCTCAGCTGGCGGGCGAAGTCCATGGCATCTTGGATCCGTTTGGTCAGCGGGCCGCTGCCCTGCTCTGCCCGGCCGGCCAGCAGGCGGCGCAGCGGCATCGCGGCGGCCCAGCCCGGCTGCGCGTTGCTGCTGACATAGACCAGTCCGCCCGGCCGCAGCCGCTCAGAGATGAAGCGGAGGATATGCTGGCGGTTTTCGGCGGAGATCCAGCTGTAGACGCCGTGCAGCGCGATGATGTCAAAGCTGTCCGGCAGGTCCGGCGCCTGGCCGAAATCCTCGAAGCTGCGTTCGTGGAAATGGACGTTCTCCAGCCCGGCCTCCTGCGCCAGTTCGCGGGCGCCGGCGATATGAGCCGGGCTGAAGTCCATGGCGTGAAAGGAAATATGCGGGTTCGCGGCCGCCAGCAGGTTGGCCGAGAAGCCCTGGCCGCAGCCCAGCTCGCAATAGCTGAGCCTGTCCTGGCCGAGCCCGTGCCTGTGGCCCTGGCGCATGGCGGCGAATTCCAGCAGGGCTGGCGTCAGCTGGCTGTGGAAATCATAGGTGTAGTCGATGCCGGCGACATATCCGGAAGTCCAATCGGTCACGGGGAATCCTGCTGGTTGGGTAAACGTCATGCAGGGCAATTTCGGAAAATTTGGTGAGAATTGGGTTAAGAGCGGAAGAATTAGCGTGGTGAGCAAGAGAAAGCGTGGAGAAGGGAACAAGCGCCTTTTGACGCTGCCGTTACACCCCGCACTTCAACGCGAGCCAAGGTCTGGTTTGGTGCAGGTTTCTCAGACGCCATGCGAGGCTTTTGAGTGACGCGGGGCGTTGCTTGGCGTCGGAGAAGCGCTCAAGCGGGAAATCGCGGGGTTGGGATTGGGCGGACCATCCCAGGTCTATGGGGATTTGAGCCGGTTGTTTGCCTTGGATTTTGCGGAGCTGGATGAGGCGGCAGCACTCCTGCAGGCGGCCTCAGCATAGGTTTTGCGGGCTTTGCTCAACATGCGTTGTATCCTGCGGTTTTCGTGACCTTCTGAACCACGGGCATCTGGGTTCCGGCCATGCCGGTGGGGTCGCAACCGGTTTTGAGCGCGGTTGAGATTGGACTTCCGGTTTTTGGCGCGCGTGTCATGCAGCAGCCCTCGCTGTTCCTGGCGGCGCTCTGGGGCGCCGTTCTGGCGCCATGGTTTCGACGATGACCAACCGCCCGCCGCAGCAGGGGCATGGCAGCGCGAGGACGCGGGCAAGTGCATCGGATGCATCGATATTGTCATCGCGAGCGTGACCCTGATCTGATGTTTCGGCCCCGAGCAGTTCCTTGATCCTGGCGATATTGGCGGCACGGTTGCCATTCCCGAAGAAGCCGTAGTGGCGGATGCGATGCTGCCCCTTGGGCAGGACATGGATCAGGAACCGGCGGATGAACTCGCCGGTCTTGAGGGTCATGGTGGTATGCCGCCCGGGACCGTTGACGCGGTAATCCTTGACGCGGAAGGTGACGCTCCGGCCGTCCATGCGGATCAGGCGGCTGTTCGAGATCGCGACACGGTGGGTGTAGCGCGACAGGTATGCCAGCACGGCTCTGGGGCCGGCGAAGGGCTCCTTGGCATACACAACCCAATCGATCTTGCGCAGCGGTCGCAGGAAAGCGTCGAAGGCCGCGCGATCCGCAAGCCTGGCATGATCGCCGAAGAAGTGCAGCTTCCCGGCTTTGTGCAGCCGGGCCAGCCCGTCCAGGAAGAGGCGCCGGTAGAGGCGGGACAGCACCCGGACAGAGAGGAAGAAATTCCTGCGGCAGGCGATCCAACCGGTGCCATCGGCAGACAGGCCACCGCCCGGCACGATCATGTGGACATGCGGATGGTGCGTCATCGCCGAGCCCCAAGTGTGCAGGACGGATGTGATGCCGGCCCGGGCGCCAAGGTGCTTGGGGTCGGCGGCGATCCGGATCACCGTGTCCGCACTTGATCGCATCAGCAGATTGTAGATCTCCCGTTTGTTATGGCGGGCGATGTCGGCGACCGGTTTTGGCAGCGTGAAGACCAGGTGGAAATACCGCACGGGCAGCAGTTCGGCCTCCCGCGCCGCCAGCCATGCCTTGGCCGCACCCGCCTGGCATTTGGGACAGTGCCTGTTCCGGCACGAATTGTAGGCGATATGTTCATGCGCGCAGTCTTCACATCGTGCAACATGACCGCCAAGCACGGCCGTGCGGCAGCGCTCGATGGCGCTCATCACCTTCAACTGATCGAGGCTGATATGGTCCGCATTGGCCGCCCGCCAAGCAGCACCATGCATGCGGAAGACATCCGCGACCTCCAAATGTGATGGGGGCAAGGCGCGCTATGACGCGCGTTTCCTGCCCTTCCTGCGCTTCGCCGCGGTCAGGCCGTCCAGCGGGCTCTCCACCGCCGCGATCATGCCCGTAGCGACGCTGGCATAGCGCGCCGTCGTGGTGAGTTTGGCATGACCGAGCAGCGCCTGAATGACCCGGATGTCGACGCCGCGTTCCAGCAGATGTGTCGCAAAGGAATGGCGCAACGTGTGCAGCGTCACCGGCTTGGTAATCCCTGCGGCCCGCGCGGCCTCCTTGAACAGCCGCGAAATCTGGCGGGCCGAGAGGTGTTTGCCGCGATAGCCGGGGAAGAGAACCCGCTCGGGTCCGGGCACGCCCGTGTCCTGGCTCGCGGGGCGTTGGGTCCACCACTCGCGCAACAAACCCAGAATGTCCCCGGGCAACATCACGTTGCGATCCTTGCGGCCTTTGGCCTGCACAATGCGGATGATCTTCTGTTCCCCGTCGATGTCGCCGACCTTCAGCCGGACGACCTCGCCCGCGCGCATGCCGCACCCATAGGCGAGCGACAGCATTACGCGCGCCTTCAGGCCGGGCGCCATGGCCAGAACGCGTTTGACCTCGTTGCGGCTCAGCACGAGGGGAACCTTCACGGGCTTTTTGAGGTGGAACACTTCGGCCGCAAGGTCATGCCGGCGCAGGGTGACCCGGAACAGGAACTTCAGCCCGGTCATGGTCTGGTTGCGGGTGCAGATACTGGTCCCGCTCTCGATCAGATGCAGCTGGAAATGCTTCACGTCATCCGGTGAAGCTGTCTCCGGAGATCGCCCGAGCCAGGAGGCAAACCGCTTGCAGGCCCGCAGGTGGCTGGTCTGCGACGCAGGTCCGAGATTGCGTGCGGACATATCCGCGATCATGCGGCCACGAAGCGGTGTCGTCGGTGTAGGATGCTGAATGGTCATGGCAAAACCCTCTGTCAATCGAGGTAAAATCACCTCGACCAACAGCACACACCCGACATCGAAAACCGCGAAACAAATCCCGGTTCAGCGCGACGCCTGCCACACAGAACCCCTATCGCGGAGCGATTTAGTGCATGAGCCCTTTGCAGACATTAGTCGCAGTGCAAGCGTTCGCCCGTGCGGCATGTGGTGAACCAGCCCAAGCCTGAACTTCATTGCTCCGCGTGTTTTGGAAAAAGCAGCTCTAAGTTGGTCGGAGAGCGATCAAATAACATTGCGTAGCTGTGACCATAGCAAAGCCCGGGAAGCAGATGCTTAGCAGGCTATGGCTATACGAAGGCCAAGAGAGCAGCTATCGTAAATCAATCCACAAGCTGTCACAACTTCCTAAGGTGCAGAAAAAACTTGTATGCAACACCTTGAAGGTCCAGTGGAGAACAGCCAAACTCCTGATATTTGCTCAAAACTTAACCATGGGGACAATAATGGCAAAAGAAAGCTATTCCGCTGTTCTAATCACTCAAGGCGAACATCGCTTTTATCAACTTGCCATGCCCAGCGATGTACTAAGTAGCTGCACATTTGTCTCGACGCGAGATGAAGATCCAGACAAAGGGTTTCAGCGCCTGCTCGACAAAAAAAGAGCAAAAGAAATTGCCACCTACATTGACTCGGGGCATGGTACGATTCCCACATCAATAATATTGTCTGCTCAAGAAATCTGTGGCCTTGAATACGATTCAAGAAATAAGACTATAAGTTTTGAAGTGTTGTCCGGGTCCTTCCTAATTCTTGACGGACAGCACAGGGTGTTTGGCTTCAAATTGGCAGAAACCAAAATTCGCGTTCCGGTTATTATATACGATGGATTGAGTCGTCGTGATGAGTCTCGGCTATTTATTGACATCAACTCCAAGCAAAGAGGAGTTCCGTCGGAACTGTTATTGGATATCAAGAAGCAAGCGGATTACGAGAACTCCGAAGAACAACTCTTCAGAGAAGTTTTTGACAAGATGAATGGAGACCCCAATAGCCCCCTCTTCGGCCGACTATCTCCATCAAAACGTGTGAAGTCAAAGATATCGCGTGTCACCTTTAATGCTGCTCTCAAGAGCATTTATCCAGCCCTAACCTCTCGCACTCCCGGGGAAATTCAGGAAATTTTGTCTGAATATCTAGCAAGTGTACGAGATCAAATCATCCGCAATGGCGGTGACGAAAACATCTTGCTGAACAGTATCACATTTCGAGCCATCGTTTCATTTTTCATACACGCTGCGAGAAGGGTGAAGGATCGGTTTGGACCTGAATATACGATTGATAATTTTGATGTAGTGCTAGGGCCGCTATTTGACAACATCCAAATCGCTAAACTTTCGGGGACATCTCAGTCCAAGATACTGGATTACCTTGAAAAACACTTCAAAGGTGAGTTTCAACTTTGAAAAAGAGTGATATAGATCTCATTAGACCGTTGTGGCTCCACCACAGCTTCGTCATGGATGAAGAGTGTAAGCAAAGCTTGAAACTATGGTTAAGTGAGGGGAATTACTACGTCAATCACTCGCCACCGGATGTGTCTCTCTACAGTCTGAAGCCAGATGAAGTGAAGCAGAGCTTGTCCCTTGACGCGTTTAGATTTGCATCGCATTCGGCGCAAACGGTTTTTGAGTTAGAAAGAACCACAGCATATCCAAAGCTTACATCCTGGAGAGTTATTCAAGCGTATTACGCGGCATACTTTGCCGCTCACGCTACTCTACGCTTTTTTGGCAGGTCGTTTTCTCACCTTGAGAACGGTCATGTTCAGTTTCTTAAGTCTCGCTGCTTTAGCGAGGCTGGGTATTCTCCAAATTTACCCTCTTCTTATTATCTAATAAGATACTCCCCCATGACCCAAAACCTTACCTTTGAGAAGTGCTCCGAAAGCCACAAGGACCTATGGAAATGTTACCAAGCGCTAATGAGAGACATCTCTTCTGAGGTGTTGAAAGCTCGTGCGTCGGAACAGCGTCGACAGGAAGTCGCCCAGATCTTTTCGGAACTTACAGAGGCGATTACCGCCCGGGGGCGGCATCCTGCGGGAAACTGGCTTTCGATAGTGCGGAATGAGGTGAACTACAAATCACTGCATGGAGTGTGGTTTCCATTCTCTAAGTCGGTACCTTCGTTCGGTACGTTAATTGGGAAGGTCAAGGATTGGCGTAACTGCTCAATCAACCTGGAAAATCCAAATACAGTTAAGGGTGAAATTGAAAGATTTTTTGTAACTTCATTCTCAATTATAGACTTCGGTCTTTCAATAGCATTGGACTATAAGGATCTTTTGAAAAAGGAGGGGCGGAGATCCGCCGATTTTTCACGTTTGATTAAGCTCAGTGCAGCTGCCTAAAAAGTTCTTGGTACTGGTTGCGGCCTCTTCTTCCAATCTTTTTCGTTCTATTCCCAAGCTGATGGCAACCGGGAATGTCCGATTTGGAATGGCCTGCGGCACGCGACGCTTTTGGTCCTGCCAGGCAGTAGGGTGCCGCCCTCAATCCCTTAAAACACTCGGCATCTCCGACGCCAGCCAACACCGCACACCGTTCGCCCCGCTTGAGTGGCGTCCGAGAAACATGCAGCAAGGCGGACACGGGCTAACGCACAGGCTGCGCTTGCAGCGAACGGCAGCTCCGTCCCGCGAATACCCTGTCCCGCTCCTACTCAGGAACGGTCCGCTATCGTCCTGCAGCCGTCCGCAACCCGCCTGCCCCAAAATAAAACCGGCCCCCAATGGGAGCCGGTTTCAAAATCGTCCTATCCGCGAAGGATCAGAGGGACATATGGGTGCCCAGGGCTTCCATGTCGGCGAGCAGCTTGGCTGCGTCCTCGACCAGGCCGTGGGGCTGGTCTTTCTCTTTCGCGGTCTTGTACATCTCGCGGGCTTCCTCGATCAGCTCGTTCATCTGATCGCGGGTCATCTCAGCCATCGGGATCGCGCGCTCGGCCAGAACCGACAGGCTGTCGCCTGCGATTTCGGCAAAACCGCCGGTCACCAGATACTCCGAGTTGCCTTCGGGGCTTTCGACCTTCAGCACGCCGGGGCGCAGGGTGGTGATGGTCGGCGCGTGCGAAGGCATCGCCGTCATGTCGCCCTCGGCGCCGGGGATCTGAACCGCGCTGGCCTGCAGCGACGCCAGGGCGCGCTCCGGGCTGACGAGGTCGAATTGCATCGTTTGTGCCATTGGGGCCTCCTTTCAGGGTTCCCCCGCACCGCGAAAGCGCGGGGGAAAATCCGTTCTTAGGCGGCTTCCGCAGCCATCTTCTCGGCTTTGGCGATCACTTCGTCGATGCCGCCAACCATGTAGAAGGCGCCTTCGGGCAGGTGGTCGTATTCGCCGGCCACAACAGCCTTGAACGACGAGATGGTGTCTTCCAGCGGAACCTGGACACCGTCGGAGCCGGTGAAGACCTTCGCAACGTCGAACGGCTGGGACAGGAAACGCTGGATCTTACGCGCACGCGCAACGGTCAGCTTGTCCTCTTCCGACAGTTCGTCCATGCCGAGGATGGCGATGATGTCCTGCAGCGACTTGTAGCGCTGGAGGATCTGCTGAACGTCGGACGCAACCGCATAGTGCTCTTCGCCCACGATCTGCGGGTCCATCAGGCGCGACGAGCTATCGAGCGGGTCCACAGCGGGGTAGATGCCGAGTTCGGAGATCGCACGGTTCAGAACGGTGGTCGCATCCAGGTGGGCAAAGGTGGTTGCCGGTGCCGGGTCGGTAAGGTCGTCCGCGGGAACGTAGACGGCCTGGATCGAGGTGATCGAGCCGTTCTTGGTCGAGGTGATACGCTCCTGCATGGCGCCCATGTCGGTGGCCAGGGTCGGCTGGTAGCCCACAGCGGAGGGGATACGGCCGAGCAGAGCGGACACTTCCGAGCCCGCCTGGGTGAAGCGGAAGATGTTGTCGACGAAGAACAGAACGTCGGTGCCGGACTGGTCGCGGAACTGTTCGGCCAGGGTCAGGCCGGTCAGCGCAACACGGGCACGGGCTCCCGGAGGCTCGTTCATCTGACCGTAAACCAGGGCCACCTGGGAGTCTTCCAGGTTGTCCGGCTTGATCACGTTGGATTCGATCATTTCCCAGTACAGGTCGTTGCCTTCACGGGTCCGTTCGCCAACACCCGCGAACACCGAGTAGCCGGAGTGCACTTTGGCGATGTTGTTGATCAGTTCCATGATCAGAACGGTTTTGCCCACGCCGGCGCCGCCGAACAGGCCGATCTTGCCGCCTTTGGAGTACGGGGCCAGCAGGTCGATCACCTTGATACCGGTCACCAGGATCTCGGACTCGGTGGACTGCTCGTTGAACTCGGGTGCGGGCTGGTGGATGGCGCGGGTCTCAGTCGCGCTGACCGGGCCCTTTTCGTCCACGGGTTCACCCACCACGTTCAGGATGCGGCCCAGGGTGGCGTTGCCGACCGGGATCGAGATCGGCGCGCCGGTGTCGGTCACGTCCTGACCGCGGACCAGGCCCTCGGTTGCGTCCATAGCGATGGTGCGGACGGTGTTTTCGCCGAGGTGCTGGGCCACTTCCAGAACCAGGGTTTTGCCGCCGTTTTCGGTGTGCAGTGCGTTCAGAATTGCGGGCAGGTGGTCGTCAAACTGGACGTCCACAACGGCGCCGATGATCTGGGTCACCTTGCCTTTTGCTTGTGCCATTTGTTGGTCTCCGGTTGTCTCTTAGAGCGCCTCAGCGCCCGAAATGATTTCAATCAGCTCGTTGGTGATCACGGCCTGACGGGAACGGTTGAACTCGATGGTCAGCTTGTCGATCATCTCGCCCGCGTTGCGGGTTGCGTTGTCCATCGCGCTCATCCGGGCACCCTGTTCGGATGCACCGTTTTCCAGCAGCCCCGAGAAGATCTGGGTCGCCACGCCGCGCGGCAGCAGGTCCGCCAGGATCCGCTCTTCGCCGGGTTCGTAGTCGTAGACGGCGCCAGAGCTCTCGCCTTCCTCGGCTTCAAAGGAAGCCGGGATGATCTGCTGCGCGGTCGGAATCTGGGTCACCACGTTGACGAACTCCGAGTAGAAGATCGTGGCAACGTCGAATTCACCAGCATCGAACCGGGTCAGGATGTCCTTGGCGATCGCCTGCGCATTGGCATAGCCGATACGCTTGACTTCGCTGAGGTCCACATGGCCGACGAAATCATCGCCCAGGTCGCGTTTCAGGGCGTCGCGGCCCTTTTTGCCGACGGTCAGGATCTTGACCGTCTTGCCCGCGGCCTTCAGCTCAGCCGCCTTTTGGCGGGCGAGCTTGGCAATGTTCGAGTTGAAGCCGCCGCACAGACCGCGCTCGGCAGTCATCACGATCAGCAGCTGTACCTGGTCCGAGCCGGTGCCGCGAAGCAGCTTGGGCGCGGAGTCGGAACCGCCGACCGAGGCCGCCAGCCCTGCCATCACGGCGTTGAACCGCTTGGTGTAGGGCCGGGAATCCTCGGCAGCTTCCTGGGCGCGGCGAAGTTTCGCCGCGGCCACCATTTGCATGGCTTTAGTGATCTTGCGGGTCGATTTGACCGACTCGATCCTGTTTTTAAGGTCCTTGAGAGAAGGCATGTCCCGACTCTCTCCTTATGCGAAGGTGGCGGCGTATTCGTCGATCGCAGCCTTGAGTTTGTCAGCGGCGTCGCCCTTGATCTTGGGATCTTCGTTGGTGATCCAGTCCAGGGTCTCCTTGCCTTTGCCGCGCATATGCGCCAGCAGACCTGCTTCCCAGCGGCCGACGTCCTTGATGTCGACCTTGTCGAGGTAGCCGTTGGTGCCGGCGAAGATGACGCAGACGATTTCGGCGTTGGTCAGCGGCGAGTACTGCGGCTGCTTCATCAGCTCGGTCAGACGGGCGCCGCGGGCCAGCAGCTGCTGGGTGGCGGCGTCGAGGTCGGAACCGAACTGGGCGAAGGCCGCCATTTCGCGGTACTGGGCCAGCGACAGTTTCACCGGGCCTGCAACGGTCTTCATCGCGTTGGTCTGGGCCGAGGAGCCCACACGCGAAACCGACAGACCGGTGTTCACGGCGGGGCGGATGCCCTGGTAGAACAGCTCGGTTTCCAGGAAGATCTGGCCGTCGGTGATCGAGATCACGTTGGTCGGAATAAACGCGGACACGTCGCCGCCCTGGGTTTCGATAACCGGCAGAGCGGTCAGCGAGCCGGCGCCGAAGTCTTCGTTCAGCTTGGCCGAACGCTCCAGCAGGCGGGAGTGCAGGTAGAAAACGTCGCCCGGGTAAGCTTCACGTCCCGGCGGACGGCGCAGCAGCAGGGACATCTGGCGGTAGGCCACGGCCTGCTTGGACAGGTCATCATAGATGATCAGCGCGTGCTTGCCGTTGTCGCGGAAGTATTCGGCCATCGCGGTCGCGGCGTAGGGCGCCAGGAACTGCAGCGGCGCCGGGTCGGACGCGGTTGCGGCCACGACGATGGAGTATTCCATCGCGCCGGCTTCTTCCAGCTTCTTCACCAGCTGGGCAACGGTCGAACGCTTCTGGCCGACAGCAACGTAGACGCAGTACAGTTTCTTGGACTCGTCGTCGCCTGCGGCGTCGTTGTAGGTTTTCTGGTTCAGGATGGTGTCCAGAGCCACGGCGGTCTTACCGGTCTGACGGTCGCCGATGATCAGCTCGCGCTGGCCGCGGCCGATCGGGATCATCGCGTCAACCGACTTGAGGCCGGTTGCCATCGGCTCGTGCACCGATTTACGCGGGATGATGCCCGGCGCCTTGACGTCTGCGACCAGACGCTGGGAAGCGTTGATCGGGCCCTTGCCGTCCAGCGGGTTGCCCAGACCGTCGACAACGCGGCCCAGCAGCTCGGGGCCGGCCGGAACGTCCACGATCGAGTTGGTGCGCTTGACGGTGTCGCCTTCTTTAATGTCGCGATCGGAGCCGAAGATCACGATACCGACGTTGTCGGCTTCCAGGTTCAGCGCCATGCCCATGATGCCGCCCGGGAATTCGACCATTTCACCGGCCTGAACGTTGTCGAGGCCGTAGACGCGGGCAATACCGTCACCAACGGACAGCACGCGGCCGATTTCTGCCACTTCGGCTTCTTGACCAAAATTCTTGATCTGGTCTTTCAGGATCGCAGAAATCTCTGCTGCTTGGATACCCATTTATCCGACCTCTTTCATTGCATTCTGTAGGGAGTTGAGCTTGGAGCGGATCGAGCTGTCGATCATCTTCGAGCCCACTTTAACGACAAGACCGCCGATGATGGAGGCATCGACGGAAGCATTGATGGTAACTTTCTTGCCCACGCGCTCGGCCAGGGTCTTGGCCAGCTTTTCGCTCTGGGTCTTGGTCAGCGCCTTGGCGGACACCACCTCGGCGGTGACTTCGCCGCGGGCGTCAGCCAGGCGGGCGCGCAGCGCCTCGATCAGCGCGGGCAGCACAAACAGGCGGCGCTTGTCAGCCATCAGAGCCAGGGTATTGCGCAGGACGGGCTCCAGGCCCATCTTGTCTGCCACCGCGGTGATTGCGGCGCCCTGCTCTTCGCGCGACACGAGCGGCGAGTGGATCAGGCTGTTGAGGTCGTCGCTGTCAGCCAGCGCGGCTGCCAGGTCATTGATGCTGGTTTCAAGGCTGTCGAGCGCCTTGTTTTCTTCAGCGATGTCGAACACCGCCGTGGCATAGCGCGCAGCAATGCCTGCAGAAATCGAAGCTGGTTCGGACACGTCCACCCTTCCGATATGTTTTTGGCCCCGGTTGGCGTACCTGGCGTCAGGAGGCGTCCGGGGGCGTGAGTCATCCCCCATTGGCAGCGGGGCGTTGAAATCAGCGTGGGTCTAGCAGAGCGGATGCGACCTATCAACTGTCTATAACGGTAACGGATGAAAGCATGTTTTCCGTGTTTTCAAAGGCTTGCGGGAAGTGCGGCCCTTTGACCACAGTCGGCAAATAAAAAAGTGCGGCTGAACTGCAGAATTTGGCGATTCCGGACAGCGGCATTTGCCCCGAAATCCGTCACATATCGCTGCCGGGGCCGGTTTTGCTGCGCTGCGGCGGCGGCGCCGGCAGTTTCAGGGAATCGAAATCGGCGGCCACGGGGTCAGGCCGGCTCCGGCATCGGGTTGGACAGCCCTTCCAGCACCCGGATGCGGCTGGGGGTCTTGGTGCGGATCATGTGGCCCTTCTGCGGATAGGTCTGCTTGCTGACCTCGACCATGAACACCCCGCCGGCCAGCATTGCCGGCAGTTTGCGGCCCATCTTCTCCAGCATGGCGCCGGATTTGAGCCAGAACCGCTTGTGGCTGGGCAGCCGGTACAGCGCCGCGGTGTGCTGCTCGATGGCGAACTGATGCTCGCGCAGCTGGCCTTCGAGCTGGCGCAGCGTGTAGGGGCGGCCATAGCCGAAAGGGGTGAGATCCGAGCGGGCCCAGAACCCGGCCCGGTTCGGGACGATGAAAATCGCCCGGCCGCCCGGCCCCAGCACCCGCCAGCATTCCTCCAGCAGCCGGGCGGGCCGTTCCGAGGTCTCCAGCCCGTGCAGCACCACCAGCCGGTCGATCCGGCCGGTATCGACAGGCCAGCTGGTCTCCTCGCACAGCACCGAGACATTGGGCATCCCCGCAGGCCATTGCATCACCCCCTGCGGCCCCGGCATCAGCGCCATCACCCGGCGCGCCTCCGGCAGGTAGGGGCGCAACAGCGGCGCGGCAAAGCCGAAGCCCGCGACCGTCAGGCCTTCGGCCTCCGGCCACAGCTCCAGCAGGCGGCCGCGGATCGACGCCTGCGCCGCACGGCCCAGCGTGCTGCGGTAGTAGAAGTTCCTCAGATCCTGCACATCAAGATGCATTGCGGGCGCCTGCTGCTTCGGCCAATCTGGGCGCAGTTTAGCAATGTAAAGGCGAATGACCATGCCTCTTGAGATCATCACCCTGCCCTGCCTGTCCGATAACTATGCCTTTTTGATCCATAATCCGGACTCGGGCGAGACCGCGCTGGTGGACGCGCCCGAAGCCGGCGCCATCAAGGCAGCGCTTGAGGAACGCGGCTGGGGGCTGGACTGGATCCTGCTGACGCATCACCACTGGGACCATGTGGACGGCGTGGCAGAGCTGCGGGAGGCTTATGGCGCCAAGGTGACCGGTGCCGAGGCGGACGCGCACCGGCTGCCTGATCTGGACTTGGCTGTGAAGGACGGCGGCACATTCACCCTGCTGGGCGAGGAGGTGCAGGTGATGGATGTTTCCGGCCACACGGTGGGGCATATCGCCTATTACATCCCCGGCGCGGACGCGGTGTTCACCGCCGACAGCCTGATGGCACTGGGCTGCGGGCGGCTGTTTGAGGGCACGCCGCAGCAGATGTGGGCCAGCCTGTCGCGTCTTGCCGCGCTGCCGCCGCAAACTATGGTTTACTCAGGCCATGAATACACCCAGTCTAACGGTGCCTTTGCGGCCACTGTGGATCCGGGCAACCCGGCGTTGCAGGACCGCATCCGCGATATCGCAAGCGCGCGGGAAAAGGGTGACCCGACAGTGCCTTCGTCCTTGCAGCTGGAACTTGGCACCAATCCGTTCCTGCGCGCCGGTGATAGCGCCATCAAAGCGCATCTGGGCATGGAAGATGCTGATGACGCAGAAGTTTTTGCCGAAATCCGCAAGCGCAAAGACAATTTCTGAGCAAATCAAGGGCGTCCGGGTGCAACAGGGAGAAAATAATTGTGACCGTAAAATGAAGAAAAGCCCTTGAAGCCGGCGCTCTATCAACCAAACTCTAACCATATAAGCACATGGTTGAACTGAGGGGTTGGTTAATACCGCCCCGCCGGCCAACCCAAGATCAGAGGAGCACGCCCGTGCCTTCATTCTCGAGCACCCTGGAACAGGCCATTCACGCAGCGCTTGCGCTGGCGAATGAACGCCGTCACGAATTCGCAACCCTGGAACATCTGCTTCTGGCCCTGATCGACGAGCCCGACGCGGCCCGCGTGATGCGCGCCTGCAGTGTCGACCTGACCGAATTGCGATCCTCCCTGGTGGAATTCGTGGATGAGGATCTTGCCAATCTGGTCACCGATATCGACGGCTCCGAGGCGGTGCCGACCGCCGCCTTCCAGCGCGTCATCCAGCGCGCAGCGATCCACGTCCAAAGCTCCGGCCGGACTGAGGTAACGGGGGCGAATGTGCTGGTCGCCATCTTTGCCGAGCGCGAAAGCGATGCCGCCTATTTCCTGCAGGACCAGGAGATGACCCGCTATGACGCGGTGAACTTCATCGCCCATGGCGTCGCCAAGGACCCGGCCTATGGGGAATCCCGCCCGGTCACAGGCGCGACGGAGCAGGAAGAGGACAACCTGACCACCGCCCCCGAGGGCGAAAAGAAAGAGTCGGCGCTGGCGAAATACTGCGTCGATCTGAACGCGAAATCCCGCGACGGCGACATCGACCCGCTGATCGGCCGCGACCACGAGGTGGAGCGCTGCATCCAGGTGCTGTGCCGCCGCCGCAAGAACAACCCGCTCTTGGTGGGCGATCCTGGCGTTGGCAAAACCGCCATCGCCGAGGGCCTGGCGCGCCGCATCGTCTCGGGCGAGACGCCGGAGATCCTGTCGGAAACCACCATCTATTCGCTCGACATGGGCGCGCTGCTGGCGGGCACCCGCTACCGCGGCGATTTCGAGGAGCGGCTGAAGGCCGTGGTCTCCGAGCTGGAGGACCACCCGGACGCGGTGCTGTTCATCGACGAGATCCACACCGTGATCGGCGCAGGCGCCACGTCGGGCGGCGCGATGGATGCGTCCAACCTGCTGAAACCTGCGCTGCAGGGCGGCAAGCTGCGCACCATGGGCTCCACCACCTATAAGGAGTTCCGCCAGCATTTCGAGAAGGACCGCGCGCTGTCCCGCCGGTTCCAGAAGATCGACGTGAATGAGCCGTCGGTGGAAGATTCCATCGAGATCCTGAAGGGTCTGAAGCCCTATTTCGAGGAGCATCACGGCATCAAGTTCACCGGCGACGCGATCAAGACCGCGGTGGAGCTGTCGGCGCGCTACATCAACGACCGCAAGCTGCCCGACAAGGCGATTGACGTGATTGATGAGGCCGGCGCCGCGCAGCACCTGATCATCGAAAGCAAGCGCCGCAAGACCATCGGCGTCAAGGATATCGAAGCGGTCGTGGCGAAGATCGCCCGTATTCCGCCCAAGAACGTCTCCAAGGACGATGCCGAGGTGCTGAAAGATCTGGAGAAGTCGCTCAAGCGCGTGGTCTTCGGCCAGGACGATGCGATCACCGCCCTGTCGAGTGCCATCAAGCTGGCCCGTGCCGGCCTGCGCGAGCCGGAGAAGCCGATTGGCAACTATCTGTTTGCGGGCCCCACCGGCGTCGGCAAGACCGAGGTTGCGAAACAGCTGGCAGATCAGCTGGGTGTGGAGCTGCTGCGCTTTGACATGTCCGAGTACATGGAGAAGCACGCGGTCTCCCGCCTGATCGGTGCGCCTCCGGGCTATGTCGGCTTTGACCAGGGCGGCCTCTTGACCGATGGCGTCGATCAGCACCCGCACTGCGTGCTGCTGCTGGATGAGATCGAAAAGGCGCACCCGGATGTCTACAACATCCTCTTGCAGGTGATGGACAACGGCCAGCTGACGGACCACAACGGCCGGACGGTCAATTTCCGCAACGTGATCCTGATCATGACCTCCAACGCGGGCGCCTCCGACATGGCAAAGGCTGCCATCGGCTTTGGCCGCGACCGCCGCGAGGGCGAGGACACCGCCGCCATCGAGCGCACCTTCACGCCGGAGTTCCGCAACCGCCTGGATGCGGTGATCTCCTTCGCGCCGCTGGGCAAAGAGGTGATCCTGCAGGTGGTCGAGAAGTTCGTCCTCCAGCTGGAAGCGCAGCTGATGGACCGCAACGTCTCCATCGAGCTGACCCGCAAGGCGGCCGAATGGCTGGCCGACAAGGGCTACGACGACCGCATGGGCGCGCGGCCTTTGGGCCGGGTCATTCAGGAGCACATCAAGAAGCCGCTGGCAGAGGAGCTCTTGTTCGGCAAGCTGACCAAAGGCGGCGTCGTCAAGGTCGGGATCAAGGACGGCAAGCTGGATCTGCGCCTGGAGGGTCCGGGCAAGCCGCGGATTTCCGGCGACCGGCCGCCGCTCCTGACCGCGGACTGATGCGCCCCGCAGGACTGCTGATCGCTTTATCGCTCGCCGCGCCCGCCGCGGCGGGCGATTTTCGTTTGCAATTCCCGCTGGATTGCACCCTTGGCCAGGACTGCCACATCCAGCAGTTTGTGGACCATGACCCGGGCCCCGGGGCCGAGGATTTCACCTGCGGCACTCTCAGCTATGAGGGCCATAAGGGCACGGACATCGCCCTGCCCTACCTGTCGGACATGCGGGCCGGCGCCACGGTCCGCGCCGCCGCGGATGGCGTCGTCCTGGGCAGCCGCAACACCATGCCGGACCAGTACGCGACCGCAGAGAATGCCGCGGCCATTGAAGGCAAGGAGTGCGGCAACGGCGTTGTGCTGCGGCATGGCGGCGGCTGGGAAACCCAGTATTGCCACATGAAGCGCGGCTCGATCCGGGTCCAAAGCGGCATGAAGGTCAAGGCCGGAGATGCCCTGGGCGAAGTCGGCCTGTCCGGCAAGACCCAGTTCCCGCATCTGCATCTGTCTGTCCGCAAGGACGGCGCGGTGGTGGATCCCTTTGCGCCGGACAGTTCCGGCACCTGCGCCAGTCCGTCCGGGCAGACGCTCTGGGCCGACCCGCTGCCCTACCGGCCCGGCGGCGTGCTGGGCGCAGGCTTCAGCACTGCCATTCCCGAATACCAGGCGATCAAGGATGGCACCGCCGACCAGGCGCCGCTGGCCGCGGATGCCCCGGCCTTCGTGTTCTGGGCCTACGCCTTTGGCGGCCAGGCCGGCGACACGCTGGAGCTGACGGTGACCGGGCCCGGCGGTGAGTTTGTGAGCCGCCGAGAAGCGCTGGAAAAGGATCAGGCGCAGTTCTTCCGCGCCACCGGCCGCCGTCTGCGCGGCGGGTCCTGGCCTGCGGGCAGCTATACCGGAACGGCGCGCCTGCTGCGCGGCGGCAGCGAGGTGGACAGCTTCAGCAGCAGCATGAGGCTGGCGGACACCCCGGACTAAAGCTTTGCTGTATCACGGTGCCGCATCTGCCGGGGCAGCAGCCCCGGCAGATGCGCGGCCCAACCGGCGCGGACGCCCCAGCGGGGCGGCCAGGCGCCGGGCGGGAGCGCGCCGGAATACGCCGCTGGGGCTGCAACGCGCGGGACGTTTTCCTTCAAAAGTTGATAACTCCCGCATTCGCAATAGTTTTAATAGTGCCCTACTGCCCGGTGGGGCAGCAACCCGTGCGTAACTAGTAGCTTGTCTCCATTAGTGAAGCGGGTTGCACCTTCCGCCGGCCGCGCTGGCGCAGCCCCTTTGGCCGGCCGCGGGCGCCAGCCGCAGCACGGGGCGGATCCGCAAGGCGCCGGCCCGGATTACTTCTCGGTGAACTTCAGCTCAATGCGCCGGTTCTGGGCGCGCGCTTCGGGCGTGTCCGCCGGGTTCACCGGCTGGTACTCCCCGAACCCGTTGGCCGCAAGCCGCGACGGCGGCACCCCCAGCGCCTCCACCATATAGCGCACCACCGACAGCGCCCGTCCCTGGCTGAGCTCCCAGTTGTCGGAGAATTTCGGATGTGCGCCCAAAGGCGTGTCATCGGTATGGCCGTCTACCCGGATGATCCAGCTGATTTCCGGCGGGATCGCTGCTACCACGCTTTGCAGGATCGACACCACCTTGGCGATCTCCACCTTGCCCTCAGCCGACAGGGTGGCGCTGCCAGGCGCAAACAGCACTTCGGAGGCAAAGACAAAACGGTCGCCCTGGATGCGCACGCCCTCCTGGGTGCCCAAAAGGTCGCGCAGACGGCCAAAGAACTCCGACCGGTAGCGCTCCAGGTCCTGTGCCTTGCTGGCCAGCGCCTCGGCTTCGGCTTCCAGGCGCTTGCGCTCCTGTTCCTCCAGCAGCCGCCGCCTGCGCTCCTCTGATGCGGCGCGGGCGAGGGCTGCGTTCAGGTCCTGGCCCAGGTTCTGCAGCTGCACCTGCTGCGCGGCGTCGCGGGCCTGGTAGTCGTCCAGAATGGCCTGCAAGCCCCCCAGCTGTTCGCGCAGGGCCGCCACCTGCTGGTTGAGCAGCGCGGTTTCTCGGCGGGCCTCCTCTGACACCGCTTTCTCCTGCGAGAGCGCCTCGCGGGCTTGCGCCAGAAGGGCGGCGCGTTCTTCCGCCTGGGTCAGCCGGTCCGACGCGGTGGCCTCCGCCGCCTCCTGCGCGGCGGCTGCCGCCAGCAGCCGCTGGCGCAGCACGTCCAGCTCGCTGGCCTGAGTTTCCGCCGCGGCCAGCGCCGCCTTGGCCTCTGCCAGCTCTGCCGCCAGCCGCCCGGCTTCGGCGTCCGAGCCTGCGCGGGCCGTCTCCAGTTCGGACAATTGCGCGTCGAGCTGCTTCTTTGCGGCCTCGGCAGCGGCCAGCAATGTCAGCGTATCCTCAGCCTCCTGCCGCTGCGCCTCCAGCGCCAGGGTCATGGCGGTCAGCTCAGCATCCGCCGATTGCAGCTTTTCGCGCAGGGCTTCGGCGGCGGCGGCTTCCACCATCCGGGCCGCTTCCTCGGCGCTCAGCTGTTCCTGAAGACCGGCGATTTCTTCAGTGTTTGCTGTTTGCTCCGCCTCCAGGCTGGCGATCAGCGCTTCCATCGCCTCGCGCTGTGCCGCGGCCAAACGGGCCGCTTCGGCCTGGGCGTCGATCTCGCCGCGGGCCTGGGCCAGCGCCAGGTTCAATGCCTCCTGCTCGCTGAGCAGTTTGGCGCGGGCCGTTTCCAGGCTTTCACGCTCTGCGCTCAGGTCAGCGACCCGCGCCTGGGCCGCGTCGCGGCTGGCGATCAGCGCCGCCACCTGCGCTTCGAAACTGGTGATGCGGCTGGCGGCCTCGGACAGTTCGCCCGCCTGCCGGTCGCGCTCTGCGGTCAGCGAGGTGATCAGGTTGCGCGCCCGCTCGAGGTCCTGTTCCGCGGTGTTGAGCGTTGAGGTCAGCGCCCCCAGCCGGGCGTTCAGGCGGCTGTTTTCCCGCTCCTCCAGCCCCAGCGCGGAGGCCAGCGCGCTGACTTCGGCGGAGAGCTCATCCAGCTCGCTTTCCTGGCCCGTGATTGTCTCGCGCAGCACAAACTGAACCACCATGAAGATGGTCAGCACAAACATCAGCACCAGCAGCAGCCCGGTCATCGCATCGACAAACCCGGGCCAGATCGAGGCCTGGAACCGCTGTCCTGTGCGCCGGGAAAGGGCCATAGGTTATTCCCCCGCGTCCCGGCCCGGCAAGCCGCCGCGCGAGAGGCCGCGCGGGCGGGCGAAGGCCTTGATCATCAGGTCGATGTCCTTGCGCAGCTCTGCCAGGCTTTCCTGGCGGCCCGCGGAAATTTCTTCGAGGATGCGCAGCATCTGCACGTCGATCGAGCGCAGCCGCATCCGGCTTTCGGCGTCGATCGCCCCCTGCTCTCCTTGCGCGCGCAGGATCTCGGTCAGCGCTTCCTGCCCGACTGCCACCCGGTCCAGTGCCGCGGTAATGGTGCCGGTCTGCTCCTGGCGCTGGTTCATCTCCTGGATGGTCTCCACCAGCGCGCCCAGTTTCTGATCCACCGCCGCGCGGCCTTCGGAGGTTTCTGCAAACATCGCCTGCAGCGCGTCCATCTGCTCGGCCATGTTGTCGAGCACTTGCGAAACCACGCCGCTGTCCCCGGCGCCGTCCTCGCCGGAGGAGAAGCTGACCCGGGTGATCGAGGAGAGCCATTCCTCCAACTCGCGGTAAAAGCGGTTCTGGCCGTGGCCCGCAAACAGTTCCAGCAGGCCCACGATCAGCGATCCGGCAAGGCCCAGCAGCGAGGAGGCGAAGGCCACGCCCATGCCGCCCAGTTGCGCCTCAAGACCTGTCATCAGGCGATTGAAAACCGACAGGCCTTCTTCGCCCTCCTGCGGCGCCAGGCTGCGGATGGTGTCGACGACGGCGGGAACCGTGGTGGCCAGGCCGTAGAAGGTACCCAGAAGGCCGAGGAAAATCAGCAGGTTGACGATGTAGCGGGTGATCTCGCGGTCTTCGTCGATGCGGCTGGCGACCGAGTCCAGGATGGAGCGGGTCGAGGCGGAGCCCAGCTGCATCCGGGCGCTGCGCGTCGCCAGCAGCGACGCCAGCGGTGCCAGCATCGACGGCGGGCGGCGGTGGTCCTGGTTGTCGCCGGCGGCAAAGCGTTCGATCCAGCGCACCGAGCCGATGAGCTGCACCACCTGCCAGAAGCAGGCCAGCACCCCGATCACAAACACGAAGACGATAAAGCCGTTGAGCCAGGGGTTGGCCTGGAACACCGGCAGCACCCGCGGCAGCGCCACAAAGGCCCCGAATCCGGAAAGCCCCAGCGCGATCAGCATCATGATGATCTGCCGCACCGGCTGGGAGAACTGCGGCCGGGTCTTGCGGTCTGGCTGCGCCATACGTCTTGGCTCCTGACACTTATGTCTGCTCTTATTTGGTTCGCAGCCTATAAGCAAAGTGCCAGGAGCGCCAAGGCTTTATGGCTGTCCGGCGCTGTGGTTTCCCGAACGGCCGCGTTTCCCGGACCTGCAACCGCCTGTCCGCCCCTCAAACCGCGGGGTTGCCTCCGGCGAAACGGGCGGGCGCCGCCCTTTGTGGATGCCTTATCTGCTGCCCTGACCGGCACGTCCGGAGGGGACTCAGGCAGTGATTTCCCGCACCCGGCCCGCCAGCCAGTCCAAGTCGCTGTCATGCAGGCCGATCTCGGCCAGATGTTCAGCAGTGTTGTAGAGGTATTCGGTATTGGGACCGCGCCCGCCGACCGCATGGGCAATCATCTGCGCCTGCTCTTCAAGGCTGAGGCCGCCGCAATACTGCACGTGGTGCGGGTCGATCACGTAGGTCACGGCGGTCACCATGGAGCCACCCGCCAGCTCCACCTCCAGGTCACGCTCCAGGTAGGCCGAGGAGATCAGCTCGCGCTCGCGCAGCTCCGCCAGGGTCTGCTCTTCGTGGCCGGCCTCCACCGACAGCGCGATGCCCTTGCAATGGGCGCCCTCGGCCGCGTCCAGCGCCAGCACCAGGCCGGGGTGGTCTTCGGTGCCGCGGTGGTGAATGGAGGTCATGCAGAAGGAGCGGGCATAGCCGTGCAGCACCGCAACCTCGCGCCGGGCCACCGGGAAACCGGGGTTCCAAAGAAGTGATCCGTATCCGAATACCCACATGGTCATGTCGTCTGGCCCTTTCTGCTGCCCCCCTATAAACAGCAATCCTGTTGCGGACAAAAGAGGCTATCCGATGCGCCTGGCAAAACTGCTGATAGCCATTGCGGCAATGTGGAGCCTGTACTGGGCGGCGGCGGCCTGGGGGCTGAAGAACGGCATCGAGGCCTGGTTCGATGCGCAGGACAGCCGGGGCTGGCAGGCGGAATACTCCGGGCTGGAGACACAGGGCTATCCGTTCCGGCACCAGACCCGGATCAGCCGCCCTGCCCTGGCGGATCCCCGCACCGGCACGGCTTGGCGGGCGGACTGGCTGGAACTGGACAGCCCCGCCGCCTGGCCCGGGCGGCTGGAGCTGCATTTCCCGGCGACGGCGCAGCGGCTGTCGTATTTCGACCGGACTGCGGTGATCACCGCAGACGGGTTGCAGGCCAGCCTGCACCTGAAGCCCGGCACGGCGCTGGAGCTGGAGCGGCTGGCGGCGGTGGCGGACAGCTGGCAGATCGAGCGCGGCGGCGAGACGGTGCTGAGCGGCGCGGCGCTGGACCTGCGCATGGTGCAAGCGGACAGCCCCGAGACCTACCGGATCACCGCCGGCGCCCAGGAGTTTGCGCCGCGCGCGGCCTGGCGGCGGCTGCTGGCGGCCAGCTCTGCCCTGCCGGAGCGGTTCGATACGCTGGCGCTGGAGATGACGGTTGCCTTTGACGCCGCCTGGGACCGGTCAGCGCTGGAGCAGCAGCGGCCGCAGCCGCGCCGGATTGATCTGAAACTGGCCGATGCCCGCTGGGGTGATTTGTGGCTGAAGGCGACCGGCGCGCTGACGGTGGACGCGCAGGGGCTGCCCGAGGGGGAAATCGCGCTGCAGGCGGAAAACTGGCGCGGGCTGGTGCTGATGGCCGAGCGCACCGGCGCGCTGCCGCCTGCGTTGCGCGGCACAGTGGAGCGGGTTCTGGGCCTGCTGGCAGAGGCCAGCGGTAATTCCCGCGACCTCGACATCGCCCTGGGGTTCAGGGACGGTTATGTCACCCTCGGCCCGCTGCCCCTGGGCCATGCGCCGCGGCTGATCATCCGCTGACCGCGCGCCCGCACGCAGCCTGCTCACCGCTGGCAAGGGCAGGACTGTGCGAGGCTCTGCCTCGCGCTCCGGGATATTTTCAGCCAGATGAACAGGGGAGCGCCGCCTGGCGGCGGCCGCCGTCAGCGGCAGTAGGAGCCGCCGCGGTGGCGGGCGATATCCAGGTGGAAGTGGTCCTTGTGGTAACGGTCGGCCTCCGGCCCCAGCACGGTGCCGAAGGGGCCGCAGGCGGCGCGCCAGATCTTTTTCAGCTTTTTGCGGGTCTTGCGTTTTTTCCAGCCGTGCAGAACGGTGACGGTCTCGCCGCTGGCCAGGGTGAAGCCGGAAATGTCGATCGCCCGGCCCTTGCCATGTTCGGAGATCTTGGCGCCGGGACGGTTGTTGCGGGTGCGGCAGGCGTAATGGGCCGCGACCCGCAGGCCGACCACCTTGTTGCGGCGCCCGAAGGCGGTTTCCACTTCGCGGTGGATCCAGGTCTTCAGCGCCCGGGCGGTGTTGCAGGTCATCAGCGACGTCTGGCTGAGCCGCACCCCGGCGATTTCACGCACCCTGACCGCATCCTTGACGCCACAGCCGGGCAAGGCGCCTGCCACAGTGCCGGCCTCATCGCCCTTGATGTCCGCGTCGCCGCAAACCGCGCCCTTGAGGCGTTTCTTGCGGCCGAACAGCACCTCGGTCGCCTGGGTGCCTGCACGGGCCTGCGGCAGAGGCATGGGCGGCAGGGCTGCTGCCGGGGCGCTGAGGGCGGCGAGCTCCCGCAGCTCGGGGGCGCGTTCCGGCTGGTTTTCCGCCAAGGCCGGCGCCGCCGCCAAGGCCAGAGCCGCAAGGACAGCACCGGCCCGGATCATTTCTTTTGCACCCGGCCGAAGTCCGGCGCGTCGGTGTCCTGGCCGGCCTCGATGATGCCCCGGCGGATGGCGCGGGTGCGGGTGAAGTAATCGTGCAGATGCGCGCCGTCGCCGGTGCGGATGGCGCGCTGGAGGGCAAAGAGTTCCTCGGTGAAGCGGCCGAGAATTTCCAGCGTGGCGTCCTTGTTGGTCAGGAACACGTCGCGCCACATGGTCGGATCAGAGGCGGCGATACGGGTGAAGTCGCGGAAACCCGCGGCGGAGTATTTGATCACCTCGCTGTCGGTCACCCGGCGCAGGTCGTCGGCCACACCCACCATCGTGTAGGCGATCAGGTGCGGGGTGTGGGAGGTGACGGCCAGCACCAGGTCATGGTGGTCGGCGTCCATCTCATCGACATTGGCGCCCATGCCTTCCCACAGCGCGCGCAGACGGGCCGTGGCGGCGGGATCTGTGCCCTCGACCGGGACCAGCAGCGACCAGCGGTTGTCGAACAGCTCGGCAAAGCCGGATTCGGGGCCGGAATGCTCCGTCCCGGCCAGCGGATGGGCAGGCACGAAATGAACGCCCTCAGGGATATGCGGCTGCACCGCCTCGATCACGTGGCGTTTGACGGAGCCCACGTCAGAGACCGTGGCGCCGGGTTTCAGCACCGGGGCGATCTCTTCCATCACCGGGCCCATGGCGCCGACGGGGACGCAGAGCACCACCAGGTCGGCGTCTTTCACAGCGTCGCGCGCGCTGTCGCAGACGCGGTCGCAGAGGCCGATTTTGCGAGCCGTCGCACGGGTTTCCTCACTGCGGGCATAGCCGGTGACCTCGCCCGCAAGGCCTGCGCGTTTCATCGCCCAGAACATCGAGGACGCGATCAGGCCCAGCCCGATCAGCGCGACGCGGCCGTAGACCTGGCCGTTTTCCTGGCTGCTCATGCCTGCCCCTCTTTGAATGCTTTGACGCCTTGCGCGATGCGGCGGCAGGAGTCTTCGTCGCCGATGGTGATGCGCAGTGCTGTGGGCAGGTTGTAGCCCGCCACCCGGCGCACGATCAGCCCCTGTGCTTGCAGGTACAGGTCGCAGGCCTCGGCCTCGGCCTGGCTGCTGAAACGCGCCAGAATGAAATTGGTGCTGGAGACGTCCGACGGCACGCCGATTTCGGCCAGCGCATTGGCCAGCCAGGCGCGCCACTTGGCGTTTTCGGACCGGCAGTGATCGACATAATCCGTATCGCGCACGGATGCCTCAGCGCCCGCCAGCGCGGTGCTGGAGACGTTGAACGGCCCGCGCACACGGTTCAGGACGTTGATGATCTCCTTGGGGCCGTAGCCCCAGCCGATCCGGGCGCCGCCCAGGCCGTATATCTTGGAGAAGGTGCGGGTCATGAAAACGTTGCTGCGGGATGCGATCAGCGCGGCGCCGGCATCAAAGCCCTCGACATATTCGGCGTAGGCGCCGTCCAGCACCAGAAGCGCGCCATCGGGCAGGCCATCGGCCAGCCGCGCGACCTCGGCCTCGCTGATCATGGTGCCGGTGGGGTTGTTGGGGTTGGCGATGAAGACCAGCTTGGTGCGGTTGGTGCAGCCTTCCAGCAGCGCGTCCACATCAGTGACGCGCTCGCGCTCCTTCACCTCCACCGGGGTGGCGCCGGCCGCCAGTGCGCTGATGCGGTACATGGCAAAGCCGTGTTCCGTATAGAGAACTTCATCCCCCGGACCGGCATAGGCCTGGCACAGGAAGGCGATGATCTCGTCGCTGCCGGCGCCGCAGATGATCTGCTCCGGCTCCAGCCCGTGCACCTCGCCGATGGCCTGCCGCAGCGCTGCATGATCCGAACTGGGATAGCGGTGCATACTGGCCGCCGCCGCCTGCATCGCCTCAATGGCGCGGGGGCTGGGGCCAAGCGGGTTCTCATTCGAGGAGAGCTTCACAACATTGCTCACCCCTTTCACATGGGCTGCCCCGCCCTGATACAGAGCGATGTCCATGATACCGGGCTGCGGTGTGAGTTGGGTCATAATACGGGCTCCTTAATTCCAACCCGTCATAACGGCCCAAACGCGGACGGGGAAGCACCAAGATGACGCTTCCCCCAGGCTGCCGCCCCCCTGCGGCAGCTCCCGCCGACAGAACCGCTGGCGTTAATGCGCCGCGGCCGTCTTGGGCATCTTGCGCTTGGCCTCGGCCATGATGATCTTCTGGATCTGCTTGCGCAGCTCCATGTCCTTGCGCATCGCCTCGTTGGCCTGCTTTTGCATGGTCGCCGCCGATTGCGAGCCGTCGGCGCTGTTCAGGGCCTCGCCTGCATATTTGCTGAGCGTCTTGCCGGAAATCTGCTTGGAGATCTCGCCATAGACAGCGTCACCGTGCAGCTTGATGAAATCCTCGGTGGCCTTGGCGCCGTATTTGGCGATCAAATCCTTCTTGACCGCACCCTCCAGCGCGGCGGGCGCCAGCTTGGTCTTGAGGAACTTCTCCGCGCCGGAGGTGAAGCCGGAGGAGAATTTCTCCAGCGCCTTGCCGGCCCCTGCGGACATGATGCCTGCGGTCAGGATCTTGGCGATGCTTTCCTTGATCTCCTTGGTGTTCGGCGGACGGCCTTTTTCGATCAGCGGCTTGGCCAGGCCGATGGTTTCCTTCAGGGCTTCCGTCACCATCGCCTCCCCGGCCTTGGATTTCAGGAACTTCTCAAAGAAGACCTTCACCGCTTTCCTGGGCATCTCGCGGGAGAGTTTCGAGGCTGCGGCCTTGGCCAGATCATCGGCGAGGCCTGCCGACAGCTTGGCGGTCAGCTTGCCGCCTGCAGCGCCCGCCAGCCCGGCAATGAAGCTGTCGATGAACACTTTCTTGGCGGCGCCGTCCCATGTCACCTTGTTGCCCGCCAGATGCTCACCCAGCTGGCCCGCGCTGGATTTCAGCGCCTCGGTGCTGGCGGCAGCGACAGCGTGAGCCTTGGCAGGCGACATACCCTTAGTCGCCACCAGGCGCGCGGTCATGTAGGTTTCCACCACGGCAAAGGAAACTTCGCGCACCACTTCCAGCTTCCAGACGATGCCGCCTGCGGTGGCGATCCGCTGGTCGATGAATTTCTTGAACGCCTTGCCGCCGGTGTTATAGGCCTTGGAGGCCTTCACATCCTGCTTGTAGACCTTTTTCCAGTCCGGTTTTTTCTTGCTGGTCAATGTCTTGAGGAAACTCGCCTCGGAGCGGGCATTCAGGATCGGGGTCCAGGGCGGATCGGTCTTGTCGTTCACCACGCTGACGGCAAATTCCGTGAGCGCATTGAGGAAGGTCTCGTTGCCCTGGCGGGTGTTTTCCACCTCGTTGCAGAAATCGACCCAGGATTCCGCCTGGCCGTACATCATGTTGGCCTTGGCCAGAAGCTTGCGGCGCAATTCTTCCTGCCCCGCCTCGAACTCGGCAACGGTGATCAGCTTGGTCTTGCCGTTCTCGACAACCTCAACCCGTTCAATCTTGGTGTCGGCGGCATGCATCGCGGCCAGCTTGGGCAGGCCAGCGTTCCAGGTGCGCATGCCGGGATCGACGATGCCGTCGGGCTTTTTGAAGCCCAGCTTCTTTTTCTGGAAATCCTTGATGGTCTTGATCAGCCCGGCATCGCATTTGGTGCTGATTTCGACGGAATGGCCGTTCGCCTTGAGCATCAGGCGGACAAGTTCGACATCCGCGGGGGCGTTCTTGACCGGTTTGAATTTGCTTTCGCCGGTCTTGGGGTCCGGCTTGGTAATCCGTTTCTTGTCGCCGACAGGGGCGGAAAGCTTGAGAGCCATGATTTTGCTCCAACCAATTAACTACTGGTTCAAGCGTGCCATGGCGCCGACCGCCCGTCGCGGGGGATTTGGGATAGACATTCCCCCTTTAAATGCAGGGGCCGGCTGCCTACATATCACAAGCATGTGAGGTGCTTCCCTGGCGCGGGAAAGCACCCGTTCCGGTTGGGCCTAGGCGGCCCGGGATTTGAACCGTGCAGTTGCCGGATCAGCGTTGTAGCGGGCGGCAATTTCCCCTGCTTTCAGCGTCAGATCGTTCACGCAATCGATGATGTACTGCGCGGTCTTCTCCTCCATCAGGTAGGAGAAGTTGAGCCGCACCCAGCCGGGTTTCTTCATCTCTTCTCCCGCTTGCAGGTCGGCGAACAGGGTTTCCGACTCCGGCTCGCTGATGCCCAGCAGCCGGTGCGCATAAGGGCCTGCGCAGGCGCAGCCGCCGCGGGCCTGTATGCCGTAGACGTCGCTCAGCATGCGGGTGAACAGCTGCTGATGCACCGGGCTGCCCGCCCCGTCCGTGACCAGGAAAGAGAAGATTGGCAGCCGGTGGGCCTCGCGGTGGCCAAGGATGCGCAGGCGCGGGTTGGCGGACCAGCCGTCCCAGGCCATCTGCGCGAATTTGGCTTCGCGGGCCTCGATCTGCTGCTGGCCCACGGCCTCCTTGACCAGGAACGCCAGGGCGGCGCGGATGTCGCCGATCACGTTTGGGGTGCCGGCCTCCTCGCGGGCGGCCAGATTCTGGCTGTATTCATGCCGCCAGGGGGAGACAAAGCTGACGGTGCCGCCGCCCGGCCACGAGGGGCAGCGGCGGCGCACCGCGCCGGTGTTGACGACCAGCACGCCGGAGGCGCCGGGGCCGCCGGGAAACTTGTGCGGTGACACGACCACGGCATCCTTGCGGGCGGCGCCGCCCTGCCCCATGTCGACCGGCAGGTAAGGGCCGCCGCCGGCATAGTCCCAGACCGCCAGCGCGCCATGAGCGTGCAGCAGGCGGCTGATGGGATCAGGATCGGTCACGATGCCGGTCACGTTGGAGGCGGCGGAGAAGCTGCCGATCTTCAGGTCACTGTCCGCATGCTGCTTCAGCGCCAGTTCCAGTACCGCCAGGTCGGGCCCGCCCTCCTCTGCCTCGGGGATTTCGACCACCTGCGCCTTGCTTTCGCGCCAGGGCAGGATGTTGGAGTGGTGCTCATACGGGCCGATGAAGACCACCGGCCGCGCGGCCTCATTGACACCGAACAGGCTCACCAGCCGGTTGAGGCCCGCGGTGGCGCCCGACCCGGTGAAGATCACCGCATCCTGTGCCGTGGCGCCGGTGAGGCGGGCGATTTCGCTGCGCGCCTCGCGGCGCAGGCGGGTCATTTGCGTGCCGCAGTAGGACGCCTCAGTGTGGGAGTTGGCGTAGAACGGCAGCACCTGCGCCGCCACAAAATCCTCAACCTGGCGCAGCGCCCGGCCGGAGGCAACGTAGTCCGCATAGACCAGAGGCACCTCACCATCGAGGCCGGGGATCATCACACCGTCGCCGATTACGCTGCCGCCAAGGGTGCCGTCCTGTGCGGCCTGCCGGATGGTCTGTTTGAATGCTGCCAGGGTCATGTCGCGCCTCCGAAATCTGTTGATTCATCTTGAACGGAGCTCGGCGAGTTATCTTTATCAATTACTGAGTGGATAGCACAATTATTGTGTCATATGATCCACCAATGAGCAAATCAGCAGATCAAATTGACCGCGCCATCTTGCGAGCGCTGCAACACGACGCCAGCCTGTCCCAGCGGGAGCTGGCGGATCAGGTTGGCCTGTCGCAGAACGCCTGCTGGCGGCGGCTGAAAGCGCTGAATGAAAGCGGCTTGCTGAAGGGCTCCACCGCGCGGCTGGACCGCAAGCAGCTGGGACTGGATCTGGTGGTGTTTGTGCTGCTGCGCACCCGGCACCATTCGGCGGAGTGGCTGCAAAAGTTCCGCCGCCATGTGCTGACCATCCCCGAGGTGGTGGATTTCCACCGGATCGGCGGCGATTACGATTATCAGCTGAAAGTGGTGACCGAGGACATGGCCAGCTACGACAAGGTCTATCAGCGGCTGATCTCAGGCGTGGAGCTGGACAGCGTGACCTCCTATTTCGCGATGGAAGCCATCGCAGAAGGCCGCCCGCTGCCGCTTTAGAAAAGGATGGAGCGGGGGCTCTGCCCCCAGCCCTCCGGGCTTCCCCCGGGATATTTCCGGCCAGAAGAAGGCCTTTCTGGTCAGTGACCGAAGGCGCTGTCCTTCATCCATTTCGGGCGTTTGCCGTCCGGGCCCATGCGCATGTGCAGGCAGGCTGTCCCAAGGCGCTGGAAGTACAGAATATCAACCGGATACCAGCCGGCGGAGGGTACCTCGACCTGGGTCATGATGGTGCTGTCGCAGGACTGGCGGCCGTCGAACTCCCCCACGATCTGGCCGCCGATGCTGGCCCGCAGCCCGTCGTTGGTCAGGAAGTCGATATTGTGGATGCCGGGCTGGTCGAACTTCACGTATCCGGTGATTCTGGCCGCCACGTGCATCGGCCGCTTGGAGGTCAGGGTGTTCTGCCCCTCTTCGGTGTCCCGGTTGTCCAGCCCGGAAATGGGGCGGCCGCGCTCGCTGCCGATCTTGAGCGCTGAAGAGGCTTCGGCCAGTGTTTTCACGTCCTGCGGGTAGGCGTAGGTCACCGCAAGGCCGGGCTTGAGGCCGGAGGGCTGCGGATTTGCGGGTGTGAGTTTCAGCGGTGCAGCGCCTGCCGCCGCCGCCAGAACCGTAAGCGCCGCCACGGCAGCTGCCTTCATCATCAACTTCATTGGTCACTCCCTGTCGTTTTGGGATCAGGATAGTACCAATGACGCCGCCGGACCACAGCTTTCCTTGCGGCCCGCGCCACGCGACCTCCTGCAAGGCGGCAGCAGCAAAGAAAAAGGGCTGCCCCGCAGGACAGCCCTTCCGCCAGATGCCCCGGGGGCAGCAGGCTTAGTTCTTGGCGTAGAATTCGACGACCAGGTTCGGTTCCATCATAACCGGGTACGGCACGTCGCCCAGGGACGGGGTGCGCACGAAGGTTGCGGTCATCTTGGAGTGGTCGGCTTCGATGTAATCCGGCACATCGCGCTCAGCCAGCTGGGTGGCTTCCAGAACGGCAACCATCTGCTTGGACTTGTCGCGGACCTCGATCACGTCGCCTTCTTTGACGCGGTAGGAGGGGATGTTCACGCGCTTGCCGTTCACGGTCACGTGGCCGTGGTTCACGAACTGGCGGGCCGCAAAGACGGTTGCAACGAACTTGGCGCGGTAGACGACGGCGTCCAGGCGGCGCTCCAGCAGGCCGATCAGGTTTTCACCGGTGTCGCCGGAGACGCGGACGGCTTCGCCGTAGATGCGGCGGAACTGCTTTTCGGTCAGGTCGCCGTAGTAGCCCTTGAGCTTCTGCTTGGCGCGCAGCTGAATGCCGAAGTCGGACAGTTTGCCCTTGCGGCGCTGGCCGTGCTGGCCCGGGCCGTAGTCGCGGCGGTTGACCGGGGACTTCGGACGGCCCCAGATGTTTTCGCCCATGCGGCGGTCGATTTTGTACTTGGCAGACGTGCGTTTGGTCACGGCTGATCTCCTTCTTTAATGGCATTGCAGCTTGTTCCGAAAACCGGTTCCCACTTTTCGGGCTGCAATCGCATCCGCCACCGCACCGTCCGTGTTCACCTGCTCCAGGAGCACCTGCAACAATCGAAGGGCGTTGTCCTCTTGCTCCGCATCCAGGATCCGGGCATGACAGGCATCCCCTTGCGGGGGCCACCAACACCAATGAAGCCGCGCTTATATAGGGGGATGGGGCAGAGTCAACATGGCGAACGCGCATTTGCCTGGAAATCTGCAGGCGACAGCCGGGCCGGGACGCGAAATAGCGCGCTGTTCCGGTTCCGTAAAGGCTCAGGCGGCCTGATGCGCGAGAATCGCGGCCTCGGACGCGCTGAGATTGCGGCGGGCATAGGCGCCGTAAGACAGCGGATCGCGCTCCAGCTGCGGCTGCAGACGGAACAGCCTCGCCCTGTCGCTGCCGCTCAGCGCGGTGAGCGAGGCGTTGGAGGGATGGAAGCTTTCGGTCTCCACCCCGTTGGCCCAGAGCACCTGGTGATTGGCCAGCATCAGGTGGATATAGGTGACCTCGCGCACCGTGGCATCGGGCAGGATTGTGCGGCCATTGGCCAGATCGCCGGCCGCCACCAGCACCTCGGGCGTGTTGAACAGCGCCTGCACATGCGCGCCGCGGAGCAGCATCCGGTGATCGGGGGAGACCAGCAGCTCCCGTTCCGGGCGGTCGATCCCCAGGGCGCCGGCATGAATGCGGACCGGGCGCAGCTGCGGCATCACGTGCAGCCGCGCACCGGTGATCCGGCGCGAGCCGATCCACAGGATCTCTTGGGCGCCATTGTCACGGGTCTGGACCTTGCCGCCTTCGCGCAGCTGTTCGACCCGCTTGGGCCCTTCGGGGGTCGAAATCAGCGTTCCGGGGGTAAAGCAGACCACCCCGGATTCGCCGTGGGTCCGCTCCGTGCTGCGGCCGGCCAGCGACTGGTGCACCACCCAGAGGTCGGTCCCGCGCGGCGGCAGACTGCCCGTGAACATCAAGAGCGGCAACTTGCCCGGCCCGGTTTCGATCAGGGTCACCGTGAAACTTTGCGCGCCGTTGGTCACGGCAAAGCTGCTGTCCATCAGCGGCTCGTCCACCGCGACCGCATCCACATCGGTCCGGTTCTGCACCGCTGCCCCAACCAGCCGGCGCACCGACCGTGCCGCCCGGCGACGCAATTCTGCCTCATCGTTTGCCGTATCCAGCCGCAACAGCCCTGCTGGCCCGTCCACCCGCACAGCATCGCCATGCCAGGACCAAGCCGCGCCCACCTCCAGCGCGCCCACCGGCGCGGCCGGAAGGCCGTCAATCTCGGTTTGCGACCAAGAAACAACAAACGTGCCGCGAAAGCCCGTTTTCATCTGCCTGTATGCCCGCTTCAGCTCGTTATTTTTATGGAAAGTTAACAAAACAACCTGAATCAGGAAACAATAAGGCCGTTGAAAGGCTTGTGAACGTGCTCTTTGCGCACCAATCTGCAAGAGGTTGAGACCACCCCGGAGCCACTCAATCCAGAGTGTGCAAATCCGGTGATTGTTCACAAAGGCAGAACAGATCCGTGCCTCAGATCACCGGGCTGCAGCTGGCCCGCAGGGTATCGGCCGCCTGGCGCACCACTTCGGCCACCTGCGTCAGCTGCCGCGCCAGCGGGTTGCTGCGGCGCCAGATCATACCGATGGTGCGGGCGGGCTGCGGGTCGCGGAAGCGGGCCACCGAGACCACCGCCGAGCGGGTTTCAACCGGGACTGCCATTTCCGGAATGAGCGTCACGCCGATGCCCGCACTGACCATCTGAACCAGGGTCGACAGGGAACTGCCGTCCAGCAGCTCACGCGGGGCCGCCGACTGCATGTTGCAGAACGACAGCGCCTGATCGCGGAAGCAGTGCCCCTCCTCCAGCAGCAGGAGCCGCATTTCGCGCAAACCCTCCGGACCCGGCACCGGCTTGCCGCTGTCCTCCCCCGGGCGCACCAGCACGAAGTCCTCGGAGAACAGCGGCACTTCCTGGAACGCAGGCTCTGAGACCGGCAGCGCCACGATGGCGGTGTCCAGCCGCCCCTCCCCCAGTTCCTCCAGCAGTTTGGGGGTCACGGTTTCGCGCACCCGGATGTCGGCCTCCGGATATTGGCGGGTCAGCGTGCCGACAATGGAGGGCAGAAGATAAGGCGCAATGGTGGGAATCACCCCGATCCGCAGCCGCCCGGCCAGACCGTCACGGGAGGCGCGCGCCAGCTCGCCCAGCTCATCCACCGAGCGCAGGATGCCGCGCACCCTTAAGGCGAGATCCTCGCCAAAGCTGGTCAAACGCACCTGGCGCGCCCCGCGCTCCACCAGCTGCACCCCCAGAACTTCCTCCAATTCCTTGATCTGAACCGACAAAGCAGGCTGCGACACCGCGCAGGTCTCTGCCGCGCGGCCGAAATGGCGGTGCTGGGCCAGCGCCTCGAAATAGCGCATCTGGCGGAGGGTCACGTTTATCATAGGTTTTGATTATCACTGCGATGAATAAATGCAACTTAATCCAATGGATTTCCTCTGCTAGCCTCATTTCACGAAGACAGGGAAACCGGCAGCAGCTTTGCCGCGCTTGCATTCTCAAGGCGGGGCCAGGGCTGCGCTCAAGCGATGAGCTGCCGCACAGGCCCGAGGGCGCTTCTGTCACGTAGCACGATAGTAATTGCAGCCACGATCGGAGACAAAAATGGACGGAAATACCCCCCAAGGAAAATGCCCGGTGTTTCATGGCGCCGGCGCATCCGGCGGCACCACCAACAAGCATTGGTGGCCGAACCTGCTGAACCTGAAGGTCCTGCACCAGCATTCGCCTGCGTCGAACCCGATGGGCGCTGATTTCAACTATGCCGAAGAGTTCAAGAAGCTGGACCTGAAGGCGGTGAAGCAGGACCTTTACGCGCTGATGACCGACAGCCAGGACTGGTGGCCTGCGGACTATGGCCATTACGGGCCGCTGTTCATCCGCATGGCCTGGCACAGCGCGGGCACCTACCGCAGTGCGGACGGCCGCGGCGGCGGCGGCACCGGCAACCAGCGGTTTGCGCCGCTGAACAGCTGGCCGGACAACGGCAACCTGGACAAGGCGCGCCGCCTGCTGTGGCCGATCAAGCAGAAGTACGGCAACAAGATCTCTTGGGGGGATCTGATGATCCTGGCGGGGAACTGCGCCATTGAATCGATGGGCGGCCCGGTGTTCGGCTTCGGCGGCGGCCGCGCGGATGTGTGGGAGCCGGAGGAGGACATTTATTGGGGGGCGGAGAAAGAGTGGCTGGCCACCAGCGACCAGCCCAACAGCCGCTATTCCGGCGAGCGCGACCTGGCCAACCCGCTGGCCGCGGTGCAGATGGGGCTGATCTATGTGAACCCGGAAGGCCCCGACGGCAATCCGGATCCGGTCGCCTCTGGCAAGGATGTGCGCGAGACATTCTCCCGCATGGGGATGAATGACGAGGAGACCGTGGCGCTGGTGGCGGGCGGCCATACCTTTGGCAAGGCGCATGGCGCAGGCGATCCGGAGCTGGTCAGCACGGAACCGGAAGGCGCGGAGATTGAGCATATGGGGCTGGGCTGGCTGAACTCGCACGGCACCGGGAATGCGGCTGACACCACCACGTCCGGCATTGAGGGAGCGTGGAAACCCAACCCTACAAATTGGGATATGGGCTATTTCGACGTGCTGTTCGGCTATGAGTGGAAACTGGTCAAAAGCCCGGCTGGTGCAAACCAGTGGCAGGCGCAGGACGTGAAGCCCGAGCATATGGTGGTGGACGCCCATGACCCCAGCAAGACGCATCCGCCGATGATGACCACCGCGGATATGTCGATGCGGATGGACCCGGAGTACGAGAAGATCTCGCGCGATTTCCACGCCAACCCGGAGAAATTCGCCGACGCCTTTGCCCGCGCCTGGTTCAAGCTGTGCCACCGCGACATGGGACCCAAGTCGCGCTATCTGGGCGGGGAGGTTCCGGCGGAGGATCTGATCTGGCAGGATCCGGTGCCTGCGGTGGATCACCCGCTGGTGGAAGACGGCGACGTGGCGGACCTCAAGGCCAAGGTGCTGGCCTCCGGGCTTACGGTGCCGGAGCTGGTCTCCACCGCCTGGGCCTCGGCCTCGACCTTCCGCGGCTCCGACATGCGCGGCGGCGCAAATGGCGCGCGCATCCGCCTGGCGCCGCAAAAGGACTGGGAAGTGAACGAGCCTGAGAAGCTGGCGAAGGTGCTGAAGGTGCTGGAAGGCATTCAGCAAGACTTCAATGCCGACGCAACCGGCGGCAAGAAGATCTCGATGGCCGATCTGATCGTGCTGGCAGGCGGTGCCGGCGTGGAAGAGGCCGCCAAGGCTGCCGGGCATCCGGTGGAAGTGCCCTTCACCCCTGGCCGGACCGATGCCAGTCAGGAGCAGACCGACATCGAGGGCTTTGCCGTGCTGGAGCCGGAGGCGGATGGCTTCCGCAACTACCAGAAGGCGGACTACAGCATTCCGGCCGAGAAGATGCTGGTGGACCGGGCGCAGCTGCTGACCCTGAGCGCGCCGGAGATGACGGCGCTGATCGGCGGGTTGCGGGTGCTTGGGGCCAATCACGGCGGCTCCGCGCACGGGGTGTTCACGGACCGGGCTGGCGTGCTCAGCACCGATTTCTTCGCCAATATCCTGGACATGGGCGTGCAGTGGCAACCGGCTGGCGACGGCACCTATGAGGGCCGCGACCGTGCCAGCGGCGAGGTGAAATGGACCGCCACCCGTGCTGATCTGGTGTTCGGCTCCAACTCGCAGCTGCGGGCGCTGGCCGAGGTCTATGCGCAGGATGACTCCAAGGAGGCGTTTGTGCAGGACTTCGTTGACGCCTGGGTCAAGGTGATGAACGCAGACCGGTTCGATCTGGCGGCGTAAGAGCTGCCGAAACTGAAAATTGGAGGCGCTCCGGGACACCGGGGCGCCTTTCTCTTTACACGACCCAGAAACAACACTGAGGGCAGCGCCTGACCCTCGGCGGGCGTGAAGCGCCCTCCCGTGGGGAAGGTCGGGTGCTGCCCGGCCTATCGGCCAGGCGATTATACTTTACTCTTCTGGCGCGGCAGCTGCCCCCTGCCCGAGCTCAATCACACGGGTATCTGCGGTGTAACCCGACTCGATGATCAAAATTGCCAGCAGCCCGATCATCGCCAGCGGCGGCAGCAGGATCGCATAGATCAGCGCCAGCCGCTCCCAGGCCATATGCATGAAAACGGCAATGATCAGCCCCGCCTTCAAGGTCATAAAGATCAGGATCAGGCTCCAGCGCAGGAGCCCCTGCAGCTGCGCATAATCCACCCAGTAAGACGCGGCGCTGAGGATGAACAGCAAAACCCAGACTACGAAGTAGAGCTTGATCGGATGCTGCTGCCCCTCTTCATGGGCCATGCTGCCGGTGTCCATTGCTTGCGGTGTATCTGTCATCGCGGCCCCCTACCACAGATAGAAGAATGCAAAGATGAAGACCCAGACCAGGTCGACGAAGTGCCAGTAGAGCCCCATGATTTCGACCGCCTCGTAATCGCCGTTGCCCTGTGACATCCAGCTGCGCTGGTCGCGGTCGAAGTCGCCGCGCCAGACCTTGAGCGCGACGATAATCAGGAAGATCACCCCGATGGTCACATGGGTGCCGTGAAAGCCGGTGATCATGAAGAAACTGGCGCCGAACTGCTCTGCCCCCCAGGGGTTGCCCCAGGGGCGCACGCCTTCGCTGATCAGCTTGGACCATTCAAACGCCTGCATTCCCACAAAAGCCGCGCCCAAAGCGGCGGTGGCCAGCATCAGTGCGGCGGTCGCCTTGCGCGCCTTGCGGTAGGCGCAGTTCACCGCCATCGCCATTGTGCCGGAGGAGGAGATCAGCACGAAGGTCATGATGGCGATCAGGATCAGCGGCAGGTCCCGGCCGCCGATATGAAGGGCAAAGACTTCGCTGGCGTTGGGCCATTCCACGGTGGTGGAATTGCGGGCGTTCAGATAGGCGACCAGGAAGCAGGCAAAGATAAACGTGTCGCTGAGCAGCAGGATCCACATCATCGCCTTGCCCCAGGAGACCTTCTTGAACACCCGCTGGTCCGAGCCCCAGTCGGCGGCAAAGCCGCTGTGCCCCTGTTGCAGCAATGTCTGATCCTGGCCTTGAAGCGGATGTTCCATAACTCTCCCTCCTCCTTCAACTCACGGCCGCGCGGCATAGCGCCAGAAAGGCGTTGCCCCAGCCCTGCAGCAGCGCAAACAGCATCAGCCAGAAGGCCAGCAGCCCGTGCCAGTACAGCGCGCAAAGCCGCACGCCCGGCAGCAGCGCCTTGACGTCCCTGCCCCCGGCGTGGCGCAGGCAGACCGCCGCCAGCGCGATGATGCCGCCCAGCACATGCAGCCCGTGCAGGCCGGTGATCAGGTAGAAAAAGCTGGCCGCCGGGGGGCCGTCCAGCGGGTAGCCGTCTTTGGTCAGCGCGATCCATACCTGCGCCTGCCCTGCCAGAAACGCGAGCGTGGCGATGCTGGCGGCAATCAGGCTGGCGCGCAGCCAGCGCGCTGTCCCGGCCCGCGCCGAGATCACCACGAACTGCAGGAACAGGCTGGCCAGCAGCAAAAGCGCGGTGTTCAGCCAGACCCGGCCGGGCAGCGGCACCAGCTCCCACGGCGTTTCCTCAATCTGCATGACAAAGGCGCTGCCCAGCATGGCAAAGAGCCCGCCGGCCACGGCCAGGAAAACCGCGATGAAGATAAATCCTGGCGCCTTGCCCGGGCCATGGCCCGCCAGTGGCGCAATGCCGGTTTCCAGCCAGGGCTTGGAGGCCAGGCGCTGCTGCGACAGCCAAAGCCCCGCAGCCAGGGCGACCAGCGCCAGGAAGGCAAGGATGACCGTCACAGCCGCCTCCCCTCGCCGTCCGGCACCCAGGGATCGTTCTGAGCAACAAAATCCTCCGGCGCGCCGGGCACGCTGTAGTCATAGGCCCAGCGGTAGACATTGGGCAGCTCATCGCCCCAGTTGCCATGCCGCGGCGGCGTTTCCGGTGTCTGCCATTCCAGCGAGGTGGCGCGCCAGGGGTTGCCGTCCGCTGCGCGTCCGCGGCGCAGGCTCCAGAAGATGTTGAACAGGAACAGCACCTGCACGGCCCCGACAATCAGCGCGGCTGAGGAAATGAAGGCGTTGAGCCCGTCAACCGGCGCGGTCAGGAATTCCGGCTCGCCGATCTCGAAATACCGGCGCGGCACGCCGACCAGGCCCACGTAGTGCATCGGGAAGAACACCGCATAGGCACCGATGAAGGTGACCCAGAAGTGGATCTGGCCCATCGCCTCGTTCAGCATCCGCCCGGTCATCTTGGGATACCAGTGATAGATCGCGCCGAAGATCACCATGATCGGCGCCACCCCCATCACCATGTGGAAATGGGCGACGACGAACATGGTGTCAGACAAGGGCACATCGACCACCACATTGCCCAGAAACAACCCCGTCAGCCCGCCGTTCACGAAGGTCACGATGAAGCCCAGCGCAAACAGCATCGGCAGGGTCAGGTGGATGTCGCCCTTCCACAGAGTGAGGATCCAGTTGTAGACCTTGATCGCGGTCGGGATGGCGATGATCAGCGTCGTGGTGGCAAAGAAGAACCCGAACCACGGGTGCATGCCCGAGACATACATATGGTGCGCCCAGACGATGAAGCTGAGCGCGCCGATGATGACAATGGCCCAGACCATCATCCGGTAGCCGAAGACGTTCTTGCGCGCATGGACCGCGATCAGGTCGGAGACGATGCCGAAGGCGGGCAGTGCCACGATATAGACCTCGGGGTGGCCGAAGAACCAGAACAGGTGCTGGAAGGCAATCGGGCTGCCGCCGCCATAGCTGAGCTTCTCGCCCAGCTCCACCAGCGTCGGCATGAAGAACGACGTGCCCAGCAGCCGGTCGAACAGCATCATCACGCAGGCCACGAACAGCGCCGGGAACGCCAGCAGCGCCATCACCGTGGCGGTGAAGATGCCCCAGACCGTCAGCGGCAGCCGCATCATCGTCATGCCGCGGGTGCGGGCCTGCAGGACGGTGACGGCATAGTTCAGCCCGCCCATGGTGAAACCGATGATGAACAGGATCAGCGAGACCAGCATCAGGATGATGCCGCTTTGCGCGCCGCCCGGCGTCCCGGACAGCACCGCTTGCGGCGGATAGAGCGTCCAGCCCGCGCCGGTCGGCCCGCCGGGAACAAAGAAGCTGGCAACCAGCACGAGGACGGCGAGCAGATAGACCCAGTAGCTGAGCATATTGACGAAGGGAAACACCATGTCCCGGGCACCGACCATCAGCGGGATCAGGTAATTGCCGAAACCGCCGAGGAAGATCGCGGTCAGCAGATAGATCACCATGATCATCCCGTGCATGGTAACGAACTGGTAATAGGCCTCCGGCGTGATGAAGTCGAAAGTGCCGGGAAAGCCCAGCTGCAGCCGCATCAGCCAGGACATCACCAGGGCCACCAGGCCGATGGCCACAGCGGTGCCGGAATACTGGATGGCGATGTATTTGGCGTCCTGCGAGAAAACATATTTGCCAATCCAGCTGTGCGCATGCGGCGGCATCACATCGGCAACTTCGCGCGGCGGCAGATTGCTGTCGTGGTCAGGCAGGGTGTCGGTCATTGCAGGACTCCATCGCGTTTGCGTCCCGCCCGGCTGAAAGCCGGGCAGTGCCCGACCGCCCCGTCAAACCGGAGGTTTGCCTCCGGCAATACGGAGCGGGCACTTCGTTTCCGCCCGCGGCCGGGCACTGCCCTCACCGTTCTGCCAGTCTTGTCGCGGGTTCAGACGCCGTGCGGGCGTAGTCTTCAAAGGTCAGCTGCTCCTGCAGCCATTCCTGGTATTCCTCCGCCTCCACTACGGTCACATAGCCGCGCATGAAGGGATGCGCGGTGCCGCAGTATTCGGCGCAGAGCACCTCGAAATTGCCGGTGCGGGTGGGCGTGAACCAGATATAGGTGACCATGCCTGGCACCATGTCCATCTTGGCGCGGAACTCAGGCACGTAGAAATTGTGCAGAACGTCGATCGAGCGCAGCAGCAGCTTCACCGGCTGATCCACCGGCAGATAGACCTCGCCGCCCTCGATGATGAGGTCATCGTTGCCAAAGCGGTCATGCGGGTTGACGCCCAACGGGTTCTCTCCGCTGACCCATTCCGCATCCGCGGTGCCCAGCACCCCGTCCTCCCCCGGCAGCCGGTAGGCCCAGCTCCACTGCTGGCCGAAGACCTCCAGCTCGGTGGCGTCGTCCGGCACGGTGACAAACTGCTTCCACACGAACAGCCCCGGCACCAGCATGGCCGCCACGCCAACGGCGGTCACCGCGGTCAGCCACCATTCCAGGCGCTTGTTTTCAGGATCGAATTCCGCCTTGTGCCCCGGCCGGTGCCGGAATTTCCACACGCAATAGGCTGTGAACAGCACCACCGCGGCGAACACCGCGCCAGTGATCCAGAAGGTTATAACCAGCGTGTTGTCGATATAGTCCCAGTTCGACGCGATCGGCGTCCACCACCACGGGCTGTAAAGATGGAACGCAACGGACCCCGCCACGATCAGCACAAGCACGACCGCAATCAGCATCCCGCCCCCTTTCCCCGCTGCCCGAACACTCCAAAGGTCCGGCAGGCAGGTTCATTCGGCATGAGAGGACAGTATACGGCGGTTTCACAAATTAATCCAGAAACCGTATGTTTTACGCCTTTTGCGGCAAGAAGTTTCCATATTAACGCAATTCCGGCCCCGCCCGCGCAGAGCTGCCCGGGAAGATTCCGGGCCGCCGGAAACAAAAAGGGCCGGAGGGATTTCTCCCTCCGGCCCCTGCACCGCCCGGCAGGGCGGCAGCATTGCTTATTCGGCAGGCGCGCGCTCTGCTGCCTTCTCACGCTGACCGTCGCGGAACAGCGCCTTGGCCAGCGAGATGCACATCAGGCCCATCACCATGGTGAACGGCAGGGCACCGATGATCATCGCGCTTTTCAGCGCTTCCATCGGGTCGGCCCCGCCATTCTGCTTGCCCGCGAACAGCAGGGTGCCGATCACGGCGGTCAGGATCAGGCCCCAGACGATCTTGTGCTTGTTGCCGATGTTCTGGTCGCCGCCGGACATGATGGTGTTCATCACCAGAATGCCGGAGTCCGCAGAGGTGACCAGGAAGGTCATGATCAGAACCACGCACATGATGGTGATGCCGGACAGCAGGCCGCCGTCGATCATGCTTTGCAGCGTGACAAACAGCTTGGCAGTGTTGGAGGCGCCGATGATCGCACCCTCTGCTGCGCCGTTCAGTTCCAGGTCGATGGCGGTGCCGCCCAGGATGGTCATCCAGGCAAAGCAGACCAGCGCCGGGGCGAACACGCAGCCGATGATGAATTCACGCACCGAGCGGCCGCGGGAAATGCGCGCCAGGAACAGGCCCACGAAGGGCGAGAACGCGATCCACCAGGCCCAGTAGAAGGTGGTCCAGCCTGCCTGCCAGCCGAACTGGCGCTGCGGCTCGCCTGCGGCATAGGCCGCTGACAGCACGTCGTCGGACAGGGCAGCCGCTTCGCCTTCCAGACCGGACTTGAAGCCTTCGAAGGAGCCCCAGGCGTTGGTGGCACCGCCGCGCAGAGCGTCGGCATAGGGGGCTGCCTCGGCCGGCAGTGCTGCCGAGAATTCAGCCGCGGATTGCGGGCCGAAAGCGCCAAAGCTCAGCGATGTGAAGTTCAGGATATAGTCCACAAAGGCGGAGGCGTAGGTGCTCATGGCGAACATGAAGGAGCCGAAGACCACAAAGGTCAGCAGCAGGATGATCGACAGCACCAGGTTCAGGTTCGACAGATACTTGACGCCGCGGCCGACGCCGGACACTGCCGAGATGATCGACAGGCCCATGATCGCGAACAGGCCGGCCAGCAGGCCAACGGTGCCCGGTGCAGGCGCGTCGCCGCTCATGTCCATCATCCATTCCATGCCGGTGATCGCGTAGAGGCCGTCCACGAACTGCGACACGCCGAAACCGATGGTCACGGAGACGCCCAGGATGGTGGCGACAACGCCCAGCACGTCAACAACGTGGCCCAGGAAGCCGTTCATCAGCTTGCCGAACAGCGGCGTCAGCGCGGTGCGGATGGTCAGCGGCATGCCGCGGGTATAGGCGTAGTAGGCCAGCGACAGGCCGGTCACCACATAAATCGCCCAGGCGTGGAAGCCGTAGTGCAGGAAGGTGTAGCGGAAGCCGGACTGAATGGCCTCTTCGCTGTTTGCCGCGACATCCTGCGACAGCACCACCGGGTTGGACCCCCACAGGCCCAGCGGCTCTGCGGTGGCGAAAACCATCAGGCCGACGCCCAGACCGGCGCCGAACATCATCGAGAACCAGGAGAAGTCCGAAAACTCCTTTTGCTCGCCCGGGGCCCCCATGATCCGCTTACCGGTTTGCGGCAGAGCGGCGACCACAAACAGGAAAAAGGCGAAGAAGCCGACGATGACGATGTAGAATGCGTTGAAATCCTCCAGAATGCGCCAGTTCAGGCTGCCCAGCACGCCAGTGGCGTTTGCCGGCCAAACCAGGGCCCAGAGCACCAGCGCGACCATGATCCCCTTGCTGAGCAAGGCGATCTCGACGCTGTGCCCCTCGTAGAAGCCGCCGTTGGAGGTCTTAATCTCCAAATCGGTAAAAGGTTGCTTAATTGACATGCGTTTCCTCCCGTTTCGCACGTGCCGCACCGTGGTGCGGAGTATCCGGCGGGTTGCGGTCCCGCCGGGGATTGGCGTCAGCCCATGAGAGCTTTGATCCTGTCCAGCGTTGCAACGCTGACCGCGACGCCTTGGTCACGGGCCCTGATCCGCTTGCCGCGGCGCCCGTCGCCCGGCACATGTGCGCCAGGCTGTGCCCGCACCGCTTCCACGATTCCGACCATTCCGGAACGAAATGTGTCATTTGATGTCGCAGCGGGGTCGATTGCGATAAACATTTGGCCGGTTTTCGGCGGGCCGCCCGCGGTGCCGGAGAACGGCGAGGCGTTGATGCCCAGGGTCGCACCGGTCAGTGCGGCGGCCATTATTTCGGTCAGCAGCGCGACGCTAACGCCCTTATACCCGCCCGACGGCGCCATGGAGCCCTTGAGGCCCGCGTCCGGATCGGTGGTCGGGTTGCCGTCAGCATCCAGCGCCCAGCCCAGTGGGATCTCCTTGCCCTCGCGGGCGTGTTTCATCACTTCGCTCTTGGCGATGGTGCTGGCGCTCTGGTCGATCAGCAGTTCCGGCTCGCCGTCCTCGCCCGGCACCGCGACCGAGAACGGGTTGGTGCCGACAACCGGCTTGCTGCCGCCCGACGGGGCAATCGAGGCCGGCGCGTTGGTAAAGCCCAGCCCCACCAGCCCGGCGCGGGCCAGGCGGGCGGTGTGGTAGCCGAGAACGCCGCAGTTATAGCTGTTGCGGATGGCCAGAACCGCGATGCCCTGCTCGCGGGCTGCCGGGATCAGCGCCTCAAAGCCTGCGTCGATGGCCGGATGCGCGAACCCTGTGGCCGCGTCCACGGAAATGACGCCGGGACGCGGGCGGGCCAGCGCGGGCGACGCCTGCCCGTCCACCTTGCCGCACTGCACATGCTCCGCGTAGATCGGGATATAAGCGAGGCCATGGCTGGCCACCCCGTCGGCCTCTGTCGCTGCGGTGGCAACCGCCAGCGGGCGGGCATTCGCCTCGGATGTGCCCGCAGCCACCAGGGCGCGGAAGGACAGGTCCTCGATCTCGTCAAGGGTCAGGATTTGGGTTTCGGTCATGTATGGGGCCTCTTCAGTCGTTGTCCGACAGCCCGGCGCCGGCGCCCAGAAGGCGCGACTCCTCGGTGGCCGGAGCGTAGGTTTTATGGGCAAACTGGTTGAGCGCGGCCCAGGCCGCCTCTTCCGGCTCAGCGCGGGTGCGGCCCGGCTTCGGGTTTGAAACGATGCCCGCGGCACGGATGGTCATCAGAGCGGCGGCCTCAGGCAAAACGCCTTCGCATTGCAACCCGGCCCCATCGGTGACGGCTTGAAAGCCCTCGCCCTCGACGGTGACGCAGGTATCAAGCTGGCGGGCGGCCATCGCGGCAAACGGCAGGATCATTGCGGGCTGGGCAACAGGTCCAATTGTCCGTGGCGTGTTCCGCAACTGCACCGCGCAGTCCGACAGAACCGCGCCGGTTCCCAGCGGGCACAGCGGCGCTTGGGATTGCCAGTCACCGTCCAGAGACCGCGGCAGGTGGCGCGATAGCTCAGCCGCAAAGCCGGCCCGCAGCAGCCCGGCCAGCACAGCCGCGCCGTCCAGCCCCTGCGCGCACAGCCAGCGGGTAGCCTTGGCAGCCTCCTCGGCCAAGCCCCAGTCATAGCCGGCCCCGCGGGCGGCGCGTTTGGCGGTGGCTTCCACTTCGTTCAGTGCATAGCTCATTGGTCTGCCTCCGGGTACACCCACAAGTCCGCGTTGGCGGTGGTCAGGTCTTCGGGGTAAGGCGCGCCCGCATACATGCAAATCCGCACCCAGCGGTCGGAGCGCGGGTCGAAATGGGTGGCCCCGAAAAACGACAGCTTGGCCCGCAGCATGTCGACCGGCAGCACGCGGTTGCTGATGGTGTTGCTGCGGATCTCGCCATAAGGCGCGACCTGGCTCATCTGCGCGCGGCGCACGGTATGGCGGTGCTCCGGATGGCGCAGCAGGAAGGCCGCAACCGGCTGTTCACCGTCCCACTCTGCCAGCGCGGCATGGGCCGCCGCCGCGTCGCGGGCCGGGGCCAGCGGCTGCTCGTAGTTGGCAATCGGCTCGTCGAACCGCTCGCCCATGCGCGGCTCCAGCTTCTCCTCCGAGACATACCAGGCGCGGGCGCAGTTCTCCTTGGCCGTCCAATCCAGCTCCAGCGCCCAGCCAAAACTGTCCTCGATCAGGCTGCGGACCTGTGCAACCGGCATCGCGCCGTTGATCACAAAGGCCTGTTTGTTGCTGTCTGCCATGCAGTCCGACAGCCCGTCCACCAGCTCTGCATAGGGTTCCAGGATCAGCGAAGCCGCCAGTTCCTGCCCTTCCAGGCTCAGCTCCGCCTCGCTCCAGCGGATCAGTCGGTCCCAGGGGTGATCGTTGAGCAGATCATCTGCCGCGGCCCAGGCTGCCAGTTGGTCGAGATCCTTGCGCAGGCTTGCCAGCTTTTCGATCTGCACCGGATGTTCGGAGTGCCAGCGGGCCGCGGACAGTTCGCTCCGCCGCAGTATCCGGCGGAAGCAGGCGGCCTCGTCGCTGGAAGCCGTCTGAACCGAGCGCACCCGGGCAATCGCCTCTTCCCGCGCCATGATCCAGTTGTTGAACAGCACCGGGTGGTTGACGATGTAGGGCGCCATGCCAAGGCCGGTGGAATTGCCGATGCCCAGCCGCCGCGCGGTTTCCGGCGCCAGCGGCACGGCGTTTTCGCCGCCCTTGGCGCGGGCCATATGCTCCACCAGATCACGGACAAAGACACGGGTCAGGTAGACCGACAGCATCTCTGCCTGGAACGGCGCGTTAAGTTCGGGGCGGTCTGCGATGGCTTCGCGGTCCGCAGCGCCCAGCTTGCCGGAGCCGTAGACGGCGGTGGTGCGCATCAGATAGCCGACAGCCTCCACCTGGTCCGGGTCAGGCTGCCGGCCTTGCGACAGCGCATCGATGAAATGCGCCCACAGCCGCACAGAGCGGTTGGCGCGGGAGACAGACAGGGACTTATCGTTGACCCGGCCCGCCTCCTGGTACGGCACGTTCTTCGAGAGCCGCTCAATGTCGTCATCCCTTGGCACCCCGTCGAACAGGGTGAAGGTCGCATCCCAGGCGGTGGCGATCACCCGGTCCGAGCGCATTTCCGGCGGCAGGTCGTGGGCGAAGGCAATCAGGGAGTAAGTCCGCGCAGGGCCGGTGGCAGTATAGACCGCCACCCCGACGCCCTTGGCATTGATATCGAACTTGGGGCGCGCAAAGCTCCAGTTTTCCCGCGCCATGCGGCGCGTCAGCACCCGCATGAAGCTGAGGCGGCACTGATGCAAGGAGCCGAGCCGGCTGAGGCGCATCACCTGTGCCGGATCCCGTCGTGATATCGTTGTCTGCGCGGTTGTTTCCATGACCTATCCCTTTGGGCCAAAGTTTTCGGCAAAGAACCGGTACCAGTTCCCGCCCATGATGCCGCTGACCTCGTCATCGTTCATGCCCGTCGCGCGAAGGCCGTCTTCGATGTTTCCAAAGTCGCGGTTGTCGTTGAACCAGCTGGGCATTGCCGGGAAGCCCGGCGCGGCGGCTGATCCTTCGCCGTAGTCGATTTCCTTGGTCCAGCGGCCAACGCGCATCCATTCCACGACGCTGTCGGGCTGGTCCTGGCAGAGGTCGGTGCCGATGCCGAGGTGTTCCACCCCGTATTTGTCAGCGGTGCGGGCAATCATCTCGCAGAAGCTTTGCAGGGTGCAGTCCGATTTATCCTTGAGGTGGTGGGGATAGACCGAGAAGCCCATCATGCCGCCGTGGCCAGTCACCGCGCGGATCACATCGTCCTTCTTGTTGCGCAGCGCGGGCGACCATTCATGCGGGTTGGCATGGGTGATAGCGATGGGGCGGGTGGAAATCTCCGCCGCCTCGATGGTGGAGCGGTCGGCGGAATGGCTCATGTCCACGACCAGGCCCACCCGGTTCATCTCCTTGATCACCTGACGCCCCATGCGGGTGATGCCGGTGTCCTCATCCTCGTAACAGCCGGTCGCCAGCAGCGACTGGTTGTTGTAGGTGAGCTGCATGAAACGGGCGCCCAGGGTGTGCAGGATCTCGATCAGGCCGATGTCGTCTTCCATCGGCGAAGGGTTCTGGAAGCCGAAGAACACCGCGGTGCGGCCGGTTTCGCGGGCCTTGCTGATGTCGCTGGCCCACTGCCCCTTCATGATCAGGTCCGGATACTGCTCGAACCAGCGGTTCCACTTCTCGAAGTTCAGAACCGTCTCGCGGAAGTTCTCATGATAGGCAATCGTGACATGAATCGCGTCCACGCCGCCCTCGCGCAGCTGGCGGAAGATCTTTTCCGACCAGTTGGCATATTGCAGGCAGTCGATACGGTATCCGGTCATTCAAGCACCTCGATTTTTAAAGGTCAGCGCCCGTCCCAAGTGTTTGCGGGGGCAGGACGGGCGCTGGATCCGGCGTTTCGCCGGAAAAGTTCAGGCCGAGCGGCTGGCGGGCATCAGACCGGTTTGCCGGCGCTGATATAGGCGGTCTTGACGGTGGTGTAGAACTCCGCCGCCGCCTTGCCCTGCTCGCGCGGGCCATAAGAGCTGTCGCCGCGGCCGCCGAAGGGCACGTGGTAGTCGGTGCCTGCGGTCGGCAGGTTGACGGTGACAACACCGGTGCGCGCGTTGCGGCGGAAATGGGTGGCGCGGGCCAGCGACTGGGTCACGATGCCCGAGGTCAGGCCGAAGTTGGTGTCGTTGACCACCGCCAGCGCCTCGTCATAGCTGCCGACCTTGATCACGCTCGTCAGCGGCGCAAACATTTCCTCGCGGTTGATGCGCATGTCGTTGGTGGTATTCAGGAACACGCCGGGGGACATGTAAAAGCCCTCGTGCGGCATTTCCAAACGCTGGCCGCCGCAGGCCAGTTCGGCGCCTTCGGATTTGCCAAGGTCAGCATAGGCCAGGTTCTCGTTCAGCTGCTGCTCGCTGACCACCGGCCCCATCTGCACGCCCTCTTCCAGCGCGTGGCCCACTTTCATGGCCTGTGCCCCGGCGACAAGCTTGTCGACAAAGGCGTCATGAACAGCCGCGTGGACCACGAGCCGGGAGGAAGCGGTGCATTTCTGGCCAGTGCCGCCGAAGGCGCCGCCCAGCGCCAGGGTGACGGCCAGATCCAGGTCAGCGTCGTCCATGACGGCCAGCGCGTTCTTGGAGCCCATCTCCATCTGCACCTTGGTCAGGTTCTGGATGGCGGCGGCGGCAATGCCTTTGCCGACCGGCACCGAGCCGGTGAAGGAGATCGCGTTCACCTTGGGGCTTTCGACCAGGCGCTGGCCGATGGAACGGCCGGAGCCCATGACCAGCGAGAACAGGCCCTTGGGGATGTCCTGCTTGGCGATGATCTCAGTCAGGGCCACGGCAGAGGCCGGGGTGATGTTAGCCGGTTTCCAGACCACCGCGTTGCCGTAGCAGAGCGCCGGCGCGATTTTCCAAGATGCGGTTGCGGTCGGGAAGTTCCAGGGCGAGATGATCGCCACCACGCCCACGGCCTCGCGGCGCACGTCCACCTCAATGTCGGGGCGCACGGAGTCGGCGTTTTCGCCGATCTGGCGCAGGCATTCGGCGGCGTAATAGGTGAAGAACTGGCCGGCGCGGTAGACTTCGCCCTTGCCCTCGGCCAGCGGCTTGCCTTCTTCGCGGCTCAGCAGCGTGCCCAGCTCCTCGGCGCGGGACATCAGCTCATTGCCGATGTTCATCAGCACCGCCTGCTTGCGCTCCAGCCCGTAAGCGGCCCATTCGGCCTGCGCTTTCTGCGCCTGGTCCAGCGTTGCCTCCAGCTGATCGGCGCTGGCCTGGGCAAACATGCCGACCAGATCGCTCAGATCCGAAGGGTTGCGGTTTTCGATTTCGCTTTCGCCAGCCAGCCATTCGCCGGCAATCAGGTTCAGTTTGGTCACGGAGAAGCCCCAGATGCTGAAATTCAGGTTTGCAGCAGGATGGACTTCCGCCCCCGCATCAGTCAAACTCAATAAACTGAACGTAACTTCAACAATTCTGAAGTCATGGCCTTGAAGATTGAAATGCTGCGCGTCTTTTGCACCGTGGCGCAGACCGGGAACCTGTCTGAGGCTGCGAACCGGCTGGGCCGGACCCAATCGGCTGTTTCCATGACGCTCAAGCAGATGGAGGACCATCTGGGCAAGAAGCTGTTCGAGGGCGAGCGCAAGAGCCAGCTGTCGCCGCTAGGCGAGCAAGTCTTTGAGCTGGCCCAGAAACAGGTGCGCCGCTTCGACCAGACGGTGCAAAGCATCGAGATGGCGGCGGAGGCGACCCACGGGCTGATCCGCATCGTGTCGGTGCCATCGGTGGCTGCGCTGGTGTTCCCGGCGGTGCTGGAGCATCTGACCGCCCGCTTCCCGGGTCTCAAGGTCGAACTGCGCGACACCGACACCCAGCAGGTTCTGGACGCATTGGCCGAAGGCAAGGCGGATATCGGCATCGCCTCCGGCTATCATCCGCTGAACGGGGTCAAGGCGGTGCCGCTGTTCGAGGACCGCTTTGGCCTGGTCTGCTCTGCCGATCACCCGCTGCTGCTGCAGGAACGGCCGCCGGCGATCGCTGACGTTACCGGGGCCGGTTTTGTCCGCAACGCCCTGTGCGGCCTGATCCGCAACGAGCGCTTTGTCGAGGCCAGCAGCTCAGCCGATGTGACGATTCACAACACCCACTCGCTGATCACCATGGTCCGGACCGGGAAATGGGTGACGGTGCTGCCGCAGACCGTGGCCCGGTTCATGCCGGAAACCACCGCCTTCCGCCCCATTGCTGACTTGCCGGACAAACGGGAGGTCTACCTCTACCAGCGCGACCGCTCCCGGTTTGCGGCCCTGACTGAGGAATGCAGCAGCTTCATCCAGTCGTGCGACCTGTCACCGGACCTGGCCGGATAACCGCGCGCCTGCGTCCCGCCGCCGGGCAGGCCCGCCGCGCGTCAGGCCAGGTGAAAGGACAGATGGGGTGCGCCGCCGTCTGCATCCCGGACCTGCCGGGCCGCGATACCGAACACCTCAGATACTGTTTCCGGCGTCAGCGCCTGCTGCGGCGTGCCTGATGCCACCAGCCGCCCGCCCGACAGCACCGCCACCCGGTCGCAGGTCAGCGCCTGGTTCAGATCGTGCAACGCCACAACGGCAGTCACTTTCAGGTTCCGGACGCACCGCAGGATCGACAGCTGGTGGTGGATGTCCAGATGGTTGGTCGGCTCGTCCAGCAGCAGCAGCCCCGGCTGCTGCGCCAGTGCCCGCGCGATATGCAGCCGCTGCCGCTCGCCGCCGGACAGGGTGGCCCACTCGCGCTTGGCGAAGGCCTCCATTTCCACCGTCCGCAGGGCTTTGTCCACCTGCCGGGTGTCTTCTCCGCTCCACGGCCGCAGCGCCGACAGCCAGGGGGTGCGGCCCAGCTCCACCACTGAGCGTGCGGTGATGCGCTCGGCGGTATCAGCCTGCTGCTCGACAATGGCGATCCGCTGGGCAATCTCGCGGCGCGACAGCCGCGCCAGCGGCTGCTCCGCCAGCAGCACCTTGCCTTGCGAGGGCCGGGCCAGCCCCGCCAGCAGCCGCATCAGCGTCGATTTGCCGGACCCGTTGGGTCCGACCAGCGCCAGCGTCTCACCGGGTTGCGCCGACAGCGACACATCCGACAGCAGCGCCTTGCCGCGCACCGCAAAGGACAGGCTGCGGGCTTCGATCCTCATCGCGCCGTCCTCTGCCCGCGCACCAGGATAATGGCAAAGGCCGGCGCCCCGATCAGTGCGGTGACGACGCCGATGGGCAGCACCTGACCGGGGATGATGACGCGCGAAACGACATCGGCGCCGATCAGAAACACCGCGCCGGTCAAAGCGGCGGCGGGCATCAGACGGCGGTGGCCCGGCCCCACCAGGAACCGCGCCGCATGAGGGATCACCAGGCCGACAAAACCGATGGAGCCGACGATCGATACCATCACCGCTGTCATCAGCGCGGTGGCAAAGATCAGCACCACCTGCACCCGCCGCACCGGGATGCCCAGCGCCGCGGCGGAATCGGTGCCAAAGGTGAAGGCATCCAGCGCCCGGGCGTGAAACCGGCAGACCATCCAGCCCGCCAGCGCCAGCGGCACCGCCAGCCACACATCCGGCCAGCGCACGCCGCTGAGGTTGCCCATCAGCCAGAACATGATGCCGCGCGCCTGATCCGCATTGGCGGATTTGGCGATGATGAAGGCCGTGAGGGCGTTGAACAGCTGCGAGCCGGCAATGCCCGCCAGCACAATCTGCGCCGCTGCGGCCCGGCTGCTGCCCGCCCCGGCGGCCCGCGCCAGGATGGCGACAAAGCCAAACGCCAGAAGCGCCCCGTTGAAGGCGCCGAAGGACAGCGACAGGGCGCCACCGCCGAGGCCGGCAATTGTGACCGCCACCGCCCCGGTCGAGGCGCCGGCGGAAATGCCCAGAATATAAGGGTCCGCCAGCGCATTGCGCAGCAGCGCCTGCAGCACCACGCCTGTCACCGCCAGCGCCGCGCCGCACGCCCCCGCCACCAGCGCCCGCGGCAGCCGGTAGCTCCAGATGATGCCCTGGTCCACCGGGTCCACCGGCAGACCCGCCCCGGCCAGCTTGTTGACCAGAACAGACAGGACAAGGTCAGGCGCAAGCGGGGTTTCCCCGATCATTGCGCCTGCCAGAACCGCCGCAGCCAGCACCGGCAAAGCCAGGCAAGCGCCCCGGAAGCCGTGCCATGCAAGTGCGGCGGCTGCGCTCATGCGCCGTTGCCGATTGCGCTGAGTTCAGCGGCCAGATCCTCCAGCGCAGGGATCGCGCGGATGGTGGCGTCCATGGCCTGGGCATCCATCACCACGATACGGCCGTTCTTCACGGCGTCCATCTGGCTGGCGACCGGATCATTGCGCAGGAATTCCAGCTTCTTCTCGTAGTCGTCGGCGGCAAAGCGGCGGCGGTCCATGCGGGCAATCACGATCACCGTCGGGTTGGCCTTGGCAATGGTTTCCCAGCCGACGGTCGGCCATTCCTCGTCGGTCTCGATGACATTACGCAGGCCAAGCTGCTGCATCATGTAGCCCGGCGCGCCCTTCTGGCCGGCCACGAACGGGTCGCTTTCCAGCTCAGGCGAAGAGAACCAGAACACGGCTGAGGCGTCGGCCAGCGCAACCTCTTTCGCCTTGGCAACAGCCGCGGCCTCGCGGGCCTTGTAGTCAGCGACCAGCTCTGCGCCTTTTTCGGCCTCTCCGAAGATCGCTGCCAGCTCCTCGATGCCCTGATACAGGCTCTCGGTGGTGAACATCTGCGTTCGGGTGCCGTCGCCGCCGGTAGTGTTGTCCTTGCCGACGCAATCGGCGGGCATCACATAGGTGGGGATACCCAGGTCATGGAACTGCTCGCGCTTGGCGACGACACCTTCAGGACCCACGTGCCACTCATACTGGGCCGCCACCAGACCGGGGCGCTTGGCCACCACGCTTTCAAAGCTGGGGTCGTTGTCGGCCAGCCGCTCAACCTTGGCGTTCACGTCGGCGTATTCCGGCAGAACATCGTTGAACCAGACCGAGGTGCCGAGCACCTTGTCCCCCAGCCCCAGCGCATAGAGCACTTCGGTGGCGGCCTGGCCGACGGTCACGGAGGACGCCGCAGGGGCGTCGAAGGTGACGGACTGGCCGCAGTTTTGGATAGTCAGCGGAAAGCTGTCGCCGGCAGCCGCCGCCTGGGCCGCAACGGTGAAGGTAAGGCCGATAAGGCCGGAACGCAGAAACATGTTAGTCGATCTCCATATGTCAATGACCGGAGAACGGGTGAAAGGGCATTGACCGGCAGGGCGGAAGACCTGGGCCCTTCCTCTGCGGCACCTGATAGCGGCGGCGCATCCAGCCGGCAACCTCCCCGGACAACCCCGCCCGGTGTGCTTCGGTTTCTTCACCGGCAGGTCTCCTGACTGGCGGGTCATCGTCTGGGCCGCCTTCCCGGACCGCTGGGGTCCAGTGACGCGATGGCTCAGCACTCGCCGCCTACAGTTGCGGGGGCAGTTCCGTTTGGTGCCCGGCGGGCACCGCGGATTCCCTCTTAGCCCTTGCGGGACCGGTAGGGCGCGCGTAGCGCATCACTTCCGCTGCGGCAAGAAAAACTTGCAGCCGCTGCTGGATTCCCGTGGAAAAGGCGCGGGCTGCTTCGGCATCCGCAGGAACACCTCCCAGCCGCGGAGCACGCCACCGCGGTTTACAGGATCTCATCCTCGTCGAACATCGGATCGTCCTCCAGCTGGGCGCTCAGATCCTCCACCGAGTCCTCTGCCCGCTCGACCGACCCCACCCTGCCCAGGTGGAACACCGCATCGCCTTCATTAACGACGGGCATCACCGCACGGCCGACAATCAGCCCGTCGAAAGGAGCCAGGATCTCCTCGTCCTGCTCGCCGAAGGGGTCGGAAACCGATCCCAGCAGATCGCCTTGCCGGACCAGCTCCCCGTCGTTCTTGTACACCCGCAGAAGCCCGCCCATCGGCGCCCGCAGCCATTTGCTGGAGGCGCAGAACTGCGGCTGCGATTTGGGTTTGGAAATGCCCTTGGCCGGAACCATACCCATGTGCCGCAGCACCCGCAGGATGCCGGCCAGCCCGGCCCGGATCGACAGCTCGTCAAAGCGCAGGCCCTCGCCCGCCTCATAGAGCAGCACATCCTTGCCCATCTCCTTGGCCGCGCCGCGCAAAGAGCCATCGCGCAGCTGCGACTGCATCACGATGGGCGCGCCGAACACCCCGGCGAGTTCCCGGGTGCGCGGGTTATCAGGCGAGATGCGGATCTGCGGGTAATTGGTCCGGTGAACAGCCGCCGAGTGCAGGTCGATCCCCAGGTCCGAGCGGGCGACCACCTCTGTCATGAACAGATGCGCCAGGCGCGAGGCCAGCGAGCCGTGCTCGCTGCCGGGAAACGCCCGGTTCAGGTCGCGCCTGTCCGGCAGATAGCGGGAGTGGTTGATGAAGCCGAAGGCATTGACGATCGGCACCGCGATCAGCGTGCCCTTGAGTGTCGTCAGGTTCGGCGCGCGCAGGAGCCGCCGGACAATCTCCACACCGATCACCTCGTCCCCGTGCACGCCGCCGCTGACGAAAACCGCCGGCCCGTCCTGGCGGCCGTGCACAACATGCGCCGACATGGTGACCGGCGTGTGATCGGACAGAACGCTGACCGGCAGGTCAACCGTCAGCCGCGCGCCCGGCGCCACCTTGGCGTGGCCGATGGTGAAATGCTGCCGCACCCTCATACTGCTACCCTTTGCCCTTGGATCTGGTGACGCCGGACTTGGCGTGTTTTTCAAGGAATTCGACCATCCTGCCAGTGATGTCCAGACTGGTCGCCTTTTCAACCCCTTCCAGGCCGGGGGAAGAATTCACCGCCATCACCACTGCGCCGTAGCTGGCGCGCAGCATATCGACGCCGCAGGCGTTCAACCCCTTGGTTTTGGCGGCGCGGATGGCGGTGGCGCCCGCCTCGCGCTCTTGAGTTGCGGCCCTTGTGCAAGCGTGATTATTTCGCCGCAGGCAAAACTCCACCGGATTGTGCAACTAAACGCCTTTGCCAGCACTGCCTGCACTTTGGCCGGGCGGTATGGGCGCCGATGCGGTGGCGAGGCTTCCGGGCGGTACAGGATCACGCGGAGGCTGCCTCAGGAAATCTTCGGGCGGCGCGGGCTGGATCGGGGCGACGTCACGGCGCTCTCGCGTGTGCGGCTGGAATAAGGGTATGTTCTGATTGATTTGGGCCGCTTTTTCGTGGTTATGAGCGGCAGCGCCTTCGTCAGCCACCGGCGCGCGGGCAAGGAGATGCCGGCGCCCCGGACCGCAGCAGGCTGAACGCTGTGCCGCGGCTGGCCGCCTGACATTACAGGGATAAGATGGATCTTGAACAGCTGATTGCCTGCCCTGCCTGTGACGTGCTGCACCGCAACCAGGACGTGGCCAAGCACACGGTCGCCAGATGCGCCCGCTGCGGCACGGTGCTGGCGGCGCCCAAATCGGGGGCGATGACCCGGATTGCGATGCTGTCGCTGACGGCGCTGATCCTGCTGGCGGCCGCGGCCGGCTTTCCGTTTCTGGAGCTGCAGGCGCAGGGGCTGTCGCACCGGGCGTCGGTGCTGGATGCGGTGCTGGCGTTTTCCAGCGGGCTGATGGCGCCGCTGTCGCTGGCCACCGGCTTTCTGATCGTGCTGCTGCCCGCCGCCCGCTACGGCGCCCTGGTCTATACCCTGGCGCCGATGGCCCTAGGCTGGCACCCTGCCCCGCATGCCGCCGCTGTCTACCGCTGGGCGGAACGGCTGAAACCCTGGGCGATGGCAGAGATTTTCATTATCGGCGTCGCGGTGGCCCTGGTCAAAGTGTCCGGCCTCGCCCGGGTCGGGCTGGGGCCGGCCTTTTGGGCCTTCGCCGCACTCCTGGTGGTGACCATCCTGACCGACAGTTCCATTTGCAGGCTGACCGTATGGAAAACCCTGAAGACCCGCCGCGGTTCCTGACCGCAGCCGAGGCCGGGCTGACCGGCTGCCGCACCTGCGGGGCCGTCAATCAAGGCGGTGCGCGGATCTGTTACAGCTGCCGCAGCGAGCTGACCCCGCCGTCCGCCTACAGCTTGCAGCGGGTCTGGGCCTGGCTGGCGGCGGGGCTGATCGCCTATATCCCCGCCAATATCTACCCGATGCTGCGCACCACCTCGTTTGGCCGCGCCTCCGAGAACACGCTGCTTGGCGGCATCGTGGAGCTGTTCAGCCTAGGTTCCTACGGTGTCGCCTTCATCGTGTTCTTTGCCAGCATCGTGATCCCGCTCGCCAAATTCCTGGCCATCGGCTATCTGGCGGTCTCGGTCCGCAGGCCCGCGGCTCTTGGCAGGCACGGCAGGCTGGTGCTTTATGAGGTTGTCGAATTTATCGGCCGCTGGTCGATGATTGATGTCTTTGTCGTGGCGATCCTGACCGCCCTGGTTCAGCTGGATTTCGCCGCTGCCGTCACTCCGGGAATTGCAGCGGTCAGTTTTGCATTGTCGGTTGCCTTCACCATGCTGGCAGCCCAAAGTTTTGATCCGCGGCTGATCTGGAACGCGGAAAAGCGAGAGTATGAATGAGCACGCCTGAACCCGCCACGATGAAAGTTTCTGCGCAGCGCCCGTCGCCGTGGCGCAATTTGTCCCTAGTCTGGCTGGTGCCGCTGGCGGCGCTGGCGGTGTCGCTGGGTATAGCGTGGCAAGCATATTCCGCCCGGGGCGTTCTGATCCGCATCACTTTCGAGAACGCCTCCGGCATTGTGGCCAATGAAACCACGGTGCGCTACCGCGATGTGGCGATCGGACAGGTTGAGGAGCTCGGCTTTACTGAAGACCTGAGCAAGGTCACTGTCTGGGCCCGCATCGACAAGAAGGTTGCCCCCTATTTGGATCAGGACGCCGCCTTTTGGGTGGTCCGCCCCGAGGTCAGCACGCGCGGCATTTCCGGGCTCAGCACCGTGCTGTCGGGTGTCTATATCGAAGGCACCTGGGACCAGGATCCCGGCGTGGCCGCCACCCGCTTTGAGGGCGAAGACGGGCCGCCTCTGGTGCAGCCGGGCCGGGAGGGCCGGCGGATCACCCTGCGCACTACCGACGGCAGCATGATCTCCGAAGGCGCGCCGGTGCTGTTCCGCGGCGTTGAGGTCGGCCGGCTGGAGCAGCCGCGCCTGACGGTCAGCGGCGACAGTATCGTCGTCGATGCCTTCATCGACGCCCCGCATGACCGCCGCATCAACTCCGCCACCCGGTTCTGGGACACCTCCGGCTTTTCCGTCTCCTTCGGCGCCAGCGGGCTGTCGCTGGACGTTGACAGCATCGCCTCGCTGGTGGCTGGCGGCATCGAATTCGACACCGTTTTCGATGGCGGCAAGCCGGTGGGCAAGGGCACGGTTTTCGACATTCACGAGGACGAGGCCGCCGCCCGCCGCACCGCTTTTGCGCGGTCGCGCTCGGATGGCGTGGCGGTGGCTGTCGCCTTTGACGAGTCGGTCGCTGGGCTTGCCAGCGGTGCCGCGGTCAAGCTGGGCGGTGTCAAAGTCGGCGAGGTCAGCACCCTGAACGCCGCCATCCAGAACCAGAGCGACGAAGCCGAGGTGCGGCTGATTGCCAAACTGCTTCTGCAGCCTGCGCTGATGGGGCTTCCGCCCGGTGCCGGAGAGGTAGAGGTGCTGGATTTCCTGGAGCAAGCGGTCGAAGGCGGGCTGCGGGCGCGGCTGGCCTCCGCCGGGCTGCTGAGTTCGGAACTGATTATTGAACTCGTCACTCTGGAGGAGGCCGCCCCAGCGCAGTTAGACCGCAGCGCAGAGCCCTTCCCCGAACTGCCCAGCGCCCCCTCCGATCTGCCCGATTTCACCGCAACCGCAGAAGGCGCGATGGAGCGCATCAGCGAATTGCCGGTTGAGGAGCTGATGGCGCAGGCCATCGCCACCCTGGCCAGCATCGAAGACCTGGCCGCTGCCGACAGCACCCGCGAGGTTCCCGCCGCTGCGGTGGCGCTGCTGGAAGACACCCGCGCGCTGGTCGCAGATCCCGGTACCCGCGCCCTGCCGGCTGAGCTGACCGCCGCCGTGGCGGACCTGCGCGCCATGCTGACGGAGGTGCAGCAGGGCAATGCGGTGGCCAATCTGAGCGCCGCGCTGGAGCAAGGCAGCCAGGCCGCCGCCAGCCTCGCCGCCGCATCGGATGAGCTTCCTGCCCTGGTCAGCGACTTTCGCGCCCTGGCGGCCAAGGCCAATTCCCTGGAAGCCGAAGAGCTGATCCGCTCCGCCAGCCGGCTGATGAACAGCGCCGATGCGCTGATCGGCACTGAGGAAGCCCGCGATCTGCCCCCTGCCCTGACCGGCGCGCTGGATGAGATGCGCCGCACGCTGGAGGCGCTGCGCCAGGGCGGGCTGGTGGACAATGCCAATGCCACCATGGCCTCTGCCCGCGGCGCCGCCGATGCCGTGGCCGCCGCAGCCGAAGGCCTGCCGGCCCTTTCCGCCCGGCTGGAACGGCTGGTCGCCCAATCAGAGGCGCTGATTGCCTCCTATGGCGCCCGCTCCAGCTTCAACTCCGAGACGCTGGACGCCCTGCGCGAGGTCAAGACAGCCGCCCGCGCCGTCTCGCAATTGGCCCGCAAGATTGAACGCGACCCGAATTCTCTGCTGTTTGGACAATAAGATGATTAAATCCCTGACTTTGATGGCTCCCCTTGCCCTGCTTGCGGCCTGCGGCCCCTCCAATGAGGCCCGCTACCTGATTTCCGCAGCACCGGGTGAAAAAGTGGCAAACCTGCGCTCCCGCACCATCGAAGTGCGGCTGGTCTCCCTGCCCTCCTACGCCGCCGCCTCCGAGATCGTTGCAGAGGGCGAAGGCGGCGCGCTGTTTGCCCTAGGCGGGGCGCAATGGGCCGATGATCCGGCCCGCGGCATGACCGCGGCCCTGGCCCGCGGACTGAACGAGCGCACTGGCGCCTCTGCCGCGATGGAGCCCTGGCCGCTGAACACCGGCCCGGACGTGCGGCTGGATGTGCGGGTCGATCAGGCCTATGCGCGTGCCGACGGGGTGTTCGAGCTGACCGGCCAGTTTGCGGTCTCCTCGCCCGAAGGCACCGTGCGCGAATTTGTCAGACCTTTCGACATTCAAGCGCCTGCCAGCGGCACCGGGCCATCCGCTGCCGCTGACGCTCTCTCCCGCGCGCTGGCGGAACTTGCGCGGCAGGTGTCCCAGTCCATGTAAAGGCAAGCCGGGCTGATGGGCGTGCCTGCTGCAGGTGCGGCAAACCCGCTGTCCCATCAGGCGCTCTGCGCGTCCGGCCCGGCCAGCGGCAGCCCTTGCAGCATGCCCGATCGGTAGGTCTCGGTGATCAGCATGCAGGAGGTGTTTTCAATCTCCAGGACATAACTCCTTGCCGCCTCCGGGTCGGGCACGCCGCAGCGCTGCCAGAGCCGGGACAGAACCCCGTCCGGGCACGGCACCGGTCTTTTGCGGGTCAGCTTGATATCGAAGATGTACCCAATTGGCGACAGCCCCTGTTCCAGATGCCGCTGCACCTCCGGATCGAGCTGCTCCAGCGCGACATAGGTCAGGTTATCCATCATCACCTCGCCCCGGTGCGACATGCACACCTGGCGTTCGATAAAGGACGTGCCAGGCAAATGCGCCCTGACTCCCTCCAGAACATCCGCGGTGACCTTCTGGTGCAGCACGTCCAGCTGCACCGGCCCGTCAGCCAGAGTTTCGCAAATCAGCGTGGCTGAGCCGTCCTGCACCAGCAGCATCTTTTTCCAGACCGCCGCCCATTTCGCAAAAGGGCTGCCAGCGGCGAGGCCATCGTCAAACCGCTTGCGCAGCAGCGGCGCTTGCGCTCCTTCCGGCCGGCCGGGCGGCGTGCCCGTGCTGTGATGCTGACTGCCGGTGCTCATGTGCTGTCACTTTCTCTATCGGACCAGGCGACAGGAATAGCAGCACCGGCGCCGTGGTCAAACGGCTAACCGCCGCTTGCGGCGGAGGCTTCTCACCCCTGGCCAATTCAGTGCAATAGCGACGCCGCTTCGGCCAATTGCTCTGGCGACAGAGGCTTGCAAAGGAACTTCTTGATCAATGGGAACTTGGCCGCGCGGTCCAGATCCGCCGGATTGACCGTGGTGCTGACAATCACAACCACAGGCACCGGGTCCAGAGCCTGGATCTGGCTGGCGTATCTTTCAAGAAATTCGAAACCGCTGATGGGCGGCATATTGATGTCCAGAAGTATGAGTTCCGGCGGCCGCCCGCCGTCGCTGATGAATTGCATCGCAGCCAGTGGCCCGTCGAACAGCTCGAACTTGTCGAACACCTGCGACCGGCTGATGATGCGTTCTGCGAACTTCCGGTCCATTCTGTCATCATCTATGACGTAAACCACTTTGTCGCGGCTATCCATCCTGCATCTCCTCCAAATTCAGGTCGACGCTGAAAGCCGCGCCTTTCCCGGATTCCGAAATCACCCGAAGCTCTGTGCCGTGGGTTTCGGCCACCCGTTTGCACAGGGCCAGTCCGATACCCGAGCCGGGGCATTGGTCATAGCGGTGCAGACGCTTGAACAGCTCAAAAATCCTCTCCTGCATGTCTTCAGGAATGCCGGGACCGTTGTCGGACACCGAGAGCCGAACCTTGCCCGCCGTACCGGCTGGAGCACACTCAACCCTGACCTGCGCCTTTTGCCCGCTGCTGCCGTAGGTCAGCGCGTTCGACAGCAGGTTGGTCAGTAATACCCGTATCTGGAACGGGCTGCCCATGACCACGGGCAAGGCCCCCACACGGATTTCGGCCTGCGAACCGGCCGCCAGGGAATCCATGTCTTTGAGAACCTGCCGCACCAGCATCTGCAGATCCACCCGTTCCGGGGTGAACTGATGGCCGACAATTTTCGAGTAATCCAGCACGTCGTCCACAAGCTGGCGCATTCGCGCGGCAGTGCCGATCAGATCACTGATGAGCTCCCGTGCTTCGGGCTTTAAGTCCGCCTGATAATCCTCAAGCAGGACCTCCAGAAAACAATAGAGCGTGTTGATCGGCGTCTTGAGATCATGGGACAGCGCATAAGTGAAATTGGACTGTTCCTGATTGGCCTGCACCAGCTGCCGGTTCTTGCCTTCCAGCTCTTCCGCGCGAAGGCGGATCTCTGTTGTCCGCGTCCGGACCTCCCGGTCCAGTTCGTCCCGCTGACGGGCCAGCTCAAAGGTAATGTCACGCAATTCCTGCTCAACACGGCGGCGTTCTGCGATTTCCTTTCTCAGGCTGGCCATGCCGCTGACGTAACCGCGCAGCGCCATGTCATAAACTGCCACGCCCTCAAGAAAGAAGTCCTCCGCCCGCTCAAGGAATGCGCCGGAAGCACCCGTCGGCAGCAGGCTGTTGCGCAGCCCGGCGAAATGCAACAGTCCGAAATCCGGCAACGGCACGTTTGCTTCCAGGGCAAGACGCGCTGTTTCATACGCCTCCCCCAACTGCTCTGGATCTCCGCTTTCGATATAGGCGGCCAAGGCTGTCTGGTAACGTTCAGCCACCAGCGTCAAAGTCTCTTTGGCCGGGTGCCGGTCAACACCGGTCATGGGTGCCTCCGCTGATGGGAGACAGCCAGGACCGTGCGGTCATCATGGTCTTTTCCGAAAGTCGCGAGACAGGAGGCCACCCACTCCTGCGGCGGCATGCCGGCCGTCGGGAGGGCGTCGCGGAAGCGCCGCGAAACCCCGTCCGAGGCAAGGATCAGGGCATGGTCTGGCGGGAACGGCTGGGTTTGGGACAATACACCGGGGAAATGCACCCCCAGGGTCCCGCCCTTTTGCAGGATCGGAACGGTGTCTTCACCCCCCGGCAGGAGGGCGCAGAGGACCCCCTCCACATCCCCGAGTGCAGCCCATTCAACGGCCGCCCTGTCAGGGTCGATCAGCGCCACAGCAAGTGCCGCGCCGCGCGTGCCCCGTATGCGGTCATGCGCAGCTTCGAACAGCTCTGCAATATCACCGACGGAGACCGTCGCAAGTGCTTCCAGGCAGGCATTTGCTGCGTCCTGAGCCCCCGGACCGCTGCCGACACCATCCGCCAAAGCCACCATCAGCCTGTTGCCGGCACGCCGCAGCAAGTAGCCGTCGCCGCACACAGAGCCTGCCATCTTTGAAGCCTGTGCCGCGGCCCAATCTATCCGGGAGCCGCCAGTTTCAAAGTCGATGCTGCCGCTGTCTGCACTTAACGCCATTTCACCACCGTCACGACAAGACCCCGGCCAGGATCTGAGCTGATATCGAACTGATCGACGATCCGCCGCGTTCCCGGCAGCCCGAGGCCCAGGCTGTTGCCGGTAGAGTAGCCGTCCTGCAAAGCCAGTTCGACGTCAGCCAGGCCCGGCCCCCGGTCGCGGGCCGTGACCTTTATACCGGTCTTTGTTCCGCCCCTGGCAGTGCAAAGCTCCACTTCTCCTTCTTGCGCATAGTTCACGATGTTCCGGGCCAGTTCCGAGACAGCGGTTGCAATCAAAGCCTGGTCCGGCCTGCTGAAGTCCAGCTCGGCAGCGAGGCGGCGTGCCAGCTGGCGGGCCGCCACGACATCGCTGTCGCAGGATACCGGCTGCAGCAGTACAGCGGGGTCCGCTGCGGGCGCGTTCATGGACCGTCTCGCAGAATGGCGATACCGTGATCCAGGTTCAGGGCTGTGGGAACATTTTCCAGCTTGAGGCCCAAAAGCACCATTGCCATTGCGATTTCAGGCCGGATGCCCACTATCGCGATCTTTGCGCCGCGCAGGGCGACCGAAGCCGCGATATCGCTCAGCATCCTGGTGCCGTAGCTGTCGATGACATCCAGCAGGCTGACATCCAGGATCACCTTGGAAGCCGCCAGGCGGGTAACCTCAAGCAGGATCTGATTTTGCATTTCCTGGATGTCGCTGTCGGACAGCTCCTCCTGCACCGCTGCGATCAGCAGGTCGCCCTGGCTTATAATGGGGACACGCCGGACCACTCTAGCGCTCCAGAAGCTTGCGCGCGGTTTCAACGCCCCGCTCAAGATCTCCTGCCGGGTTCAATGCCTCACCGGTGACACCGATTTTCACCAGAGACTGCGCCACCTCAGCGCTGATACCGGTCAGCACTGAGTGAGCGCCCATCAGGCGGGTTGCCGTCATTGTCTGTATCAAGTGGTTGGCGACCATACTGTCCACCGCAGCCACCCCGGTAATATCCAGCACCACTGCGCGGGCGTTCTGATCCCGGATTGCATCCAGAATCTGCATCGTCAAAAACCGCGACCGGTGGCTGTCCAGCACGCCGACCACAGGCACCAGCAGCAGCCCCGCCTGCAGGCGCAGCACCGGCGTCGGCAGTTCGCTTAGCTGGCGTTCGCGCTGTTCAATCGCATCGCTCCTGGCTGCCGAGAACGCCTCAATCGTCATGGCCTGATGGCACGCCGCCGTCTTGCGCAGCGCTTTCTCGGTTTCGAGGGCCTCTGCTTCGTTATCGGCACTCTCCCGAACGAGGTCGCAGATCCGGTTAATGGCGAAGGTGTACAGTCCAAGATAGAAGCTGGGTGAGATGCCATAGCTTTCGTTGAACAGCCCGGCGCGCTTGCGGTCCTTGTAGTATTTCTGATCGAGGCCCGCCTCAAAAAGCTCCAGCAGATGCCGCCGCTGCTCGTCCCTGACCTCTTGCATGCCATGCGGGCGGGCTTCGCCGCCGGGATGGTCGTAGCCTCCCTCGCGGCTGTAGAATTCCTGCAAGACTGCCTCGATATTCTGTTCTGCCAGAGGCATGAGGCCGGATACCCGGGCCCTGTCGTCTTGGCTAACGTCGAACCAGCCCCAAAGTTCCTGCAGCCCTTTGGCCGGGGTCTGGATTGTCGAAGTTATGACCTCATTCATGGCGCCCTCGCAACGATGACAATGCCCTCAGAGAGTCTGGCGATATGCTTAATGAAGCCCTAAAGAGGCCAGCAAGACGCCAATAAATCCCCGTAAAATCAGTGCGTTGAATGGCATGAGGACGGTGCCGGGTTCAGCCTGCCCTGAGGGCTCCGCACAGCCCGCCTTTCGCGCTGGTGCGGCCGCCTGCAGCGAGCTTCAGGTCCGAATCCGAGCTTGCCGGTGCCCATGAGGCAGGCACCGCTCCGAGCTGGCCCCGGACGAGGCAAACTCTTATTTATAACACTTGGCGGCGCCTTATGGAGCAGCCAGAGAATCTGCGGGCTGCTGCTGCGTGATGCACCCGATACCGCCGCCATCGAGCGCGGTAAAGGTGCTGTCCACGCCCACAATTTTGCGGCCAGGGACCAGCCTATCCAATCCGGCCGCTGTCGCGCAGCCAGGCATCGTTGATCGGGATTTCCAGAATCTCAATGTTGCCGCAGCCCTCGAGTGCCGCGCGCGCTCCGGAAGCGTCGCTGGGATCAGCAATCACGGTCACCAGCTCGAACTCTGCCACTGCGCGCATCACACCGGCATAATCCGCCCGTATGCAGCCCGGATTGCTGCGGCAGCTCAGCTCGGCCGGCCAGGCATTACAGGTGCGGGCGCGGGGTCCGCCAGCGTCTTCAGGTCGATATTGCCTTCGACGAGATCGATCCAGCAGACGAGGCCGGTGCGGCCCCGATCAAACGGCAGCATCCAGACTTGGCCTTCCGACGACACTTCCGGCAGCTGCGCGAGCGCAGGGAGCAGTTCATCCCAGGCTTTTAGCCGCGCGGTGTCGATCGGCTTGATCGGGTCCGCGGCCCGCATCTTGCCGATCAGCCCGCCGCGGGGGTCCGCCACATCGGCCCCTTTCGGGCGGCAGCTGCCGACGTGTACCCGCTCGGGCCGAAGGCTGATCGTGACTGCGGCGCCAACGCTATCGGGCACCCCGAGCGCGCCGGTTCAGAGCGGATCGCGGTTGGATACAGCAGCCTTCCGGCGCCCTGCGGCACCATGCGGCGGGCCGCTGCGGGGAACAGGCGGGCAAGGACGTCCAGCGCCTCCTGGTCGTGCTTGGGCAACCCGTACTGCCGGCCGATCACGCCGCCATTAACCGAGTGGACATTGATGTCGACAGAAAGCGGCGGCTGCCGTCCGGCTTGCCGTCTACGGGCGGCGAGGTCACCCGATACGGTACTGTGTCATGCGAGCTTGACCCCCTGCTTGACGAGATCGCTGGTTGTCTTGCGGATGCCGTTCTCGAGAATGTCGAACATCTGGTCGATCTGGCTTTCGGAGATAATCAGCGGCGGCGAGAACACGCACATGTTGATGATCGGGCGCAGGATGAGGCCGTTTTCCTGGCAATGCGCATCGATCATGGCGCCCACGGTCTTGTCGAGTGCGAGAACATCGTCGGCCGACGCATCTGCCACGCATTCGACACAGCCGAGCAGCCCCTTGCCGCGGGCATCGCCGACAAGCGGGAGGTCCGCGAGGGCTCCGAGCCGGGCCTCGAAATGGGGAGTAACATCCCGCACATGCTCAAGGATGCCCTCGCGTTCGATGATCTCGATGTTTTTGAGCGCAGCGGCAGCACTGACCGGATGGCCTGAGTAAGTGAACCCGTTCGAAAAGGTCGCATCCCGGGACTTGTCGCCGGATACCTCGGCGATCAGCCGGTCCGAGATGATGCAGGCCCCCATTGGCACATAGCCTGAGGTCATGCCCTTGGCGCAGGTGATGATGTCGGGAACGATATCAAACACCTTCTGGGAGGCGAACCAGTGGCCCATGCGGCCGAATCCGGTGACGACTTCGTCAGAGATGTAAAGCACATCGTGCCGGCGGCACACTTCGAGGCAGCGTTTGTGGTAACCCGCCGGCGGGACAATCACCCCGCCCGAACACAGGATCGGTTCGGCAATGAATGCCGCCACCTTGTCAGCGCCGGTCTGCAGAATGGCGTTCTCCAGATCCGCCACCTTCTCATCCAGAAACGCCTCGATGCTCTGACCTTCGGCGCGGACATAAGGATTCACGTTGGGCAGGAAATGGGTCAGATGAGATGCCTGGTCCAGCCAGCCCTTGTCGCGTTCCTTGCCGCTCATCGAGGCCGCCAGATAGGTCGAGCCGTGATAGGCCTTCTGCCGTGAGATCACGATCTTCTTTTCCGGCCGGCCCAGAACATTGTTGCGGAACTGGATAAACCGCAGCGCGCTGTCCACGGCAGTTGAACCGCCGGTGGTAAAGAACACGTGGTTCAGATCGCCCGGCGTCCGCTTGGCAATCTCGTGGGCCAGGCGCGCAGAGGTGGAGTTTGCGTTGTTGAACGGCGAGAAATAGGCCAGCTCCCGCGCCTGCTGCGCCATTGCTTCGGCGATCTCAGTGTTGCCGTAGCCAATCTGCACGCACCACATGCCGGCCGGTCCATCGATCAGGCGCTCGCCCGTTTCCGTCGTGACATAGATGCCTTCACCGCCTTCGGTGAAAGTCCTGTCATTCTGGCCGATATAGGCCATTCCCTCCCACGGATGAACGAAATTCCCATTGTCCCAATCGCGGACGGTTTCGAAGTCGGCAGTCTGCTGCGTCATGGCATCACCAGGATTGTAACATCAATCACAAACTGAACGTACGTTCATTCATTGTCAAGAAATGCTTTTGCCATTAGGTTTTAGCTGTATGAAGCCGTTGGAAACTCAGGGGCATTCACCCAAGTCAGAAAGGTTCGCAAAGGACGTGAGCAACACCGGTCAGCATGAGGAAGGGCAGAACGCCCGGGAACTGAGCAAGTCGAAGAACCGGCGCCACCTTCTGGATTCGGCAGCGGATGCCATTTTCAAACACGGCTTCCGCGGGGCGACGATTGCAGCGATTCAGAAGATATCAGGCCTATCGCGGGGCATGATCAATCTGCACTTCAAGACAAAGGAAAACCTCTTGCTGGCGGTCGCTGAAGACTTGTCTAACAGTTATTCCGAACGCTGGAAAAAGATTGCCCGCAACCCTGACCTCTCCGCGAGGGACAAGCTGATGGGGATTATCAAAGTTGATCTGTCACCGGATATTCTGAATGAACGTGATGTGGCAATCTGGTTCGCGTTCAGGTCCGAGGCTTGCTCGAATCCCGAGTACCACAAATACATCGATTCAAGAGATGCGAGCTTTCACAACACGATCGTGGAGATCTGCCAGAGCCTGATCGACGAGGGTAAGTACCCAAATGGCGACGCCCATCTTGCGGCCGACGCCTTTATTGCGCTCTTCGAAGGCATGTGGACAGATTTCCATCTCCACTCAGAAGAATTCGACCGGTGCCGCGCCGAACGTGTCTGCCTCTACATCGCAAACAGTCTTTTTCCGGATCACTTCGACCTTTGAAAGGTTCAGCGGGAGTCTGGGCTCTGAAGCAAAGGTGCGGATTTACAGCGCGAACGGCCAACATTCTGCGGCAAGGACCCTGACCAGCGAGGCGTTTCTTAGGCCATCCGGCAGTGGACCTTTTGTCAGTCTCTGAACAGCAACGGTTGTGCGCTAATGCGGGGTGCAGGGTCTGGCGCGGGACACAGGTCTGGCTGTTTGTTGTAGAGCTGACCCGCATGTCAGCCAAATACGCTCCGAACGCAGCAGTCCGGCATTCGGATTTCAGACACTCCTGCATCAAACGGAATTCCCAAGGATCGAAGCAAGCGCAGCGGGCAATCCAGGCGGCGAGGCCGACCCTGCCGGAAGGAACGCTTGCAAGCTTTGACACCACCATCCGGGCGCCGGTGCTAAAGCGCCAGATGCGGCAGGCAGCCCGGTTCCATCCTTAGAAGTGCTGCAAGCAACTCCAACCCTTTACGGAAATGACTTTCATCCTGCACCGCACCCAGAGAAACCCGCACAGCGCCAGGTGGGCACGTGCCGGAGGCCAGGAATGGCGTATCAGGTGCAACAGCTATTTGCAGCTGACGCGCGTATTGCGAAAAGCTGCCGGAACTCCACCCTTCAGGCAGCGGCAGCCAAAGATGCAAGGCAGAGGGATGCCCCCTCCAGGAAATTCCCCGGAAGACCCGGCTGGCGATGCGGTGCCGTCTGTTGAAGGCGTGGCGCTGCCAGCTGGTGAATTCCAGCATTGTGCCGTCCGTCACCCAGCGGCTGGCCAGCTCCCACATTAATGGCGCGCCCGCTCCTCCGAAGCTCAGCAAGCGGCTTGTCAGAGCTGGACGCAGATGGCCCGGGGCGGCCATGTACCCGGCCTGCAGCCCGGGCATCGCGCATGTGCTGAGGGTAGTCAGATATACTGAACGCTCCGGCAGCAGCGCCGACACCGGCGGCGGGCGGTCCTCTGCCACGGGGCCAAGCGGATCATCTTCAACGATACAGAGATCATGGGCATCCGCAATCCGGGCCAGATCCCTGCGCCGGTCCTCCGGCATCATGACCGGAACCGGATTGGCCAGTGAAGGCCGCAGGCACAGCACCTTGGGGCCGGACGTCCGGCAGGCGTCCTCCAGTGCGTCCGGCAAAATGCCATCAGAGTCCGCCTTCAGTCCCGCAAGCTTCAAGCCCAAGTAGGAGCAGCCCGATACGAGCAGGTTGTGTGTAATGCTGTCTGCCAAAACAGTGTCGCCCGGGCGGGTCAGAGCGGACAAGGCGGCGGACATTCCGAGGCTGCCGCCGTTTGTCAAAAGAACCCGCTCTGGTGCAGCCGCAAGCCCGCAGGCTGCCAGCCACCGGGCCCCGGCAGCCCGGTGCGCCCCGCTCCCGGCGACGGCGCCGCAGGCCTGCAGTGCCGAGGGATCCAGTTCTGCCGCAAGCTCCTGCAATGACGTCTGAAACCGCTTGCTGTGCTCTTTGTTGCGGACGGGGCTGACGGTGGAGAAATCAAAGCCGCCTTCGCGCTCTGACCTTTGCGGAGCAGGGTGCGGCGCGGGACCGCAAACATAGCTGCCCCGTCCGACCTGCCCGTCTATCAGGTTCTGCTTGCGCAAGCTCTCGTAGGCTTTGCTGACGGTGTGAACGCTCAGCCCAAGCCGGTCTGCCATCTTACGGTGCGGCGGCAGCCGGGCGCCGGCGGGGAGTTCTTTGGTCAGAATGGCCTGTTCAATGGCTACTGCCAGGCTGGCGTGCAGAGGTGAATGAAGCGTTTCAGGATCAGGATACCACATTGCCGTTCCCTGCTCCCGGCCGCCGCGCCGAACCGGCTGCACAGCAAGGGTCCAGCAGCCGCTTCACGCCGCTTTTGCTTTTGCAGCCTGACCGGCGCCCGGAATGAGCGCCGCGTGCAAAACCGCGACCGCTGTTTCCGCTGATGTCCTTGGCACCGCAAATTGAACATCGACGTTGCGCGGCGTCTGGTGCGCCGCGATCACGTCGACACCTGCCTTGTGAAAAGCTGCAAGCCCGCGGCCGAGCGCCTGCACCCCGGACAGATCGCGCCCGATGGCTGAGACGATGGACAAAGCCCGCGCATCGACCTGGGCCGACGGGTAGACACGCTCCAGATCATTCACCACCCGCCGCACGGCCTTCAGCGATGCCTCGACATAGTGGGTGATGGTATTCGCGTTCGAGCTTTTGGAAACGATCCGGACGCTGTGGCGGCGCAAAGCCTCAAGCACAGTGGCATCATAGCCTTTGACGCCGACCATATCCTGCTCGAACAGCTCCAGCGCAATAACATCAAGGCTGGTCACGATTTCAACTTCCGGGACTTCGGCAGGCTGACCGTCGATGAGCGTGCCGGGGTCGGCAGGCTCGAAGGCATTGGTAACGCGCAGGGCAACGTTTGACTGGCGCAGGATCTTAGCGGCATTGGGGTGAATGGCTTCCATCCCCATATTCGACAGCTGGTCGGCAACATCATAGTTCGTGTGCCCCAGTTTGCGCACGGCATCCGCGCCCACCAGCGCCGGATCTGCAGAGGACAGATGGAACTCCTTGTGGATGATCGCCTCTTTTGCCCTGGTGAAGGCCGCGATGCTGGAAAAGGTAACCTCGGAATACCCTCGGTCATACTCCCGCATCAGGCCTTCGCGGCACTGGGCATAGCCGGTGACAACAGGCAGTTCCGAAGCCAGGTCGAGAGAGCTGAGGCCGCCGGCAATCCGCTCCTGGAGCGAGCATTCGCTTTCATCGCGCCAGCCGCTGAGGTCAATGAAACGGGCATTCACACCAGCGCGCTGCAGCATCAGGGTCGTGACAAATGCAGAATGCGCCTCGCCCAGCCCGGACAGCAGCTCGCGCACCAGCATCATCTGGCTCGACAGGCGAAAATGGCCGTAAGAGCAGAGGCGCCGCAAGTCGAACAGGCAACTGCGGGCCCCTTCAATGCGGTCGCGCACAAAGTCTTCAGCCAGCGCCCGGTCGGCCGGATTATCCAAAACGCCGTTGTGGACACCGGCCATCGCTTCCCCCACGCGGCTCAGCGCATCAAGCCAGCCATGATCGTTGTCGTCGTTGGCAAACAGGGCATAGACGCCTGGTTCCCCGGATTTCTTGTGCTCCAGCAGCAAGTTGGTGATCCCGCCAAAAGCGGAAACAACAAAGATCCGGTGATAGAGCGCGCTGCCGCAACGGTCAGCAATGATCAAAGTGTCACGCAGCTCCCGGATGCGGGACATCGACGTGCCGCCGATCTTCTCGACGGTATGTTCGGGAAAATTCACTGCCTATCCCCCGGCTGGCACCGGGGCCTCTTCAAGTGGTTTCGAGCGCGTAGGAGCCGTCTTCGCGGTGGACTTCGCTGCCGGTGACCGGCGGATTGAACACGCAGGCCATGACCAGCTCTTCCTCGGCACGCAGGGTGTGACGGTCATGCTTATCCAGCGCATACATGACGCCGGGCCGGATCAGATGGGTTTCGCCGGTTGCCAGATCGGTGATCGAGCCGGAGCCCTGCATGCAATAGACGCTTTCAAAGTGGTTCTTGTATTCGAACGTGTGTTCGGAACCGGCCTCAAGAAAGGTGATATGGAAGGAAAACCCCATTCCGTCCTGCGCCAGCAGCATCCGGACCGAAGACCATTTTGCGTCTGAAACAACGCGGTTGCGCTCACTTTTGACGATATCGTTATAGTCGCGAACAATCATGTCTTACTCCGCTGCGAATTTGCTTGAGTCCGTCACGCCGCGGATCGCGTCGCGCAGAATTTTCAGGCCCTTAAGGAAAGTCTCGTTGTCTGTCGTCAGCGGCGCCAGAACCTTCACCACCTGGTCCTCGCTGCCTGAGGTTTCGATGATCAAACCGTTCTCGAAAGCACACGCGCAAATGCTGGCGGCCAGCTCGCCTGAGCCCACGTCCAGGCCCTGCATCATGCCGCGCCCCTTCAGACAGGAACCAGGAAGCAGCTCGCTCATCTCCTCCAGGGCAGCTGTCAGGAGCCGGGATTTGGCCGCAACGTCCCTTTGGAAACGGTCGTCCGTCCAGAACTTGCGGATCGCAACCCGGGCCGTGACAAAAGCATGGGTGTTGCCGCGAAAAGTGCCGTTGTGTTCTGCCGGGCCGAAGATGTCGTGCTGCGGGCGCACCAGCATCAGCGCCATCGGCAGGCCAAAGCCCGACACCGATTTGGCCAGGGTTACGATGTCCGGCGTGATACCCATCTCCTCGAACGAGAAGAAGCCTCCGGTCCGGCCGCAGCCGGCCTGAATATCGTCAATGATCAGCAGCGCGCCGTGGTCCTTCGCCAGCGCGGCGATGCGCTGCACCCATTCGGGGCTGGCTGCATTCAGACCGCCTTCGCCCTGCACGGTTTCCAGCAAAATTGCAGCCGGGGCGTCCACACCGCTGGAGCGGTCGTTCAGCATGGCTTCAAGATAATCCGCCGTATCAGCGCCTCCGGGGAGATAGCCGTCATAGGGCATCCTGGTCACGCCGTTCAGCGCCAACCCGGCACCGCCGCGGTGATAACCGTTGCCGGTTGCCGCAAGAGCACCCATCGTGACGCCGTGAAAGCCGTTGGTAAAGGCAATGACATTGGTGCGGCCGGTCACCTTGCGGGCCAGCTTGAGCGCCGCTTCAATGGCATTGGCACCGGTCGGGCCGGTAAACATTACCTTGTGGTCCATGCTGCGCGGCCGCAGGATCTGCTGGTCGAAGGCCTCCAGAAAGGCAGCCTTTGCATCGGTATGCAGATCCAGGCCATGGGCAAGGCCGTCGGACGAGATATGTTCGATCAGGGCCGCCTTCATGTCCGGATCGTTATGCCCGTAGTTGAGCGAAGAGCAGCCAGCGAGAAAGTCGATGTACCGGCGCCCCTTGTCGTCCGTCAGTTCGGATCCGCTGGCACGGGTGAAGACCGTATCGAAGCCACGGCAATAGCTGCGCGTTTCGGACTCGCGGCGCTTGAAAATAGAAATCTCGGCTGACGTATCAGTCGGCATAGTGTGTCCTCTTGGAATTAAGCAGGTCAGAACGGGCAAGCGCCACATGGATGTAAACGCCCTCAGGCTGCCCTGCCGGGCGCCTCGGAGAAATCGATCGTGACCATGTGCTCGGTGCTCTGGCGGTCCCTGAAATGCCGGGCCTGAGTAAAGTAGGGCTGGCTCTTCAGCGGCGCGCTCCGGTTAGCTGCGAATGTGTGGAACAGCCCCCAGGACGCTCTGTTTTCTTGGGTGATGGTCGTTTGCAGCCGCTTGATGTTTTTGCAGGCATCGCGGCGCAGCAGGCCGTTCAGCATCAGCGAACCAAGCCCGGCACCACGGGCCTTTTCCGACACCGCAACCTGCCAGACAAACAGCGTTTCCGGATCGTCAGGCAAAACGTAGGCAGAAACCCAGCCAGCGATTTCGCCATCAATCTCAGCAACCACGCAAGTTTCGCGGAAATGGTCGCACTGGATCAGATTGCAGTACATCGAGTTTTCGTCGAGCGGTTTGCAGGCGCGCACCAGCTCCCAGATTTCAGCTCCGTCTTCGGCCGCAGGTTCGCGCAGCGCTGGTGTTGATTTCCGGAAAAACTCTAATGCATGCCGCATCTGTCTCGGCGCCTCCATTTAATTTGATTAGCTAAGTACCACCTCAAAGCACCCCCCTCAAGCGGTTGTCGCAAATTGCGGCAATGTGTCGTTTTTCTGCAAAACAAGGCACGCGAGCGTCGGCACATTCGACCTCTTGTGTTTCGCTTGTCAAAGCAAAACCGCGGTTCCGCTCGGCTTGATTATCGCTTCGGGCTCTGTCAGAAACTGAAGATGGACCGTATTGATGCCAGTCTGATAGCCCTGCGGCGGATTTTGCGCGCGACCGACATGTTCGGGCGCGAGCTTGCCCAATCAGTCGACCTGACGGCTCCGCAGTTCCGGGTTCTGCAAATCATCGCCGGAAATGAGAGCTGCACAGCCAAGGCGATTTCCCAGCAGATGCGGATCTCCCAAGCTACCGTGACCTCACTTGTCGACAAACTGGTGCGCAAGGAGATGGCTGTGCGTGAAAAATCGCTGGCAGACCGGCGTCAAACCAATATTTCCGTTACCGCAAAAGGCCGCCGGGCAATTACGGAAGCTCCGGACCCCCTTCAGCAGCGGTTCGTCCGTAAATTTGAAGCGATGGAAGATTGGGAGCAAGCGGGGCTGATTGCGGCGCTGGAGCGTGTCGCCGCCATGCTGGACGCGGAGGACATTGATGCGGCGCCGGTTTTGGATACAGGAGAATCCTTGACCACTTCGTGAACTGGATTTGCAGCATTTGCTGTACGGCTGGACATGCAGCAACGGTCAAGCTGAACCACACCTGGAGGGCTGTCCGCGGCGGCTGCTCAGCACAGCCGGAGCTGTCTTCGCGATACCATCCGCAGACTATTGATTGATATAGTACCGGTAATTCCGCCTGCCCCAGTCGGTGTAAAGGTCCGCCATGATCGTGCGGAACTGGCTTTCGGCCATAAGCGGCCGGATCGGTGCAGCCCCCCGGCCGCCGAACACGCTGACTGTGTCGCCGACTTGAATGCCGTCAGCTCCGGTCACATCAGCTACAATCGCATTCATGGAGATCTTGCCGATCACTGGCGCCAGAAAGCGCCCGCCCACAACAACGCTGCCATTCCGAGAAAGCCGCCTGAAACCGTTTTCGTACCCGATCGCAATACAGGCCAAGCGGCGGGCCCGGTTAAGGCGGTGCTCCCTGTCATAACCAACGGTTGACCCTTCAGGGTAGTCTTGCAGGCTCACCACGCGCGCTTCCAGGTCCATCGTGCTGCAAAAGCCCAGTTCCGGCTTCAATATCCCATACAGTATGGCACCGCAGCGATACATGTCTGTTTCAATTGCGGTCTCTGAAATCAGTGTCAGCGAACTGCCTGCGTGAACGACAACATCAGACCGTTCCAAATTGCTGTTTTCAAACACCCAGGAAACCTGCTGCTGGAACAGCCGGTTGCTTTGCTGCAGTTCGGGCCGGTCATTTGACGGAAAGTGAGTGCAGATCCCGCCAATGCGCTCCCCCAGGCAGTCCAGAATTTCGCGGCAAGTCTCCTTGCCGGCCTCCGTCGAGACTTCCAACCCATCGCGCGACATTCCTGCTGCGTTCAAAGAGAGATGCACACTGGCCTTGTACCGTCCGGCCTTTGCGCTGGCACGGATTTGCTGTGCGGCTCGGCGCGAGGCAACCTGTTCTTCGACCCGGTCCTCCAAAGCCCCCTCAATTTCCTGGGGCGCTGCCGCCCTAAGGCGGATGACAGCCCCTTTGAAGCCCGCCTGGCGCACGGCCCGCGCCTCGGAATTGCTGGTGATGCCAATACATTTGACACCCTGTTCTTGCACCAGGGGAACAACTTGCTGAATGCCGTGACCATAGGCGTCTGCTTTCAGCACGGCACAAAAGCGCCTGCCCTTCGGGACGAGACCCAGAGCAAGCTCAAGGTTTCTCGAAATGCGGTCGCGGTGAACTGTGCACCACGAGGCAGGGCAGATGTCCGGCATCTTCAGGCCTGCGACCGCCCGAGAAGTCTATCGGCAATCCCGCAAAACAAATCTGTCACAATCGGAAGGAGCGCATCGGGGAAATCATAATCCGGGTTGTGAAGCTGGGGATGCTCCTCACCGGATCCGACATAGAGCAAGGCCGCCTTGGCTCCGTCTTCTCCGAAGCGCCCGAAATCTTCGGACCAGCGCATCGGGACAGGCATGTCGCGGCAGGTCTGCCCCAGCGCTTGCGCCGCTTCTTGCGCGATTTCGGTGGCCTGTTCATCGTTCTCGACTGCGCGGAAAACATCGTGCCATCGTACCTCCGCTTTCAGGCCGACGGCGCTGCTTTCGACCTGTCTTCGCGCCTCGGCGATCAGGGTGTCCATCCGCTCATTCGTCATTGAGCGCAGCGTGACGCGCATCTCCCCGTCGGCTGGCGAAATACCGAAAGCAGGTTCGCCCAGTTTCACATGCGTCAGGGTGCTGAGCGCAAAACCGGCATCACCGATTACGCCCTGGCTGAGTGCCGGCAGCCCGGCCATCAGCTCCGCCATTGCATTGGCGGGCGAAATCCCGTCCTCGGGGGCTGCAGCATGCGAACTCTTTCCTTCCAGCAGAATCTGCATCCCTCGCGAAGCGCAATTGCCCGCCCCCGGCCGCAGGCCAATCTCGCCGAGCGGCCGGCCGGGCACATTATGGTAAGCAAAGGCAAAGTCCGGGCGGATTTCGGGCCAGCGCGGATCCTTGATCACCGCCTCGGCACCGGCACCGGTTTCTTCGGCCGGCTGAAACAGCACAATGACGCGCCCGGCGGCAGGGCGGCAGCCGGCCAGCCGCATCGCAACCCCCAGAACCGATACCATATGCCCGTCATGGCCGCACAAATGCCCCCTGCCCTCTACCTCCGACCTGTAAGGCAGATCCGAGATTTCGCGGATCGGCAGCCCGTCAAGCTCGCATCGGAACAGCACGGCGGGGCCGTCCTGCGCCCCGGTGAACTCTGCCGCAACACCATGACCGCCGAGGCCGCGCCAGATCCGGTCCGCCCCCAGCGCGGTCAGTTCGGCCGCGATGCGCTCAGCGGTTCCGGCCTCCTCACCGGAAATCTCGGGGCGGCGGTGCAACTCCTGGCGCAAAGCCGTCAGCTGGCTGATCTGTTCAGCAGAAAGAGCGGCCATCAGAACCTCCTTAGAAAATCTCGAACAACCCGGCGGCGCCCTGCCCGCCGCCGACACACATGGATACCACGCCCCACGTCACACCGCGGCGGCGGCCTTCCAGCAGGATGTGCCCCGCCATGCGGGCGCCGGACATGCCATAGGGGTGGCCGATGGAAATCGCGCCGCCATTCACGTTCAGCCGGTCATCGGGAATGCCCAGAGCATCGCGGCAATAGAGCAGCTGCGCGGCAAAGGCTTCGTTTATTTCCCATAGGCCGATCTGATCCATGCTGAGCCCGGCTCGCTCCAGCAGGCGCGGAATGGCCACTACCGGGCCGACGCCCATTTCTTCGGGAGCAACACCCGCGGCAGCAAAGCCGCGCAGGGCTCCCAATGGGGTCAGTCCCCGCTGGCGGGCCTCGCCGGCCTCCATCACCACCAAGGCCGCCGCGCCGTCGGAGAGCTGGCTCGCATTCCCTGCAGTCACGGTTTTCCCCGCGCCGCGCACCGGCGCCAGCCCCGCCAGCCCGGCAGAGGTAGTACCGGGGCGGTTGCATTCGTCTTGCACCAGCCGGACCCGTTCTTCACGGGTTTCCCCGCTCGCCTTGTCTGTGACAACCTTGACCGCGTCAACGGGCACGATTTCATCAGCAAACAGCCCGGCCTGCTGCGCCTTTGCAGTCCGGATCTGGCTTTGCAGCGCATAAGCGTCCTGTGCTTCTCGTGTCACGCCATAGCGGCCGGCCACCACTTCGGCGGTGTCCAGCATGGCCATATAATAACCGTCCCGAACATTCGGATCGCGATAGCGATGCCCGTTCCAATGCGCATTCTGAACCAAAGAGATGCTTTCGAGCCCACCGGCCAGCGCAATACTGACCTCTTCGCACCGCACCATGTGCGAGGCCATCGCGATGGCGTTCAGGCCCGAGGCGCACTGGCGGTCCACCGTGGCCCCGGCGACGCTGTCGGGCAGCCCGGCAGCCTGGGCAATATGGCGGGCGACGTTCACACCGGATGTGCCTTGCGTCAATGCCGAACCAAAAACGGCCTCTTCGACGTCACCGCCCTGCACTCCGGCGGCGGCGAGGGCTGCTGTGACTGCGGGCGCGGCCAGGCCCGGCGCCTCGAGATTGTTGAACGCACCGCGATAGGCTTTGCCTATCGGCGTGCGGGCGGTGGAAACGATGAAGGCGTCGCGCATGTGAAAGGTCCTCAGATCTCTTCGGTTCCGCACCAATCGGCGATGAACATGGCTGTGGCCCTGGTGACGCGGCGTACGCTTTCCAGGTCGACGCGTTCATTGAAACCGTGGATCGCTTCGGCGCGCGGGCCATAAACCAGCGCCGGAGTGTCCGCATAGAGGCCGAAAAAACGCGCATCGGTGGTGGCGGTGATCGCTTCGCGCGCCAGGGCCTCACCGGTGGCGGATTGGTGCGCCTGATCAAGCGCGGCAATCGCGGACGCGGCTTTGGCGGAACTGTCCTGCGACAGCGCGTACCCTTCGGCATGAAAGCCATGATAGACAATCTCGGGCAAGGCATTACGCAGGAAGTCATTTTCGCGCGCGGTATCCATAATCACCTGTTCGATCTCGGCCTTTGCGGCGTCGATGGACTGGCCAGGGAATATTGCCATTCGCACGTCGAAAACGCACCAGGCGGGCACCGAGCTGGTCCAGTCGCCGCCTTCGATTTTGCCGACGTTCAGGTTAAGCGCGTGATCCATATGGGCGTAATCGGCCGGGCGGTTCCCGGCTGCGTTCCAGCGGTGCTCCATTTCATGCAGCGCCCGGATCAGCGGAAAGGCCGCCTCGATCGCGTTGGCTCCGCTGCCGGCATAGGCGACATGAGCCGGCAGGCCTTTGAGATGCACCTGAAACCAGATCACGCCCAGCTGCGCGGTGACCAGACGTTCGGAAAACGGCTCGGGGATCAAAGCCGCGTCAGCGGTATAGCCCCGCGCCAGGCAGGCCAGCGCGCCGTTGCCGGTGCACTCCTCCTCGACCACGGATTGGAAGAACACATCCGCGGCAGGGGCCAGCCCGCAGGCCCTGAGAGCGTCCAGCGCAAAGAGGTTCGAAGCCAGGCCCGCCTTCATATCCCCGCCGCCGCGGCCATAGAGCCAGCCTGCTTCCACACGCGGCTCGAACGGGGGGCTGTCCCACATGTCCAGCGGCCCGGCGGGCACCACGTCAATGTGCCCGTTCAGGATGAGCGAGCGGCCTGCAGGCGCCTGAGCGCGGTGAATGCCCACTACGTTGACGGCATCTTCATAAGGACCGAGCACCGGTGAGAACCCGGGCAAATGCCGGATCCCGGCAACGTCAATCTGCCAGCGGTCGACCTCATAACCGCGCGCGGCCAGTTCAGATGCCATGAAATCCTGTGCCGACTGCTCATTGCCCCGCGTCGACGGGTGCGCCGTCAGCTCGGACAGGAATCGGACTTGCCGGTCGAAACCAGCGTCTACGGTGTCACACAGCCGGTTTTTCAGATCATCTTGCATCATGAGCCTCAAAATGCTGGCAGGTCGGTATCAGGACGGATCAGCGGTGCGCCGGTGGCCTCGGCCACTTCAGCCGCGCTGACACCTTTTGCAGTTTCAGCCAGAACAAATCCCTGCGGCGACACATCAATCACTGCCAGATCGGTAAAAACCCGCGCCACACAGCCGCGGGCCGTCAGCGGCAGGGCGCATTCGGACTTCAGTTTGGGATTGCCGGCCCGGTCGGTATGCGTGGTCAGCACCACCACCCGCCGCGCTTTCTGCGCAAGCTCAATGCCGCCGCCTGCGCCGGGGCTGAACTTACCAGGGATTTTCCAGTTGGCCAGATCACCATTCGCGCCGACCTCGAACGCCCCCAGCATAGTCAGATCCAGGCGCCCGGAGCGCACCATCGCAAAGCTGGTGGCGCTGTCGAAAAAGGCCGATCCCGGCACGGTCGAGACATAGCCGCCCCCTGCGTCGATCAGATTGCGGTCCGCCTGTTCCGGCGGCACCGCCGGGCCGATGCCCGCCAGGCCGTTTTCGGTATGCAGGCATACCGGGAAATCAGCAGGCAGATGGTTGACGACCCGGGTCGGCAAGCCGATCCCGAGATTGACCACCATGCCCGGTGCAATCTCACGCGCGGCGCGGGCAATCATGCGTTCCTTAGCGCTGGACAACGGCGTACTCCTCCGACAGCTCACCCAATTCAGCCACGTGATCGACAAAAACTCCGGACGTATGAATTGCATCCGCCGCCAGCCCCCCCGGCGGAAGAAGGGTCTCGGCCTCAACAATCACGCAATCGGATGCCATCGCCATCAGCGGATTGAAATTCCGCGCTGTCGCGGCATAGGCAAGATTGCCGAAGGTATCCGCCCGGCCGGCATGGATCAGCGCCGCGTCCGCGCGCAGGGCGGTCTCGACCAAATGGGGCCGTCCTGCGATCTCGACCACCTGCTTTCCGGCCGCCAGCTCTGTGCCGATGCCAATATCGCTCAGCACCGCGCCGATCCCGGCGCCGCCCGCCCGGATGCGTTCGGCAAGAATGCCTTGCGCGTTGAATTCGACCTCGATCTTGCCTTCGTTCATCAGCGAAATCGCGTGGCTGTTCAGCCCCAGATGGGTGGTGATAAGCCGCGCCACCTGCCCGCTCTGCAACAGATGGTCGATTCCCATGCCGGGCTCGTTCGCGTCGTTCTTGATGAGCGTCAGGCGGCGCGCGCCGTGGGCAGCAAGAGCCCTGATCAGCGCCATTGGTGTGCCGGGCACACCAAAGCCGCCCACCATCACCGTGCTGCCATCCTTGATGCCGGCAATAGCGCTTTCGATTGTGCAGCTTTTGTCAGGCAGCCTCATGCGGCCTCCGCGATAGGCAGTCCCGCCTCGTTGGCAAATGCATCCAGAGCGTCCTGCAGGATCGCCATGATTTCACCGATCTGCGCTTCGGTGACAATCAGCGGCGGGGCAATCAGGAAATGGTCACCAGCGGTGCCGCCGCGGGTGCGCCGGGAATAAATGATCAGGCCGCGCTCATAAGCAAGTTCGACAAGCCGCGCATGAGCATCAAGGCTTGGCGGCAAGGGGGCCAGGGTTGCGCGGTCCGAGACAAGCTCGAAGGCCGTCAGAAGCCCTTTGCCGCGCACGTCGCCGATAAAGGGATAGCGGTTCATCAATGCACGCAGGCCTGCCATAAGGACCTCCCCCATCTTGGCAGCGTTCCCGATCAGCCCCTGATCTTCCAACTCTTCCAGAACGGCAAGCCCGGCGGAACAGGCAAGCGGATTCCCTGCATAGGTGAAGCCATGCAGGAAGCCGCCGGCGTCCAGAACCGGCTCCACCAGGCGCGCGCTGGCGACGATCGCCCCCAAGGGCGCGTAGCCTGCGCCGAAGCCCTTGGACAGGGCGACGATATCCGGGGTGATGCCCCAATGCTCGGCAGCCAGGAATTTGCCGGTCCGGCCGGCGCCTGTCATGACCTCGTCGTAGATCAGCAGAACACCGAACTCGTCGCAGATTTCGCGGACACGGCCATAGTAGCTGTCCGGCGCGACCAGGGCCCCGGTGGAGGCCCCGCCGACCGGCTCCATCAGAAAGGCCAGCACGTTTTCCGGCCCTTCTTCCAGGATCCGGTCCCGCAGCAGCTCCGCATATTTCAGCCCGCGCTCTTCTTCGCTCAGGTCATCGCGGTCGAGATAGGTCGCGGGCGCCGCCACCTTGGGCATGCCCTCCAGCATTGGTGCAAACGGTTCGCGCAGCGGGTCGTACCCTGTCAGATCCAGCGCGCCGAAGGTGCAGCCGTGATACGAGGGAAAGCGTGAAATCACCCTGTGGCGGCTGCTTTGGCCCTGGGTGACCGCGTATTGCCGGGCCAATTTCACAGCGCTTTCAACCGCTTCCGAACCGCCGGACACGAAAAACACCCGGTCCAGCCCTTCCGGCGTCATGGCGACGGTTTTTGCCGCCAGATCCTCTGATGGATGGGTGCGGAAATGCAGGCGGTAGCCAAAGGTGGCCTTGTCCATCTGTGCCTTCATCTTGGCCAAAACGCGCGGATTGGAATGGCCGATGTTCGACACCATCGCACCGGAGGAGCCGTCGATGTAGCGTTTACCAGTCTCATCGAACAGGTAGATGCCCTCGCCGTAATCCAGAAACGGGCGCGGTGTGCGGGACTGGTAGAACAGGCAGGAGTTTGCGTCGCTCACTTTGCACCCTCGATATGCTTGCGAAGAAATTCGCGTGTTCTTTCCTTGGCCGGGGTCTTCAGCACGATCTCCGGCGGGCCTTCTTCAACAACGACGCCTTTGTCCATGAACAGGACGCGATCGCAGACCGAGGCTGCAAAATCCATTTCGTGGGTCACGATGATCATCGTCATATGCTCTTCGGCGAGCCGCTTCATAACGAGGTTCACCTCTTCCACAAGTTCGGGGTCCAGCGCCGAAGTTGCTTCGTCGAACAGCATCAGCTTCGGCTTCATGGCCAGCGCCCGTGCGATCGCGACCCGCTGTTTTTGCCCGCCGGACAGCTGCGAGGGGTAGTAGTCGATCCGCTCCAGCATCCCCACTTTGTCCAGTTGCTCTTCGGCCAGCTTGTCGGCCTCCTGCTTGGACAGCCCCTTGAGCATTTTCGGCGCCATGGTGACGTTTTCGCGCGCGGTCATGTGCGGAAACAGGTTGAAGTGCTGAAACACCATGCCAACCTGCTGGCGCATCTCATTGATGTGCTTTTCATACTGGCGGTGGGGCAGCTTCCTGTTCACCTGCACCCCATCCAGCCAGATTTCGCCGCTGGTCAATGGGTCCAAGTCGTTGATCGCCCGCAATAGCGTGGATTTTCCGGACCCTGACGATCCGATGATGCCAACGATCTGCCCGCGTTTGACGGTCAGGCTGATGTCCTTGAGAACCTCAACCGGGCCAAAGGATTTCTGTGCGTGTCGTATTTCGACAAAGTCTGTCTGTTCAGGCATGAGCGGCCTCCTGAAATCAGCGGGAGATGGAGATGCGGCGTTCGATCCTGCGCTGCACCCATTCCATGCAAAGGTTGATGACGTAGTAGAACGCGGCAGCCAGGATGTAGAATTCGAACGGGCGGTACGTCTTGCCGATCACCCGCTGCGCCGAAAGCGTCAATTCGCTGACGCCGATCACCGACACCAGGGCGCTGTCTTTCAACAGGGCGATCATGTTGTTTCCGATCGGCGGGATCACGTCGCGCACCGCTTGCGGGATCACCACCTTGCGCAGGGCTTCACCACGGCTCAACCCCAAGGTGCGCGCGGCCTCCATCTGCCCTTTATCCACGGCAAGGATCGCGGTCTGAATCAATTCGGAATTGTAAACCGCAAAGTGCAGGCCCAGGCCGATGATCCCCGCCACGAACGCCGGCAGGTCGATGCCGATCTGCACCAGGCCAAAGTAGATCAGGAACAGCTGCAGCAGGAGCGGCGTCCCCATGAAGACCCATTCGATCAGGCGGAAAGGCAGGCGGATGATCCAGGGTGCAAAGAGCGCAATCACTGCAAAGACGATGCCACCGAAGAAGCTGAGGATCGCAGCAGCGGCGGTGATGCCGATGGTCCAGGCACAGCCCAGAAGTATCACATCCAAGTATTTGGGAATGATCGAAAAATCGAGGCCCATCTGACTTTCCTTTTTCCGATCAGGTGATTTGAACTTTGCGGTCAAGCCAGGCAACGCCCCGGCCAACCGCATAGATGATGATCATGTAGAGAACCCCGGCGAGAAGGAACATTTCGAACGGTTTGTAGGTCGAGCCGATATAACGCTGTGCGGTGTAAGTAAGCTCGATGACCGAGATCGCCGCCACCAGAGCCGTCGCCTTGACCAGCATATTCAGGTTAACCCCAAGCGGGCGCACCATCAGCCGCGCAGCTTGCGGCAGGATGACCTTGTAAGTCGCCTGCCAGCTGCTCAACCCCAGGGTACGGGCAGCTTCACGCTGGCCTCTGTCGATTGCGATGATCGCCCCGCGGATCGTTTCGGTCACATATGCCCCGGCGTTGATGCCCAATCCGATAACGCCCGCCTCGAAAGCGTCCAATTGGATGCCGATTTGCGGGCCGCCGAAATACAAGATGAATAACTGGATCAGCGCGGGCGTACCGCGGAACAGGCTGACATAGGCGGCACCAAGCAACCGCAGAACCGCAAAACGCGACAGACGGGCAGCAGCGCCCAGCGTTCCACAGGCCAGGCCTAGAATGGCAGTCAGCACCGACAGCAGAATGGTTGTCCAGGCCGCCTCCAGAAAAAACGGATAGACCTTGAGCATCAATTCAAAGTCCATGTTCCACTCCTCTGGTTAGACGGCGCGCCGGTACTGCGCCCGTTTGCGGCAGAAGAATTCCCTTGCTGGATAACATGCAACTCCACACCTGTATTTTGGCTGAGATCGGCGTGTGCAATCCAGCCGCGGACAGCTGGTCCGTTCTGGCGGGAGCGCGCGATCCGTCATGCGGGATTGACGAAGCCCCTGCCGCGGCGCTGGGCAGCAGGGGGAAGGCTTGTCAGCGGATGTCCGCGCCAATCCACTTCTCGGCGATGGCAAGGTAGGTGCCGTCTTCCATCATGGAATCCAGCGCCTTTTGCATTTCCGCCGCCAGTTCCGGGCTACCCTCACGGATCGCTATGCCTGCCCCGAAAGGCTCGGTCGTCGGATCGCCGAACATTTCGAACTCCTGCCCCTTCTCCTTCATCGCAAGAATGGCAGCGATGGAGTCGTTGACGATGGCGTCAACACGTCCGTTTTCCAGCTCCAGCAGAAGCTCAGGCAGGCCTTTGTAGGTGTTGATGTCGTAGCCCTTGTCACGCGCCCAGTCCTCATGGGTTTCACCCAGGGTCAGGCCGACTTTCTTTCCTTCGAGATCCTCCAGCCCGGCAATGCCCGATCCCGGCTTGGAAAAGATGGCGCGCTTGTCCGAGTAGTATGGCCCAACAAAGTCGACAACTTCATCGCGCTCCTCGGTAATGGTCATCGATCCAACGATTGCATCGTATTTGTTGGCAAGCAGCCCGCCGATAATGCCATCCCATGCGGTGGTCACGATTTCCGCTTCCATCCCCATCCTCTTGGCAATCTCGGTGCCGATGGCCGGATCAAAGCCGACAACCTGGTTTTCGTCGTTCACAAAGTTGAACGGAGGGTATGCACCCGACATTGCGATGCGGATGACACCCTTTTCTTTCAAGGTGCCAAGCTCTTCTGCAGAAACAGTGTTCAATCCGGCCACTGCAAGGGCAGCTGCGGCAATCGCGGATTTCAGGACGGTTCGGCGGACAGTCATTTTTTTCTCCCTATTGAAACAGGCCGGGCTTTTCGCCCGTGCGCAGTGGCGGACGAGCCGCTTGAACAAAAGCTTGCACAACCGTCCTGTATTGCGCAAATAAATATATGCTACCTTCAATATAGGTGAAATCTATGAGCCTGCCGCATCAGCAGCGTTTCCCCTGGAACCTGGATTGGAACCTGCTGCGCACTTTCATGGTGGTCGCCGAGCAGCGCGGCATCTCTAAGGCCGCGGATTTTCTAGGGCTGAAACAGCCAACGGTGTCCGCGGCCCTGAAACGCCTTGAACAAACAACCGGCAAGACGCTTGTCATTCGCAAGCCGAATGAGTTCACCATAACCCGCTCGGGACAGGCGCTTTACACGGAATGCGCCAAAATTTTCGGCTCCGTCTCTCAGCTTCCATCTCTGCTTGACGCCGACAATACAGAGCTGCGCGGGCACCTCTCGATAGCCATCACCAGTTCTGTGATCTCTGAGCATTTCGAAGATTTTCTGAGCCGGTTCAGCGCGGCCCATCCGCACGTCACCTATTCCTTCTCTGTGCACGAAAGCGACGATGTCGAGACCATGATATCCCAAAACCGTGCCAGTTTCGGGATATGCCTGCTGTCAGCGCTTCCTCAAAACCTGGACACCATGGTCCTGTACCGGGAATACTTTGGCCTCTATTGCGGCGCACGCCACCCATTATTCGGCGCTCGGACCATCACCCCGGAGGACTTGGAGGGCGAACCGTTTGTAGCTTTTCAAACCGAAGCTGAAGGCGGCCCGCTTGAAGCCATTTCACGCCTGCGTGCCCGCATGGGCTTGGCCAATACCTGGCGCGGCGTGTCCTCAAGCTTGAATGAAATCCGCCGGATGATCATGGCGAATATCGGGATAGGCGCATTGCCCCTTCACGTGGCAAGCCAGGACGTCGCAGCCGGGCGCATCCGCCAGCTGCCGCCCTATGACGAGCTGCCGATGGTGAATATCTACCTGATTACCAACCCGGCGCGCCGCCAATCGGACGCAGAAACAGCGTTTCTGTCCGCTTGCGAGGCCGAAATATCCGCCATCGACATCAGGGAGAGGACATATGGATCAGACCGGTAGCCGACCCGAGGACGAAGCCGCTCCGCGGCAATGGCGCGGGTGGCTGGGGTTCAGCGATGATCTGACAGTGGTGCATTTGGGGAACGGCATTTCTGCCTGACGATTGAGGCCTTCTCGATCATCAGACAGAAGGTTCCCATGACAGGAGAGGGATCGAACCTGCTTCGAGTGGACGTGTCGCGTTTTAGTGCCGCCCCAGTTGCTCGTTTAGGCCACTTTCCGTTCGAAAGCGACCGGGCTTCTCCAGCCCAATGCTGAGTGCCGGCGTCGCGGATTGTAGAAGCCGTTGGTGTACTGGAAGATGGCCATCTCAGCCTGACGCCGTGTGTCCCATGACTGTCGCCAGATCAGTTCAGCTTTGATGGTCTTGAAGAACGTCTCGACCGCGGCATTGTCGTAACAATTACCCTTGCCGCTCATAGACACCTGGAAGCCATGCTGACGCAGGATTTTTTGATAGTCGTGTGAACAGTATTGCGACCCGCGATCTGTGTGATGAATGCAGCCCTTAGGCGGTGATCTGAAGGCGATAGCCATCTTCAGCGCCCGGATCGCCAAGTCCCACTTCATGCGATTGCTGACGGCCCACCCAATGACACGCCGGGAATGCAGGTCCAGGATCACAGCAAGATACAACCATCCCTCACGCGTCCAGACATAGCTGATGTCACCCGCCCATTTCTGGTTTGGCAGGTCTGCTGTGAAGTTTCGATCCAGCAGATTGGGTGCGATGTTGAACTGGTGGTCGCTATCGGTCGTGGCCTTGTATTTGCGGGTTCGAACCACGGATATGCCATTCTGGCGCATCAAACGGCCCACACGGCGATGGCCAACATCCAGGCCGATCTCCTTAAGCTCTTCGGTCATTCTTGGCCGACCATAGCTGCCCAGGCTGAGACGTGACTGTTCTTTGATGTGCGCCAGTGTGACCATATCAGAGCGCTGCCTGCGACTGGCTGGCCGACTGCGGAAGGCCCGCAATCCGCGTGTGCTGACACCGACGACATCGCATAGGCGTTTGGCCGGGAACCTGTCTTGGTGCTCTTCGATGAACTTAAATCTCATTGCTTTAGGCCCGCGAAGAATTGGGCGGCCTTTTTTAGGATGTCCCTCTCCTCCTTGAGAATGCGCACCTCGCGCCGAAGGCGTTCATTCTCCTGAGCGAGGCTCAAATCCTCTTTCGACACCGCATCAGTGTCTCGATGTGCCGTGATCCATTTGTTCAGCGTCGACAGCCCAACACCTAAATCAGAAGCCACCTGCTTACGCGTAAGCCCGCTCGTTAATGCGATCCGCACAGCATCTTGGCGGAATTCATCCGTCCGCTTCAGTCCCATAGTTCATCTCCTTTGCTGCAATAAATGCTATCAAAGGAGCGGCATCAAACCGGGACAGGTCCACTGCCCGCATCGACAGTGGGCGTGCTTTACATGACCTACCCGGTTTTCACGCTGGTCATTGCCTGGGCTTTCTTCTCCGATGCACCTACGAAGCGCGCTTTGCTCGCCTCAGGCCTCATTGCGGTAGCGGCCATTATAGCAGGCTCGCCTGCATCGGTGCCCCTGCAGCACATTCCTATGCTTTTGCTGTCGTTGGCAGCCCCCTTCGGCTTTGGCTTCGGTATTTGTGATTTGGTCCACAGGCTGTCCCGCATCCCGCCGCTTGCACGCATTGCCTCCGTTTCCTTGGGATCGGTTCTTGGGCTTTTGCCGCTGATGGCGGGTGCGGACATCGCAGAGTTGCTCCCGGCGGGGCAGTCCGACTGGGTATTAATTGTCGGAATTGGTTTGATCACGGCACTTGTGCCGCAGCTCGTATACACGATCTGTTCGCCCCTGATCGGCGCTTCCCAAACTGCCGTCGTCGGAAGCATCGAATTACCGACGATGTTTGCGGTTGGAGTTATTGCATTTGATGAAGTGATCACAATGCACCAGGCCGTAGCCTGCACCCTGGTTTTGGGTGCGATAGCGATTACCAGGAGCCGGAAGACGCGTACTGTAACAACAGTTATTGCGAGAAAGCCCGAAAAATAAGTTCGGGCCCGAAACTGACCTCGGATGGGGTGCGGCACGTGCGCGATCGCGGTCGTTATGCGATGCAAGGACGGTCCTCACCTGCCATTTGTCAGGGTTCCCGTCGCCGCAGTGCGGCCTCCCCAATGCGGCCGTTCGCAACCAGGTACAGCATTTCTAAACAACCAATGCCTCGGCCGGGACGAAACACTCTTTGGCCACATGTAAACCAAGGCATTTCAGAGCAATCCATGCTACCTTTCCACGGGTAGCATTCTGGTAGCGGGTATTTGTGATGGGACGAGTGCGGCAAGGTTTGAGTGAAGCGCAGGCGCAAGCTTTGGAAGCAGCCTACAAGGCGGCGAAAACCTATCGCCAGGAACTGCCAAGGGCGCCTGCGCGGCCTGCATTGGGACTTGGCGAAGCTGCGAGCCGTTTTCTGAGCCCTCTTCCTGAAACGGGGGTGCCGGAAAGTGAGGTAATCGGGGACATCGTGCGGCGGTCTGAAGGCGGGCTGCACAAAATGGCGGGGCCGACCTTCTTCGGCTATGTCCTCGGCGCATCGCATCCCGTCGGTGTAGCTGCCGACATTCTGGTATCCGCCTGGGGCCAGAACGCGGGTTCATCTTTTGAAACACCAGCAATAACCGGAATGGAACGCGCTGTTTGCAACTGGGTTATCGAGTTGCTGTCACTGCCGTCCGAAAGCGGAGCCGGTCTTGTGACCGGCGGCACAGTGGCGAACATGGTTGGCGTCATGGCAGCACGCAATGCGCTGCTGGCTTCGCAAGGGTGGGATGTTGAAGCTGACGGGCTGTTTTCGGCACCCGAGATTCCCGTTTTGATCGGGCAAGACGCGCATTCTGCCCCATTCGCAGCCCTGCGTTATGCTGGCTTTGGCGCGAGCCGAACAAACATCGTCGCGACAGACGGCGAAGGCAGGATAAAGCCGGATGCTTTCCGGACTGCCCTGGACAGCTGCAGCGGTCCGCCGCTTGTTATCCTCCAGGCAGGTCAAATAAACACCGGCGCCTTTGATCCGTTTGCCGAGCTCATACCAATGGTGCGCGAGCGGAACGGCTGGGTTCATGTGGATGGTGCTTTCGGGCTCTGGCTCGCCGCCGTGCCTGAATTGGCTAACCGGTTGGAGGGGGTCGGTAAAGCAGACAGTTGGGCGATTGACCTGCACAAGTGGCTCAACGCGCCATTCGATGCAGGCATGGTCATCGTGCGCGACCGGGCGCCGCTTGTTGCATCGATGTCTGCCCGCGGCGCCTATCTCCCGGAAACAACAGAGCATTGGGAACCAAGTGATTCAACGCCGGAGCTATCCCGGCGTGCAAGAGGTGTCCCGAGCTATGCGCTACTTCGGCACCTTGGCCGGACGGGAGTTTGCGAACTGGTAGCACGCCATTGCCGCCTGGCGGAGCGAATTGCCCGAACGGTTTCGAACGAGCCCGGCCTGACAGTTCTGAACCAGATCCACAGCAATCAGGTCGCAATCTGCTGCGGCGAGGGGCCGGATGGCGACGATCTGACCATGCGGGTCCTGCAGCGCATTCAGGACAATGGAAAGGTATACCCCACCCATGGCGAATGGGCGGGCCGGAAGATCATTCGAGCCTCTGTTATCGGATACGGTATGAGGGAAGAGGATGCTGATCTTTTGTCATCCGAGATCATTGAAGCTTATCGTCTTTGTGCTGCTGGCGTTCCCTGAGTTGGCCAGAAGTTTTATTGCTGCAGTCAGGCATTAATGAGCTTCAGTGGGCTCGAATGGACCATTCGGTGTCACTCCTTCGACCCGCCTGGCACCCCCTGCGCAGCCGGGCCATAGTGGCCGTTTTCAAGCTCCTTTTATTGCCAGATCGGGAGCTTTTTCTCAAAGTTAGCACCACCTGCGAAGTTTAATGGCCGCCCCATGAATGAGGCGGCCGCTCCCGCATTACTTTCAATGGGTCAGAGAGCCTATCCGCGGCTCAGGATTTCCTCGCCGAGGATCTGCATGATTTTCTGTCCGGCCTCGCTGGCCCAATTGACCGCAAGTTCTGCAAGCAGCGCGCTGGTTGTGGTGAGCTCGACACCGCCTCGCTCCATTTTGCGGAACGCCATCTCATCCGTCAGCGCAGTGGGAGAACCGGAAGCATCGACAACTGCGGTCACGGCAAAGCCCTCTTCGGCGGCACTGATCGCAGGCGGGGCAAGACACACGTCAGTGGTTATGCCTGCCATGATGAAATGCCTGCGCCCGGTGTTGCGGCAGGCAGCGGCAAAGGCGCTGTCATCCCAGCAGTTCACCACGCCAGGGCGCTTGATCCGCGCGGCGAAGGCATCCGGCGCAATCTCTTCCAGCGCGGGCATCAGCGGCCCCTGCATGTTGTCTTCCATGCTGGAAGTCAGCACCAGCGGCATGCCAAGCGCCGCCGCCGTCCGCGCCAAGGCCCGGGTATTGGCTTCGATCAGATCGCGGTCAACGGACTTCGCCCAGTTCATGGTGCCAACCTGATGGTCGATCAGAACAGTGGCTGCGTTTTCGGGGGGCACTTTTTTGGAGGTCATGTTGATGTCCTTTCCTGGTTAAGAGATTTCGGATGCAGGCAGTTCGAAGATCAGGAGCTCAGCGCCGGCTGCAGCCTCAACCGCCACGTCCCCGGCACGGAGCAGTCCCAGCCCATCCCCTTTCCTGAGGGCGCGGCCGGCAGCAGTTGCCTCGCCTTCGATCATAAAGATGTAGAGGCTGCGGTCAGGGCTGGACGGGCTGAAGTTCAGCACGCTGCGGCGGTCGAAGCTGCCGTAACTCAGGCGCACCTCCTGCTGCACGACAAGTGAGCCACCGGCGCCGTCTGGCGACAGCACCAGCTGGAACCGGTTGCTGTGGTCCGCGGTTTCCAGCTCCTTGCTGGAATAAGCCGGCGCCAGGCCTCTGGCCCGCGGCTCGAACCAGATTTGCAGCGCACGCATCGGCTTCGTCCGCGAGTTGTTCACCTCGTTGTGCAGGATGCCTGTACCGGCGGTGATCAGCTGAAGGCCTTTCGACTTCACAGTACCGTTGTGAACGGGCACCACCGGATCGATATGCGACACCTCTCCGCTCACCATGAAGGTGACGACTTCGACATCCCGGTGCGGATGCAGGCCAAAGCCTTGGGCGTCCGGTGCAAGCGTGCCGTCGTCAATTGTGATCAGCGGGCCGAACCGCCGGCGCCCTTCTGCAAGGTGCGGCTTGAACGACAGATGCGCCTGCATGAAGCCGAAGTCCTTGAACTCACGGGTCGCGGCGGGGTGATAGACCATCTCTGTCTGCATTTCTCATCTCCTGGCCTGTTCGCTGAAATAGAATTTAGGGATCTCATTTGTTCTGGAAAATGACCCGTTTGTTAACTATCGTTCGGATTTATGAACGATAGATTCTATTCCTGCGCCAAGGCCCTGGTGGCCACTGTGCGCGCCGGGTCGATGAGCGCGGCAGCGGCGGAGCTGAACACCACGAAGTCGGCGATCAGCCAAAAGCTTGCGCTGTTTGAAGCCGAATTGGGGCTGGTCCTGCTGGACCGGTCTGGGCGGGCGGTGGCCCCGACCGCGGCTGGGCGCAGGATTTTCGAGATTTGCGTCGGCCCGGTGGATGCAGCGCTTGAGGCCGAGGCGCAGCTTGGCTTCGCCCGAAGCGGGAAGATTGCAGGGCGGGTGTCAGTCTCAGGACCCAACAGTCTTCTTTGCACCGCGCTTGTCCCGCTTCTGGCAAGCCTTCGGTCCCGCTACCCGGCTATCGAACTTGAATTGCATGCCGATGATTCAAAATCGGATTTTGCGGTAGAGGACATAGATCTGTCCTTCAGAACCGGTCCTGCAGACAAAGGGCGGTTTATTTCGGCTGCCCTGCCGTCCGCGCAGCGCGCGCCTCTTGCCAGCCCGGCCTTTGCAGAAAGGATGCCCCGTCTCTCCCGGCCTGCTGATTTGGCCAGGTTGCCCTGTGTATTGCGCACACAAGAATCCGGCAAATGGGCGTTTCGAAATATGGAAGGGCATCAGGAGATCATCGAGCCGACGATCGGCCTGCGCGTTAATTCGATGGAGCTTGCATTTGCGGCTGTCCTTGCGGGGCAAGGAGCAGCCCTGCTCCCGTCCTTACTGACAGAGGTGCATATTCAAGCTGGCAATCTCGTGCGCCTGGTCCCTGACTGGTCTGCCGATCCAGTGGCACTGACTTTGCTTTGCCGTCCTGAACGTTTGGCTGCTCCCCAGGTTGCGGCGGTACGGCGCCATATCCTGGATGCATGCGGCAACAGCGGCTTCCTGGGGGGAGAGCTTCAATACGAGAAAGTCTAACAGCTAACCAAAGCCCGGTTTGGCACCGTGGCGATTAGGCCTGCCTCCCTACAAGTCAGCGAAGGAGAACGGCCCGAACCTGCCAATTGCTGAAGTTCCTTACGCCGCTGTGCAGCGTCTCCAAAACGGACTTTGCTGCTGCTTGCCGCGAGACCCGGGTCAGTGCCCAAACTTACCGATGCGCGTAAGGCAAACACCAAGTCAAGTTGCCCCCGTACGAGGCCAACTTTCACCAATTTTGCCCGACAGCGCCTTATGGAGCAGCCAAAGCACCGGCAGGCTGCTGCTGTGTGATGCAGCCGATACCGCCGCCATCGAGCGCGATAAAGGTGCTGTCCACGCCCACGATTCTGCGGCCGGGGAACAGCTCTTCCAATTCGGCGCACGCCTGTTCGTCATCTGCTCCTCCAATCATCGGGGTGATCAACGCACTATTGACGGCGTAGGCATTCACATAGGGCACCGGCATGGGCTCCCCATGGGCAGGATCGGTGTAGGGCAAGCGCGGCATCTCGATCACTTCGAGCTTGCGCCCCTTTGCGTCCGTTGCGTCTTTGAGGCGGCGCAGGTTTTCCTGGCACAGTTCATAGTTCGGGTTCGACGGATCTGTCACCGTCTGGGCCAGCACAACACCGGGCGCGAGGTATTCCACCACGTTGTCGGCATGACCGTCGGTGCCGGCGTCCTCGACCAGCCCCAGCCCCAGCCAGATAACCTTCTCAATGCCGAGGTAATCCCGCAGCATCCCTTCGAGATCGTCCCGCGACACACCGTTATACCGGTCGGCATTGCGCATCACCTGTTCGGTGGTGATCAGCGTGCCTTCGCCGTCGACAGTGATGCCGCCGCCCTCGCAAATGAACGGCGCATGATAGAGCCTGATGCCGAGATGGTCGGTAAGGTGTTCGGCAACGCGCATGTCTTTGTCGCAGGCGTATTTTCCGCCCCAGCCGTTAAACTGGAATTGGACCAGTGCGACTTCGCCGTCATCGTTCTTGACGAAGATCCAGCCGCTGTCGCGCAGCCAGGCGTCGTTGATCGGGATTTCCAGGATCTCGGCATTGCTGCAGCCGGCAAGCTCGGCCCGCGCGCCGGCCGCGTCACTGGGGTCGGCGATCACTGTCACCGGTTCAAATTCCGCCACCGCGCGGACGACACCGGCATATTCCACCCGGGTCCGCACCAGGTCACTTCGGTAGTTCAGCTCGGTCGGCCAGCCGATGTAGGTACGGGCGTGGGGTGCAAACCGGGCAGGCATACGGAAACCGTCAGCGTAGGGTGTTTTTACCATGGATCTCTCATGTGGTGGCAGGGTTGCGGCGGCGCTGGCGCCGCCATTGGGTGATCTGCGGGCGGATCAGAAACCGGCTTTGATCCGCTCGAATTCCTTCAGCATCTTCGCGGCCATCTCGTTGGAGACGCGGAAACCGAACAGGCTTTCAGCCATGAAGCCTTCGGGGTCGGAATAGCCGTAAGCTCTCACAGCCTCCTGATCGGCGATCCCATAGGAACCAGCGTTGGCGTGTGCATAGCCCCAAGCCTCGATCAGGTACTTTCCGCTCTCGGCATCCGACAGCGCGTTCAGGAAGTCATACACGTCCTCATCGCTGCCTTCGCCGTCCTTGAGATGCACATAGCCGCAAGCCCAGCTGGCAACGCCCACTTCAGGGTCACGCACCATTTTCACCGGAACATTATCGAAGATCAGCGCCAGTTCGGTCGCATTCCAGGCCCAGGCGGCGTGGATCTCTCCTGACTTGATGGCCGCATCCAACTGCCCTTGATCGCTCCAGTAGAAACGCACGTTTTTATGGACTGCCCGCAGGAAGTCCGACGCCTCCTGGAATTTCTCATCCGTCATTTCGCTCCAGTCGTTGACGCCAACAGCCAGCGCTGCAAACCCGTAGGCATCTTCGACCACGTCCGGCAGTGAAACCTTGCCGGCCAGCGCCGGGTCCGCCAGCATCTTCAGGTCGATATCGCCTGCGACGAGATCTGTCCGGTAGACGAGACCGGTATTTCCCCAATCAAAAGGCACCATCCAGACTTGGCCGTCCGACGACACTTCCGGCAGTTGAGCCAATGTGGGAAGCAGTTCGCCCCAGGCATCCAAGCGCGCGGTGTCAATCGGCTTGATCAGGTCGGCAGCGCGCATCTTACCGATCAACCCACTGCAGGGATGGGCCAGATCGGCCTTGAAACCGGAACGCAGCTTGTTGAAGCCCTCGTGGTCATCCGCAAAAAACGAGAAGTCGGGGGCGCTTCCATGTTTTTCGACATAGGCGTTAAAGAAGCCTGGATCGTCGTAGCCGGACCAGTCAAACACGGTGATCTGGCCTGCACTGGCGCCAAAGGCGGCCAGCGCTCCCAGGGCCAGCCCGGCAGAAAGAGATTTGATCTTCATGAGTATTCCTCCTCTCAGGACATTCAGTTCATTTCTGGGGAAGGGCGACGGCCGCACCGCCGCGAAAGCCTGACCACACGGCATCACCAATCTCAAAATGGTCAGCCCGTTCGAAATTTGTCACCGAGGCGATCAGCGGATCAGTCCGGCCCTCAAGCTCCAGGTAGTAGTGGATTGTTTCGCCATAGAAGGCCCGGTCGATCACGCGCGCTGGAACGGCCACATCGGCCCCTTCAGGGCGGCCGCTGCCGATATGAACGCGCTCGGGCCGCAGGCCGATCGTGACTGCGGCTCCAATGCCATCCGAAACGCCATGCGCATCGACCGAAAGCTGCCCGAACCGAGGCAATTCAACTTCAAGCCGATTGCCGCCATTGGCCTTGATACTGCCATCGAAGAAGTTCATTCCGCCGATGAAATCCGCGACCTGTTTGGTGTTGGGCTTCTGATAGAGCTCGTGCGGCGTGGCAACCTGTGCGAGCTTGCCCTCGAACATCACGCCGCAGCGGTCCGAGATCGTCATCGCCTCATGCTGGTCATGGGTTACCATCAGGAAGGTGATCCCAACCGAGCGCTGTAATGCCCGCAGCTCCATCTGCATCTGTTCGCGCAGCTTCTTGTCGAGCGCCGACATCGGCTCGTCCAGCAGCAGGACCTTGGGTTCCAGTACCAGGGCCCGGGCCAGGGCCACCCGCTGGCGCTGGCCGCCGGACAGCTCATGCGCGCCGCGCCGGCCCAGCCCCTCCAGGCCGACCTTGGCCAGCATGTCTTCCGCCCTGGCCCGCTTTTCTGATCGACTCAGACCGGAGCGCGCCAGGCCGAAGATGATGTTCTCCTCGACGTTCAAATGCGGAAAGATGGCGTAGCTCTGAAAGACCATATTCGTTGGCCGGTGGTTGGCATCAATCCCGGCCATAGGCAGACCGCCGATGGAGATGGTGCCTTCCGACGGTTCCTCGAAGCCTGCGATCATTCTGAGCAGCGTGGACTTGCCGCAGCCCGAGGGGCCGAGAAGAGAGAAGAACTCCCCCTCCTTCAGCTGCAGGTTCACGTTCCTGACAGCCTGGAAGCTTCCGAAGGACTTGCTGACATTGGCGATATTGACGGCGATCTTATGGTCCATGCCGGTAGGTCCTACTCAGGTTGCTGTGTGAAACGTTCGCTGCGGCGGCGGAAGCGTTCGGCCACCAGCAGGAACAGAATGGAAATAAGGATAAGGAGCGAGCCGAGCGCGATCACGTTCGGCAGCTTCGCCGGGAAGCGCACCTGGCTCCAGATATAGACCGGCAGCGTCGGGCTGTTGCCGGACAGGAAGAAGGCCAAGATGAACTCATCGAAGGAGACCGTAAAGCTGATCAGCAGGCTGGAAATGATCCCCGGCGAGACAACCGGCAGCGTCACCCGCCGCAGTGCGCCCCAGGAGGTTTCGCCGAGGTCAACTGCGGCCTCTTCCAGAGCATCATCGAACTGGCCGAAGGCTGATGTCATGATCGACACGCAGAACGGAATGGTCAGCAGCGAATGGGCCAGGATCACGGTGAACAGCGTGGTGCCGATCCCGATGCCGAGGAACACGATCAGCAGCGAAATGGCGATGATGATTTCGGGCATCACGAGCGGTGCCATGACGATGGTCTGGCTGGTCCGGCGCAGCGGGTAGCGGTGCTTGGTGATCGCGCGTGAGATCAGCGTGCCCAGGCTGGTGGCCACCACTGCAGAAACAACGGCCACGATCAGGCTGTTCTTGAGTGCGTCAAACAACGCCGTCTGTTCAGCCAGGCTCACGTACCATTTTGTTGTGAAACCCGTCAGCGGAAAGCCGAGTACCTTGGAGTCGTTGAAGGAAAACAGCGGCAGCAGCAGGATCGGCAGGTACAGGAACCCGATATAGAGCACAGCATAAGTGGGCAGCAGCCTGCCAATCCGCGAAAGGACAGCAACAACGCGGTTCATTTAAGGCTCCTTTCGATCAGTTTCAGACCCAGCACAAGCAGGCAGGCTGCCGACGTGACGCAGACCACTGCCGACAACGCCAGCGCCGCCCCCAGCGGCCAGTTGTTGGCCTTGCCGAACTGGACCTGGATCATGTTGGCGACCATCGCACCGTCTGAGCCGCCGACCAGCGCCGGGGTGACGTAGTCGCCAACGGTGGGAATAAAGATGATCATGCTGGCGCCGATGATGCCGGGGATCGACAGCGGCAGGGTCACCCGAAGGAAAGTCCGTACCGGGCCTTCGCCCAGATCCTTTGCCGCTTCCAGCAGGCTGCGGTCGATCTTTTCCAGCGATACGAAGATCGGCAGGATAGCAAACGGCGCCCAAGCGTGGGCCAAAGTCACCACCACGGCTTCGGAGTTGTAAAGCAGAGTGTCGATGGGGGTGTCGATGACACCGAGCCAGAGCAGTGCGGAATTGACCACCCCGTTCTGCGCCAGGATCAGCTTCCAGGAAAACACCCGCAGCAGGTAGCTGGTCCAGAAGGGGATGGTTACCAGGAACAGCCACATCGCCTTGTTTTTCTTGACGTTGAACGCGATGTGGTAGGCCACCGGGTAAGCCAGCAGAACTGTCAGCAGCGTCACCATCGCGGCGATCCGGACCGAGCGGAAGATCAGCGTGCGGTACAGCGGGTCGGCAAAGACTTCCTGATAGTTGGACAGGGTGAAGTCGCGCGACACGTCCACAAATTCCTGGGTCCAGAAGGAGTAGGCAACCGTCATCGCCACCGGCGCTGCAATCAGCAGCAGCACATACAGCGTGGTCGGCGTGGCCAGCAGCAGCCCCAGCCTGGCATTCTTGTCCAAAGTCACCGTGCTTCCTCCCTCCGGCTGTCAGCCCGTGCGCCCATCATAGGTGCAGATCGCGCCATAGAGGTCCGGTCGGCGGTCGCGGAAGATCCCCCAGTAACGGCGCATTTCAGCCACCGCATCCAGGTCGAACTCTGCGGTCAAAACCACACCGTCCTCGCGCCCGGCCTCGGCCACTTTCTGGCCAAAGTGGTCGGCAATGAACGATCCGCCGAAGAAAGCCATGCGCAGATTGCCGTCCTCAGTGGCGACTTCCTCGCCCACCCGGTTGCTGGCCAAGACCGGCACCAGGTTGGCCCCGGCGTGGCCGCGCATCACGGTCTGCCAATGGGGAATGCAATCGGCATCCGGGCGGGTCGGCTCGGACCCAATCGCAGTGGGGTAAAGCAGCATTTCGGCGCCCTGCAGCACCATGCAGCGGGCGGCTTCGGGGAACCACTGGTCCCAGCAGATCGCCGCGCCCACGCGCCCGAAGGCGGTGTCCCAAACCTTGAACCCGGTATCGCCGGGGCTGAAGAACTGTTTCTCCTGATAAGCGACGTCATTGGGGATATGCGACTTGCGGTAGATCCCCATGACCGTTCCATCGGCGTCAATCATGGCCAGAGAGTTGAAATAGCTCTGCCCGGCACGCTCAAAGAAGGAAACTGGCAGGACCACCCCCAGCTCCCTCGCCAAGGAGGAGAAATGCCGGATTGCCGTGTTTTCCTCCACCGTGGTGGCCAGCGCGAAATGCTTGTGCGCCTGCTCGATGCAAAAATAGGGTGTCTCGAACAGCTCCTGGATCAGGATCACATTGGCACCGCGGCCGGCTGCGTCGCGCACCAGCGCTTCAGCCGTGGCAATATTGTCTTCCTTGTCCCAGGAACAGCTCATCTGGGTGGCAGCGAGGGTTACGTTACGCATGGGCGGGGGCTCCGGCTTTGGGTTGCTGCTGGGTGATGCAATGGATATTGCCCCCGCCATCAGCGATCGCGTTGGTCAGCACGCCGACTACGATGCGGTCCGGGAACAGGCTCGACAGGACGTCCAGTGCTTCCTGGTCGTGCTCGGGGAAACCGTATTGCGGGACGATCACTCCGCCGTTGACCAGGTAGAAATTGACGTACGACAGGAAGCGACGGCTGCCGTCCGGCTTGCGGTCTACAGGCGGCGAGGTCACCTGGAAAATCGTCAGCGGCTGGCCTGCGGCATCAGTCTCCGCTTCCAGAATGGCGCGGTTGTCCAGCAGGTTCTGATAGTCGGAATCCTCCGGATCGGCGCTGACCTGGCAGAGGACGCCGCCGGGCACAAATGCCGCAACGACATCGACGTGGCCATTGGTCGAGTCATTCTCCAGCGTGCGGTTCAGCCAAATGATCTTGGACAGGCCCAGCTGCTTGCACAGTTCTGCTTCGAATTCTTCCGGGCTTGGCCCGCCATTGCGGGTGCGGTGTTCATAGCATTGCCGCGTGACCACACACGTCCCTTTGCCGTCAATATTGAGCGCACCGCCCTCATAGATCATGGCAGATGGGTTCCGCTTTGCCCCCGCCAGCTCAATGACGCGGGAGGCAACCTTGGCATCTTTCTCGTGGGGCCAATCACCGCCCCAGCCGTCAAAGGTCCAGTCCACACCAGCAAGCGAGCCATCGTCGCCCAGCACGAAGGTCGGCCCGTTGTCGCGCAGCCAACTGTCATCCAGCGGGCAAGAGACCAGCTCAATATTGGCTTGGCCTTCAAGCGCTTCGAGCCCATCGCCGTTTTCCGGGTCATAGAGCATGGCCACAGGTTCGAACTGCGCTATGGCCTTGGCGACATCAGCATATTCGCGTCTCACTTGCGGCAGGCTGTCGCCAAAGGTTCCTTCGGCACAAGGCCAGGCCATCCAGGTGCGCTCATGCGGGACCCACTCGGGAGGCATGCGGTACTGTGTCATGCGAGGTTCACCCCCTGTTTGATGAGATCGTCGGTTGTTTTGCGGATGCCGTCCTCCAGGATGTCGAACATCTGGTCGATCTGGCCATCCGTGATCACCAGCGGCGGCGAGAATACGCACATGTTGATGATCGGGCGCAGGATGAGACCGTTTTCCTGGCAATGTGCATCAATCATCGCACCCACGGTTTTGTCGAGCGCGAGCACATCGTCGGCCGACGCATCTGCTACACACTCGACACAGCCGAGCAGCCCCTTGCCGCGCGCATCTCCGACAAGCGGGAGGTCAGCGAGAGCTCCAAGCCGTGCTTCGAAATGGGGAGTGACATTTCGCACGTGCTCAAGGATGCCCTCGCGTTCGATGATCTCGATATTCTTGAGCGCAGCGGCTGCGCTGACCGGATGGCCCGAGTAAGTGAAGCCGTTCGAAAAGGTCGCGTCCCGGGACTTGTCACCGGAAACGTCGGCAATCAGCCGGTCCGAGATGATGCAGGCCCCCATCGGCACATAGCCTGAGGTCATGCCCTTGGCGCAGGTGATGATGTCAGGAACGATATCGAACACCGCTTCCGAAGCGAACCAGTGGCCCATGCGGCCAAAACCGGTGACAACTTCGTCAGAGATGTAAAGCACATCGTGCCGACGGCACACCTCGAGGCAGCGCTTGTGGTAGCCCGCCGGCGGGACAATCACCCCACCCGAACAAAGGATTGGCTCTGCAATTAATGCCGCCACCTTTTCGGCGCCGATCTGCAGAATGGCGTTCTCCAGATCCGCCACCTTTTCATCCAGAAAGGCCTCGATGCTCTGGCCTTCGGCGCGGACATAAGGGTTCACGTTGGGCAGGAAGTGAGCCAGATGCTCCGCCTGATCCAGCCAGCCCTTGTCGCGCTCCTTGCCGCTCAACGAGGCCGCCAGATAGGTCGAGCCGTGATAGGCCTTCTGACGCGAGATGACGATTTTCTTTTCCGGCCGTCCCAGAATGTTGTTACGGAACTGGATGAACCGCAGCGCGCTGTCCACGGCGGTCGAACCGCCGGTCGTGAAGAACACGTGGTTCAGATCCCCCGGCGTACGTTTGGCTATTTCGTGGGCCAGGCGTGCGGAGGTAGAGTTCGCGTTGTTGAATGGCGAGAAATAAGCCAGCTCGCGCGCCTGTTCCGCCATCGCATCGACGATCTCAGTGTTTCCGTAACCGATCTGCACGCACCACATGCCTGCCGGTCCGTCGATCAGGCGCTCGCCCGTTTCCGTCGTGACATAGATGCCTTCACCGCCTTCGGTGAAGGTCCTGTCATTCTGGCCGATATAGGCCATCCCCTCCCACGGATGAACAAAATGCCCGTTGTCCCAATCGCGGACGGTGTCGAAGTCGGTATTCAGCAGCGTCATGATCTCACCTGCGTTGTAACATTTATCACAAACTGAACATACATACATTCAAAGTCAAGAAAAGCTTTTGCCTTTGAGCCTTGGTTGTGTGAAGTCATTGGAAACTCAAGGTCATTCACTCAATGCAGAGAGGTTCAAAGGAGACGTGCGCGATACCGGCCAGCATGAGGAAGGGCTAAACGCCAGGGAATTCAGCAAGTCGAAGAATCGGCGCCACCTGTTGGATTCCGCCGCGGAAGCCATTTTCAAACACGGCTTCCGGGGCGCAACCATTGCCGCAATCCAGGAGATTTCAGGCCTGTCGCGGGGCATGATCAACCTGCACTTCAAGACCAAGGAAAACCTTCTGCTGGCTGTCGCCGAAGACTTGTCGAACAGTTACTCCGAACGCTGGAACAAGGTGGCCCTGGACCCGGGCTTGCCCGCTGCAGAAAAACTGAGGAGGATCATCCAGCTGGATCTTTCCCCGGACTTTCTGAACCGGCGTGACGTCGCTGTTTGGTTCTCCTTCCGCTCCGAGGTTTACTCGAACCCGGAATACCGCAAGTCTATCGATTCCAGGGATGCGAGCCTGCGGGATGTAATGATTGAGCTCTGCCAAACTCTTATTGACGAGGGGAATTACCTTGATGCCGACGCAGAACTCGCAACTGACGGCCTGATAGCGCTCCTTGAGGGAACGTGGACTGACTTCCACCTGCATGCAGAAGAATTCGACCGCAGCAAGGCAGAGCGCACCTGCCTTTACATTGCAAAGAGCTTATTCCCAGATCATTTTTGATCTCATTCAAGTATGACTGCCACGATCAGTTTCCGGTTGCCGAAGTGCTGAAGGAAAACTCAAACGAATTGGCTGACACGGTCCGATTGGAGACTCTCCCATTCAGTACGCCAGTTCAGCCATTTCGAAGTCAGTGAACCTCTTTTGTTGCACAAATGGCCAATCGCCAGGTTCCATTCATCTTTTCAGTTGATCAGATCGGGGAGTTTTAGCCGGTCGGTCAGGTATGGCAACCGGGATTGGGCCATTGGAACCGCGCCTTTTCCCATGCGTGCCTTCAACAATTCTTCGCCCGTCCCTGCTCTGGCCAAGTCCTGCCCATTGGGCGCGACGACACAGCTGCCCCCGAAATAGTCCATGCCATTTTCATGCCCGCAGGAATTTGCGTAGCAAACGAACACCCCGTTTTCGAACGCGCGCGCAGGGATGACGGTGTTTGCCACCACACCCCATTGCGCGCCCAAAGCGGTGGGAACCAGAACCAGCTCTGCCCCGGCTTGGGCAACCGCCCGGAAGGTTTCAGGGAACTCGGCGTCATAGCAGATCAGTGTGGCAGCTTTGAACCCTTCCAGCTCGAACAGCGTGTAGGTTTCGCCAGGGCTGAAATGGTCCCCTTCAAAGCCAGGAGGCAGCAGCAGTTTGCGGTGGGTTGCCAGCAGGTTTCCATCCTTGCCGATGCACGAGGCTGAGTTAAACAGGTCACCGCCAGATTGCTCCGCAAATCCGTAGTGGATCGCCACCTGGTGCTCCCGGGCGAGTTCCGCGACCACCTGCGCCGATGGACCGTCTGCTGGTTCCGCCCAGTCCGAAACCCGGCTGCCGATGTTATATCCGGTCAGAAACAGCTCAGGCAGCACCAGCAGATCGGTGTGCTGCCCTTGCAGCCGGGTCAGACAGCTGCCAAGCCACGCCAGCCGCGCCTGCGGACCGTCAAGGTCCGCAGGGCTTTGGGCAACTGCGATATTCAGGTTGCCTGTCATGGCTCAGCCCTTGCTCAGCAGGATTTCACGGGGATAGCTGGTGATGTATTCGATACCGGTTTCTGTCACCACAACCGAGTCGCCGATCCGGCCCGCGGTCACGCCGTCCACCGAAATGCCGCCATCGACCGCAAAGGTCATGCCCGGCTGCAGAACAGTCTTGTCGCCTTCCTTCAGCTCCGGGGCTTCCAGATAGGCAACGCCGATGGAACGGCCGGTGCGGTAGCCGGTCTCGTAACCGCGAGTGCGGTAGACTTCGTTGGCGGCAGCGGCCACATCCTCGGCCAAAACGCCCGGGCGCATGGCAGCAATCGCGGCTTGCTGCGCTTCAATGGCAGCTTCCTGCACATCACGTGCCTGGTCGGTCACATCGCCGATGTGGAACATCCGGTCGAAGCCCAGCTTGTACTGCTTGAACTGCGCCATGTTGCAGAAACAGAAATAGACCGGGTCGAATTTCTCGTAGGCTTTGACGCTGGCACGGCGATGCACCATCGAGGCATCGGTGCCGCTCTGCAGGATCTGCAGGTTGTGGATCATCGGCGAGACGAAACGATCCCAGCCCTTGTCCGTCAAGAAGGAGGCCGCCTTGTGCGAGCCTGCTTCGATCACCGCCAGCGCGGATTCGTACTCGCGCGCTCCTTCGCGCAGGCTGTCATGAGCGGCGGCCATCATGGCACCGGCAATCTGTCCTGCTTCCTTCATGACGCTGATTTCAAACGGTGTCTTGATGGTGCGCATGGCGCCAAGCACCGGCGAGATATCCTTGAGCGGCACGCCGGGATAGGTGTCATCAAGGTGGTTGCGCACGATTGCAGGAATGGTGCTTCGTTCGATCCAGATCTCCTTGGGACTTTCGCCCAAGGCATTGGCCAGGGCGCGGCCCCAGCTGCGCGGGCCGATGTCTTCCCAGGTCTGCACATCCTCGACCCAGGTCATTTCCGCCACCATCTCGGATTCCATCAGCGGGGTGATGACAACCGGCGCGTCCTGCGCATCGACCACCAGCATCGAGGGACGGCCGAATTCGATCCCGAGATAGCCCCAGAAGCCCGCCAGGTAGGCGATAGAGCTTTCATCGGTGAACACCGCTTTGCCGATACCTGCCTGGCGCATGCGGTCCTGCAGGATGAGGGTGCGTTTCTTGGCTTCTTCCAGCATGTGCTGACTTCCTTCTGTTAGGTGGATTGAGTGGCGGACAGCGGGCAAATCAGCCCAGCAGCCCGGGCAGGAAAAGGGCTACCGGCGGCACGAAGGTCACGATCAGGACCATCGGCAAATGCCCCAGCAGCAGGAACTTCATCGTCGGGCCGACATAGACCGACAGCGATTGGCGGGTCACACCGCCAGCCATGTAGAGCAGCGGTGCGCAGGGCGGAGAGATGTTGCCCAGGCCAAGGTTGGTGCCGACGATGGCAGCAAAGTGGATCGGGTCCAGGCCGATTTTCTGAGTGACGGGCAGCAGGATGATGGCTGCCAGCACGCCGCCGGACACGTCGTCGATAATCATGCCCATGATCAGCAGTAGCAGGTTGATCAGCAGCAGGATGACAATCTTGTTGTCGGAAATCGTCAGCAGCAGATCGGCAAACTGGGTCGGCACCTTGGCCAGAACCATGCCGCGGCTCATCACGAACAGGAAGAACAGCACCATCAGGATCGCGCCAGTCAGCCGCGCGGCTTCAACCGTGGAGTTGAACAGCGACTGCATCGGCAGCGAGCGGTAGATCGCAATGCCCACGATCAGCGTGTAGACCAGCGCAACCGCACCCGCCTCGGTCGGGGTGGCGATACCGCTGTAGATCCCGCCCAGCACAATCACCGGCATGATGATTGCCAAGCTGGCCTTCTTGCCGGTGCCTGCGGCCTCGGCCAGGGTTTCGCGCAAGGGCAGCTTGGGAGCGGTTGTGATGGTCTGGTTGTTGCGCAGGAAGAAGAAGTTCAGCCCGCAATAAATCAGTGCCAGCAGCACGCCCGGCCCCATCGTGGCGAGGAAGCACTTGGCGACGGACTCCCTGATTGCAATGGCGAAAACGATCATCGGGATCGAAGGCGGGATCATCAGCGCCAGCACCGAGGACACAGCAACAAGCGCGGTGGCATGGCCGGGCGGGTAGCCCTCCTTGATCATCCGCGGCACCATGATCTTGCCAATGGCGGCGATGGCGGCCGAAGCACTGCCCGAAATTGCTCCGAACAGGGCGCAGGTCAGCACGGTCACCGCGCCCAAGCCCCCCTTGGTGCGGCCGACAAAGGAATTGACGAAGTTCAACAGCCGCTCGGAGATGCCGGAGGCGCCCATCAGCGTGCCCGACAGGATGAACAGCGGGATTGCCAGCAGCGAGAAAGCGCTGACCTGAGAATAGCCGTAGCCGGCATGGAAGGAGATATTGGTGCCGGACATCAGCCCGTAGCCAAGCGCCCCGGCGCCGAAGGCGAACCCGACCGGAACCTCGATCAGCAACAGGAAGATGATGGCCAGGAAGGCAATGAGGAAGAAGGTCATGAGGTCAGTCTCCGCCCTGTCCGGTCACAAGCGCGCGCGCTTCGAGAAAAAATTGCAGAACCAGGTAGAGGATCATCAGCGCAAAGCCGGAGACCATGCTGAAATCCCAGATGTACTTGGGCAGCCGCATGTAGGTGCTCTTGCGGTTCAGCGAGAGGTTGTAGGCAGCGAAATCCCAGGCGAACCAGGCAAAGACCAGAACCGTCACCAGACAAGCCAGGGTGCCGAACAGGCGCACCGCCAGCAGGGTCTTGCGGCTCTGCGTCAGCAGGGTCAGCACGCCGCCCTCGATGTGGTCGCGCTCGCGGGTGCAATAGGCCATGCCGATAAAGTAGATCCAAAGGGCCAGCATCGGCGCCAGTTCCTCGATCCCCAGAAAGGGCGAGGAGATCACGTACCGCATGAACACCTGCGCCGCCATCAGCAGCCCCAGCGAGATCATCGCACCGAACAGCATCACCCGCATCAGCAGGGCAACCCTGTCTTCAGCCGCATAGAAAACGCCGAGCCCGCGGTAAACCGGTGCCGCAGCATCGCTGCCTGCCGGCATGATCGGCTCAGGTGTCAGGACGTTGTCCAGGCTGTCCGTGTGCAAAAGTTCTTTGGTCATGCGCCGTCCTCCTCAGCCGGTGCAGTGCCCGGGGCAGCCCCCCGGGCACGGGAAAGCGGGGATCAGTTGGTGCCCGCGGCAGCCTTGATCTGGCCCATCACGTCGGCGCCGATGATCTGCTCCATGTAGGGGTATTCCACTGCGGTCACCTGCTGGCGGTAGGACTCCAGCTGCTCAGGTGTCAGCTCGACAACCTCGATGCCGGCCTCCTTCATCTGGGCAAACCACTTGGGGCTTTCGGCCTCAGCGTTTTCCCAGGCCCAGTTCACCGCCTCATCCGCGGCGGTGCGAATCCAGCCCTGCTGCTCTTCACTCAGGCTGTCGAACCAGCGCTTGTTGGCTGTCCAGAAAGTGTGCTCGAAGTTCTCGCGGGTGAAGACATAGGCGCTGACCACATCCTTGAACAGCAGCACCTCGGACGGCGGTGAATAGGCGCGGCCATCGATGGCTCCGGTCTGCAGGGCTGTATGCACCTCGCTGAAGGCCATAGGGACCGGGGCAAAGCCGGTTGCCTTGTAACGCTCGATCGCCATCGGCATGCCCGGCACCCGCATCTTGAAGCCTTGTGCCTCTTCCGGGAAACTGGTGGGCACATCGACGCCCTTGCGCACCACAAAGCCGGTGAAATCGGTCGGGATCGTGCCCAGCAGCACCATGCCCAGATCGTTCATGATGCCGTCATAGACGGAGTTCATGACCGAGCCCGGCCCATAGACTTCGCGCCCGGTTTCCCAGTCGCTGGCGACATAGCCCAGCACTGACACATCCCACCGCGGGTCCAGCTCAGAATGGTTCCAGGACATGGTCATTTGCACCGCGCCCTGCGACACCTGCTCGACGATCGAGGTCCAATCCCCCAGGTCGCCGCCTGGATGGTAGTCAACGTTCAGCGTGCCGCCGGACAGTTCCTCCAGCCGTGCCGAGAAGCGCTCGGACACCTGATGGAAGATGTGCTGGGTGTCCATCACATGGCCCAGAATGAAGTCTTCAGCCCGCGCCGCAGGCAGCGTGGCAGCCAGAACGCCAGCCGCCGCGGCACCCGCTTTTATCAGTGTTGCGATCCCCACGAAGGTTTCCTCCCTGTTCGTGTTTCAGTCGCGGCTCGAATCGAAACTCCAGCCTTGCAATTTGCTAAGCTGTGTACAGATATTGCGTCAATACTTGATTTTTTCCAAATTTTGGCCTTCAAATTGATATGCTGCATGCACCACCCTCAAGTCACGGAGAGAAAATGTTTGATAAGGGCCGCCACCACCGGGCCAAGATCGGCTTTGTCCTGCTGGCCACGGAACAAACGATTGAGGACGACATGTTCCTCCTGCGCCCCGACGGGGTTGGAGTGCATTTCGCCCGCGCCTGGATCGGGGACAGCATCACGGTCGACAGCCTCAGCCGCCATGCCGGGGATCTGGCCCGCGCTGCCTCAACGCTGCTGCCGGATGGCAGCCTGGATGTGATCTGCTACGGCTGCACTTCCGGCAGCCTGGTTATCGGAGAAGACCGGGTTGCTGAGGAATTGAACAAGGGCGCGCCGCAGGCCAAGGCCACCAGCCTGATAACCGCCGTCCTGGAGGCCCTGCGCGCTGTCGGCGCCAAACGGGTTGCGGTTGCCACGCCCTACCTGGACGAGATCAACGATCAGGAAGTCCAGTACCTGAAACAGGCAGGATTTCAGGTGACGCAGATCCAGGGGCTTCAGCTGGAGAGGGACAGCGACATGGTCCGCGTCAACCCTAAGTATCTGGCCGAGTTTGCCAAGGAGGCAGACACGCCAGACAGCGATGCGTTGTTCATCAGCTGCGGTGCATTGCGGTCATTGGAGATCGCCGACCAACTGGAGCAGCGCCTGGGCAAGCCGGTGATCTGCTCCAACCAGGCGATGATATGGCACGTTCTGCGACTGGCCGGCATCCAGGACCGCATTTCCGGGTACGGCCGACTGTTGCGGGATCACTGAATTTATGTCCTTCTGCGCCGCAGGCTGCCTTGGTATGACACCAGCAACCGCAGCTGCGCAGAAAGGGAAGATTGCTTGGCATCTGGTGAGACATCTATGACCCCTCCCGGATGGGGCGGCCGCAAACCGGGTGTTGAGGATATTCAGCACCTGATCCTGAAACGGATTTGCTTTCTGGACTACACGCCCGGCGACCGGTTGAAAGAGGCGGAACTGGCTGACGAATTCGGCGTCAGCCGCACGCCTGTCCGCGACGCCATTAGCCGGATCAACCACCTGGGGCTGGTGGAAACCATCAACGGTGTCGGTAATGTGGTCATGGAACTGCCGCGGGAGAAGATCACACACGTTTATGACATGCGCCTGCATCTGGCGGGATTGATCGGGGCAACAGCACCTGCGCAAATCGAGGGGAGCCATCTCGAGCGCGCCCGCGGTCTGCTGGCCCAGGCGCATCAGCTCAGCGGGAAAGTCGATTCACGGCAGTATGTCGTCGTGAATGATCAGCTCAACACTCTTATCAGCGATTTGATCGGAAACTCAGTCCTGCGCTCGTTCTGGACGCAGGCCTATTACCAGGCCGCCAGCACGTGGCACAGGGTCGTGGACGGTGCCGGACCGGAAGTTGCCGATGCCCTGGTTGCAGAACTTGTGGACCTCGAAACGGCTTTGGCTGAGCAGGACATTCAGGCTGTCGGTTTCGTGCAGCGGATCCACATTGGTTACGGGTATGCCCGCATCAAGAAGTACCTGTTCAAGGAAACCATTGATCAGATCTAACGTGTTCGCTCGGTTTAAGACAGGCAGCCAGCCCCTCCGGGAAACGCCAATTTGCCCCAATACACCGGCTTGTTTTGCCCAAACGGTCAGTTCACTACTAAAGTAAACATGCGTCGAGTTCTTGCTGCCGTGAAGGTCGGGTATTGCGAGACGTGGCTATCAGTTTTGCTGTTGCGGCGAAATTCCGGTTTCCGCCCCTCCCTGCGGGAGCTGACGAGGGCGAACGGCGGTAGCGGTAGCGGCCGCTTTGGGCTGGGCTTGAGCCGATCACAACTGGCCTGGGGCAGGCTGGTGCTGGATCCTCGGTGCTGTGCCACCGCATGGCGGCAGAGAGCCCTTTGCGGTCACCGACACCCTGTCTGGGAACTGTATACGCATCAGTCCGGTGTCAGCCCTAAGCTGACGGTCGAGCCAGGCGCAGCGAACCGAGCCTGCCAGCCTAGAGAAGGCGACCGATGCGGCCCAGAAACCTTGATGCCAGGACATTGATTTCAGTCGCATCCTAACAGTCGTTGACAAGCTGTCGCCCTCGCGGGAATGTTCCAACGAGCGCATGCTAGGCATTTTCGCAGCCAATTGGCCTAAAGCGCCACAAGTGCCTGTATCGCTTGCGGCTCTCCAATAAGGTTGAGGGCCAACGAGGGGCGCATCAGGACCTAGTTCATTTTGACTGAGTGCGCATCAACGACCTATGGAAGCCATATTGAATCTGAGATCTAAATGAATTGGAAGGTTGTCAGATTCCATAGGCGTGCCACAAGTGGTAGAGCTCGACCTCCAATGGTAACGCTAAGCAACCGTTCAGGTATTCTTGTTGAAGCATACCTGAAGTCACCAGCGTTTCATGACAAAAAATCACCTGCCTGCCTAGAGCGCGAGTGGTTTGCCTCTCATCTGGCACGAGATCTACATCTACCATGTGCCAAAATCGTACCTGTTGAGGTCACCTCGGAACTCATCAGGATGTCTGCTGAAATTTTCGAAGATGATGACGCTTTGTCAATGGGGGCAATTCCAATCTCGCAATCGCTACAGAACGGGCCGGACCTACTGATCGGATCGATTTCCTTGGGAACCGGATGGTCTGAATGGACGCCAGCAGCACCCGCTTCAATTATTCAATTGAGGACCGCCGCCGAAATCTACTTTTTCGACACTCTCGTCCAGAACTGGGATCGCGTGATACCCAATCCGAACCTGTTGATAAAAAACAACTTATATGGCATGATAGACCATGAAGAAAGCTTCGTCGAAGCAGCAGGGCTTGAAAAGGAGCGCAACTATTTGCCCAAACCTTGGATGGAGGATGGTGTGGCCAACCACAGTGGAGAGTTCGAGGAGCATCCGCTCTGGCAAAAAATCAAGAAACGTCGAGCTATTTCATTTGATGGAATAGTGCGAAAGTTTAAGCGCTTACCTCAAGAGAGAATTGAAGCGTACTCCTCGGGAGGAGAGTTCGACACTTGGTCCCGCAGCATCGGAGACAAAATTTCGGAATATCTCCTTGAGGCAATTGAGAACGCTGAAGTGGTTCAAGAAGCAATTGAGGCCAACCGAAGATCATGAACGAAGTTCACTACACATTCTCCGTATTGCAGTATCGCCATGATACGTGGGCTGGTGAAGCCCTGAATGTGGGCGTATTATTGGTGGCTCAGGACGTTAAGTTTTTGGGGATGAAAGTAGCTGCGACTGACGCACGGATCGAGAAGGCCTATCCAGACGTGGATGCATTTAGGGTTCGCAAACTGCTGGAAGCAATTGAACTGCGGATCCAATCAATTGCGAGCCGCACTCAGCGAGGCTTGGTCCCCAAGCATGAGTTGAGTGCTTCAGTGGTTGCGAGCAAATTGCTGCCAGATGATGATAGTTCTTTTCGCTGGCTTGAAGCAGGAGCTGGAGTGGCGTCTTCACCTAGTGAAGAGCTCGATCTTTTATTTTCAAGGTATGTTGCTCGATGGGACCCACAATCAACAGCCTCCGCAGGCTTTGAGGACGAACTGCTCAAACTTCGCAATCACAAACTTAGCATTGAGTACAAGTGGATTTTGCGAGCGTTGTATTATCGACAATCATTTCCGAACGCTTTGCGCGTGGAAGGTCGCCTTGCGATAGAAAGGCGAATGGACTTGCTTGAGCTGGCAGGCCTAGTCGAAAAAACTCCTGAAAGACCTCGACTAACCAGCGAAGGTGTGCGAGCACTAAAGAAAGCATACGGAGCGAGCAAGCCCCCCTTGATCGACTTCAAACAAGACGCCCGTCTACCAGACAAGGGTGATAGCAAGGAGTTCATTGTAGGAAGCTCTCTCGCGAGCTCTTTGGCTCGGGAGGTTAGTGGTGGTGAGTAGTTTAACACTGCAAGCCGGGATGGCGAGTCGCCATCCATTGACCGGACGTACAACAAGCCATTACCGTCACAATTTTCTCGCGGAGCTGCGAAAACTGTGACGGTAATTCGGACAAGTCCTCATTAGGAAAATTTATGCAAATATTTCCTATGATTTTCGGTAACTTCCAGAGCTTCCTACTATGAACTTCTCTGACTTAAAGATCAAATTTGATGATGGCGTAGAAGATGGTCATAAAGATCTTGTTCACCAGTACATTTCTAGGCTTGAAAGCCAGGGCCTTTCGGTAATTTTGTCTCCAGAACATTTTGGACATCTTCTTCAAATTCGATTGGAGCACATCTACGCCATATCCAATTCCCCGCGGCACTTTTACAGAGAGCACCAAGCAAAGAAAAAGGGCGGAGGTACCCGGAAAATATCAGCGCCACTCCCTTTGCTCCTCTTTATTCAAAGATGGGTTCTAAAGAATATTCTCGAGCCTCAGGCCATCCATCCTGCCGCCAAGGCGTATCTGAAGAAGTCTTCCATAAAGCACAATGCACGCTTCCATCGAGGACAGGCGCATCTTTTTAAGAGCGACGTCAAAGACTTCTTCGGCTCCATAAGTAGCGGGTGGGTATATAATCATTTTTTGGGCCTAGGGTATTCCCGTGCCGTCTCGATGCTTCTAACTGCTATTTGCTGTAAAGAAAACTGCCTTCCTCAAGGAGCCCCAACTAGCGGGTACCTAAGCAATATTTACATGACAAATTTCGATCAGGTGGTTTTTTCTCATTGCTTAAAGCGAAAATTTCGCTTTACGCGTTATGCCGATGATATATCCATCTCGGGAAGTGAAATAAACTTTAAAGAACTGTCTACATTTATCGACCGGGAACTTCGAAATATCGATCTCAAAATGCACACCGGTAAAACTCGACTGATCCGATCGCATCAGAGGCAAAAGGTCACAGGCGTCGTTGTGAACGAAAAACTCGGGCCAGGGCGAGACTTTATGCGTAAGCTTCGGCAGGAGTATTACTATATTTCAAAGTTTGGGGTTAACGAGCAAGCGCGGGTTTCCGGGTGGAATAGTTCGACAGCATATCTTAACAATTTCCATGGCCGGGTCACTCACGCCCTCTTCCTCACTGGGCATGACGAGAAGCTATCGGAAATAAAAAACGCGGTAGAGAACCTGCTGCAAAGATCTGAGTACATTCTCGGATAAACACCTGTACAATTAAAGTAGATCCGCTCCCTGCGCTTGGCGGACTTCCGAGGGCAGCTCGACCGAGGTCCGCTTTCTGCGCGAAGCGACGGCGCGGGAAGCACAGGCTGCACCTGCAGCGAATGACCGCAAGGTCCCGCACTGTGTGAGTTCACCGGCTCCAGAACCTCGCGGCCGCAGCGTACGGCAGAAACGGCGGGCTGCACCGCAGCACAAAACCTCGGCTGGCTACGTCACACGGCCGAGTTTGCAAAGGGCGCTATCTGCGCAACGCACTAAATCGCTCCGCGATAGGGGCTCTGCGTGGCAGGCGTTGGGCTGAAGCGGTATTTGTTTCGCGGTTTAGGAGGTCGGGTGTGTGCTGTTGGCCGAGGTGATTTTGCCTCGGTTGATAGAGGGTTTTCCCATGACCAATCAGCACCCTGCACCGGCGACACCCCTTCGGGCGCGCATGATCGCGGATATGTCCGCACGCAATCTCGGACCTGCGTCGCAGACCAGCCACCTGCGGGCCTGCAAGCGGTTTGCCTCCTGGCTCGGGCGATCTCCGGAGACAGCTTCACCGGATGACGTGAAGCATTTCCAGCTGCATCTGATCGAGAGCGGGACCAGTATCTGCACCCGCAACCAGACCATGACCGGGCTGAAGTTCCTGTTCCGGGTCACCCTGCGCCGGCATGACCTTGCGGCCGAAGTGTTCCACCTCAAAAAGCCCGTGAAGGTTCCCCTCGTGCTGAGCCGCAACGAGGTCAGGCGCATTCTCGCCATGGCCCCCGGCCTGAAAGCGCGTGTTATGCTGTCACTCGCCTATGGATGCGGCCTGCGGGCAAGCGAGGTCGTCCGGCTGAAGGTCGGCGACATCGACGGGGAACAGAACATTATCCGCATTGTGCAGTCGAAGGGACGCAAGGACCGCAACGTGATGCTGCCCGTTGATATTCTGAGCCTGTTGCGAGTCTGGTGGACCGAACGCCCGACCGTCAACGACAGGGGGGTGTCCGGGCCTGATCGCGCGCTCTTTCCCGGCTATTGCGGGCGGCATCTTTCGGCCAGACAGATCTCGCGGCTGTTCAAGCAGGCAGTGCTGGCCGCCGGGATCACCAAGCCGGTCACTCTGCACACCTTGCGTCACAGCTTCGCGACGCACCTGCTGGAACGCGGCGTGGATATCCGGATCATTCAGGCGCTGCTCGGGCATGCCAAACTCACCACGACGGCGCACTATGCCAGCGTTGCCACCGGCATGATCTCGGCGGTGGAGAGCCCGCTGGACGGCCTGACCGCGGCGAAGCGCAGGAAAGGCGCCTCATAGACTGCGTTGTCCCGGCCGAAGCTGGAGGTTGCGGATATCTTCCGGGTCCATGGTTCTGCCTGGCGGGCGGCCAATGCAGGCCATATCAGCCTCGACCAGTTGAAAGTGATGCACGCCATCACGCGCTGCCGCACGGCAGCGCTCGGCGGCCATGCCGCGCGGTGTGAAGACTGCGGGCATGAACACATCGCCTATAATTCCTGCCGCAATCGCCATTGTCCCAAATGTCAGGCGGGTGCGGCAAAGGTCTGGCTGGCGGCGCGCGAGGCCGAACTGCTGCCCGTGCGGTATTTCCATCTGGTCTTCACCCTACCGAAGCCGATCGCCGACATCGCGCGCACCAACAAGCGGGAGATCTACAACCTGCTTATGCGGGCGAGCGCGGATACGGTGATCCGGGTCGCCGCCGACCCCAAGCACCTCGGCGCCCGGGTCGGCATCACGTCCGTGCTGCACACCTGGGGCTCAGCAATGACGCACCACCCGCATGTCCACATGATCGTGCCCGGCGGCGGCTTGTCTGCGGACGGGGCGCGGTGGATCGACTGCCGCAGGAACTTCTTTTTGTCCGTCCGGGTTCTGTCCCGCCTGTACCGGCGGCTTATTCTGGACGGACTTGCCCGGCTGCACGATGCCGGAACGCTTCAGTTCTTCGGCGATCACGCCGAGCTCGTCGATCGCGCGGTCTTCAACGCCTTCCTGCGACCGCTGCGCAAGATCGACTGGGTCGTCTATGCCAAGGAACCGTTCGCCGGGCCAAAAGCCGTGTTGGCGTACCTATCGCGCTACACGCACAGGATCGCGATCTCAAACAGCCGACTGATCCGGTTCGATGCACACAGCGTGACATTCAAGGTCAAGGATTACCGCGTCAACGGTCCCGGGAGGCATACCACCATTACCCTGAAGACCGGCGAGTTCATTCGGCGCTTCCTGATCCATGTCCTGCCCAAGGGGCAGCATCGCATCCGCCACTACGGCTTCTTCCGGAATGGCAACCGTGCGGCCAATATCGCCAGGATCAGGGAACTGCTCGGGAACGGACAGCCAGGTCCGGATCTCGGGCACGGCGGCACGGCCGGTGACACCGATGCACCCGCCCGCGTCCTCGCGCTGCCATGCCCCTGCTGTGGCGGGCGGTTGATCATCTCCGAAACCATTGCGCCAGAACGGTACCCCAGAGCGCCGCCAGGAGCAGCGAGGGCCGCTGCATGACACGCGCGCCAAAGACCGGAAGTCCAATTGCCGCTGCTCACGTTACCGCTTGCGGCCAAGCCGGAATGCCTGCAACCCGGATAGCAGTGGTGCGAAGGTTGTCGGCCCCCGCAAGACGCGGCGCATGCCCATCAAAGCTCGCAGAATCCGTACCGAAGCTGCCTGCAACGAGCGCGCTTGGGCCAACCTGCAGAGCAATAACCAAGGCAATCAACCCCTTCAAATCCCCATAGACCCAGCTGGTCTGCCCAATTCCAACACCGCGATTTCCCGCTTGCGCGCTTCTCCGACGCCAGGCAATGCCGCGCATCATTCAAACGTCGCGCGTGGCGTCCGAGAAACCTGCAGCATAGCCGTCGCTCGGTCAACGCCCGAGAAATGACCGCAATCCGCCTAGCTAGCTTAGGAACAATCTGCCTACGGCTTTTCGTGAAAGTAGACCCAGTATCGGCCAAGCCCAAAATACATGTGCCTGAGTGGCTTCCAAAAGGCTGGGCAATGGCTGCATCTTGGCGTCCCGATTGAAAGCCCACTGACAAACTTGTCATTATTGGCAAGCACGACGTGTAGGGAGGCATTGAATGGCCACAACCGGCATAAATCGCAAAGCGGATGCTCAGGGTCCGGCGGAGGGTCAGAATGACGTTATGCGCGTCTGCAATCTGCTTGGCGAAAGCAAGGTCATTAAACGTCCAGTCCGCACCTCATTGGAGGCGCACGACCTGATCGCAGATGGGCTACCGCTTCAGGCTCTCTTATTTTTGATAGACGGGGTGCAGGTGCTTACGACAGGTGACGCACTTCACAAGGCTGTGGGGCTCAGTCATCGCAAGCTTATGCGGCGGAAACCGGGAGCCCAAAGAAAGACGCTTTCAATGGAACTTGGCAGCCGGATCTGGCGCTTTGCCGACATCCTTTCCAAGGCTTCGGACGTTTTGGGAGACCAGAAGCTGGCAAAGGCGTGGCTTCTGGAACCTGCATTCGGTCTCGACCGGCGAAGGCCCATCGACCTTCTGGGGACAGCTGCTGGAACCAAAGCAATTGAAGACCACATCGCCAGAATGGACTATGGGGTTTACTCTTAATCCCATCTTGCCGTTCGTTCTGTCGCCTTGATCATAAACGTGGTGCGCCGCTCATGCTCAATGACGGACGTCTGCCACCTCAATCGCTTCAGTGAAGGCTAGCTTCCGATCGAGACACGCAGGTTCAGCCTGCGCTTGCGTCAACCGACGCCTGTCGCCCTCAACGCGGACAAAAAGTTCCGAAATGCCCTTTGTTTTGGGGGTGGAACACGGCCCAGCCGAGAAACAAAGAGCTGGCGGAGCAATGCTCCGCCAGCTCAATAAGTTCAAAAAGGTGGCCAGAGCTGAGGGCCGAAAGGGCATTCATTTACCCCCTTGACACCCCTTGCGCAGACTTTTGCTTTCGTTTGCGCATTCATTTGCCTTCTCTGACTCTATAACTGCCCGGCCTTCACCCGCACTTCGAATGGCCGCAGCTGCGGCAGGTCATGCAGCCTTCGACCATTTGCATGTCGAACTGGCCGCAACTGGGGCACGCCTTGCCGCGCGGTGCGTTCAGGTTCACCACCTGCGCCTGCGGGTCGGATTTCAGCCCCATGCCCTCGCCTTCCAGGAAGCCGGTCTTGATCATGTGGGTCTCGATCACACCGCCGATCGCCGCCAGGATCGAGGGGATGTATTTGCCCTGCACCCAGGCGCCGCCGCGCGGGTCGAATACCGCTTTCAGCTCCTCAACCACGAACGACACGTCGCCGCCGCGTCGGAACACTGCCGAAATCATCCGGGTCAGCGCCAGGGTCCAGGCGTAGTGCTCCATATTCTTGGAGTTGATGAACACCTCGAACGGGCGGCGGTGGCCGTTGATGATGATATCGTTGATGGTCAGGTAGATCGCGTGCTCGGAATCCGGCCATTTCAGCTTGTAGGTATGGCCCTCCAGCGACTGCGGACGGTCCAGCGGCTCGGACATATAGACGACCTCGGCCCCGTTCTCGTCCACGTCGCTTTCATGCGGCGCCTTGGCGGTCTCGCCCGGCGCGGTGTCGGCACTTTCGCTCACCGACAGGACCGATCCGGTCACGTCGTTCGGGCGGTAGGTGGTACAGCCCTTGCAGCCCTGATCCCAGGCTTGCATGTAGACATCCTTGAAGTCGTCAAAGGAAATGTCTTCCGGGCAGTTGATGGTCTTGGAGATCGACGAGTCGATCCATTTCTGCGCCGCCGCCTGCATCTTGACGTGGGCCGCGGGGCTCAGCGTCTGGGCGTTGACGAAGTAATCGGGCAGCTTCGCGCCGGCGCCGAACTTCTCGCGGTACATCTGCACCGCGTAATCGACCACTTCCTCCTCGGTGCGGCTGCCGTCCTTCTGCAGCACCTTGCGGGTATAAGCATAGGCAAACACCGGCTCAATGCCCGAGGACACGTTGCCCGCGTAAAGGGAAATGGTGCCGGTCGGCGCAATCGAGGTCAGCAGCGCATTGCGGATGCCGTGCTCGCGGATGGCATCGCGCACGTCCTCGTCCATGTTCAGCATGTTGCCGGAGTTCAAATAGGCCTCCGCGTCGAACAGCGGGAACGCGCCCTTTTCCTTGGCCAATTCCACCGACGCCAGATACGCGGCGCGGGCAATTGCGTGCAGCCAGCGGTCGGTCTGACGCGCCGCTTCGTCGGAGCCATACTCCAGACCCAGCATCAAGAGCGCATCCGCCAGGCCGGTGACGCCCAGGCCGATCCGGCGCTTGTTCTTGGCCTCTTCCGCTTGCGCGTCCAGCGGGAACTTGGAGACGTCCACCACATTGTCCATCATCCGCACGGCGGTGGCGACCAGCTCCTGCATCATCTCCTGGTCCAGGTGCGCGTCTTTCTCAAACGGATTAGCTACCAGCCGCGCCATGTTGATCGAGCCCAGCAGGCAGGCACCGTAGGGCGGCAGCGGCTGCTCGCCGCAGGGGTTGGTGGCGCAGATGTTCTCGATGTAGTTGAGGTTGTTGGCCTTGTTGATGCGGTCGATGAAGATCACGCCCGGCTCGGCGTAATCATAAGTCGCCTGCATGATCTTGTTCCACAGATCGCGTGCTTCGACCGTGTGATAGACCTTGCCGTCGAACACCAGCTCCCAGGAGCCATCTGCCTTCACCGCTTCCATGAAGGCATCGGTGACCAGCACCGACATGTTGAACATGCGCAGGCGCGCCGGGTCGGATTTGGCGGTAATGAACTGCTCGATATCCGGGTGGTCGCAGCGCATGGTCGCCATCATCGCGCCGCGGCGGCTGCCGGCCGACATGATGGTGCGGCACATCGCGTCCCACACATCCATGAACGACAGCGGGCCGGAGGCATCCGCCGCCACGCCCTTCACATCGGCGCCGCGCGGCCGGATGGTCGAGAAGTCATAGCCGATGCCGCCGCCCTGCTGCATCGTCAGCGCTGCCTCTTTCAGCATGTCGAAGATGCCCGACATGCTGTCCGGGATGGTGCCCATCACAAAGCAGTTGAACAAGGTCACCTGGCGCGCGGTGCCGGCGCCTGCGGTGATCCGGCCCGCCGGCAGGTATTTGAAGTCTTCCAGCGCGCCGAAAAACTTCTCTTCCCACGCTTCCGGCTCTTTTTCCGCCCGCGCCAGATCCCGCGCAATCCGCCGCCAGGTATCCTCGACGGTCACGTCGATCGGCGCGCCATCGGCCTGCTTGAAACGGTATTTCATATCCCAGATCTGCTCGGCAATGGGGGCGGCAAAGCGGCTCATGTGTCGGTCCTTTGAGTCGTGTGGCGTCTAAGCGTCGGAAAAAGCGGCTCCGGCGCGGGAAATTACCCCCGGCGGCGAATCCGCATATTGTTAATGCTTTCTTGCAGCAAAAGCGTGGAGGAACACAATACCTTGAAGGCAGCGATCAGTAAACTACTATATACTGTCAGAACTCTGGACGACTCTGTGGGGAACCTGTGGATAAACGCGTGAATCTTGTGAAGCTTTCGGTGGGCACCGAAAGCGTCGAAAGCCTGATGGCCTGGCAAGCGATGCGCCGCAAGGATTTGCCCGGCGGCCTGCCCCGCCATGTCACCCGCATGTGGCCCAAGCGCGAGGCCGAAATCCTCAACGGCGGTTCGATTTACTGGGTGATCAAGGGGCTGATCCAATGCCGCCAGCGCATTCTGCGGCTGGATGAGGTGACGGGCGAGGACGGCATCCGCCGCTGCGCTATCGTGCTTGACCCGGAACTGCACCGCACTCACACGGCGCAAAAACGCCCGTTTCAGGGCTGGCGCTACCTGAAGCCCGAAGAATCGCCCGCCGACCTGCCCGCAGGCAAAAGCCAGGAAGAGCCGCTGCCGCCGGAGCTGTCGCAGGCGCTGGCCGAGATTGGCGTGATCTGATCCGGCCGCTGCGGCGGCCTGGGCAGGCGGCAACCCGCCTGCCCCGCCTGCCCCGCCTGCACTGTCAGATTATTTCAGCAGTGCCAGCAGCTCTTTTGCAGCGGCTTCCGACGACGCCGGGTTCTGGCCGGTGACCAGCTTGCCGTCGACCTCGACGTAAGAGGCCCAGTCATCGCCCTTGCGGTAGTCGGCGCCTTTGTCCTTCAGCATGTCCTCGACCAGGAAGGGCACCACATCGGTCAGGCCCACGCCCTCTTCCTCGCCATTGGTAAAGCCGGTCACGCGGCGGCCCTTGACCAGCGGCGCGCCATCGCTGCTCTTCACGTGGCGGAAAACCCCCGGCGCGTGGCAGACGGCCCCGATCGGCCGGTCTGCGGCGGCAAAGCTTTCCAGCAGCTTACGGCTGTCCGCACTCTCGGCCAGATCCCACAGCGGGCCGTGGCCGCCGGGATAAAAGACCGCATCAAACTCGTCCGCTTCGACGCCGGACAGTTTCACCGTATTGGCCAGCGCCTGCTGGGCGGCATCATCCTGCTTGAACCGGCGGGTGGCATCGGTCTGGGCGTCCTCAGAGTCCGACTTCGGGTCCAGCGGCGGCTGGCCGCCCTCGGGCGAGGCCAGAGTGATCTCGGCGCCGGCATCGCGCAGCACGTAATAAGGCGCGGCGAATTCCTCCAGCCAGAACCCGGTTTTTTCCCCGGTGTCCCCCAGCTGATCGTGCGACGTCAAAACCATTAGAATCTTCATAGCCTGTCCTTTCAGTTGGAGTGTACCCACCCCAGCTAAGGCCGGCGCCGCGGATTTAAACCCGGGCGCCGGAGAAAGGCATCACGCGGTGATCACGGTTTCTTGAGCGTGCGGCACCGGCCGTGAAGACACGGCCGCCGCGCTCAGACGCGCTTTTCCAGGAAATCCAGCAGCGTATTCAGCGCCGCCTTGTCCTCGGCCGCGTATTTCGCCACCCGGCTGCGCCACAGGGTTGCCTGCGACTTCAGCACCAGCCCGTCGCTCAAGAGCTTCAGGTGGTTGGCCCGCAGGGTTTCGCCGGTGGATGTGATATCTGCCACCATCTCGGCGGTTTCATTCTTCACCGTGCCTTCGGTCGCGCCCTGGCTGTCCACCAGCTTGTAATCCGCAACCCCGGCATCGGTCAGGAATTCCCGCACCAGCCGGTGGTACTTGGTGGCAATCCGCAGCCGGTGGCCATGCTGGGTGCGGAAGGCCGAAGCCACCGCATCAAGGTCATCCAGCGTATCCACGTCGATCCAGAACTGCGGCACTGCCAGCACCAGGTCGGCGTGGCCGAACCCCAGCTCCGCCAGGCTCTCCACCTGCTGCTCGAACCGCGGCAGCTTCTCCTGCACCAGATCGGTGCCGGTGACGCCCAGGTGAATGCGCCCCGCCGCCAGCTCGCGCGGGATCTCGCCCGCCGACAGCAGCACCAGCTCCATATTCGACACACCCTCGACAGCGCCGGCGTACTCCCGGTCGGATCCGGTCCGCGACAAGGTCACGCCGCGCTTGGCGAACCAGTCAAAGGTTTTTTCCATCAGCCGCCCCTTGGACGGCACCCCCAGCTTCAAGGTCATGCGCGTGCCTCCTCCAGCTGCAGCATCAGGTCCGGGCGCAGCACGCCGCCCACTGCCGGGATCTCCTCGCCGCCACCCAGCTGCCGGGTCAGCGCGTCATAGCGCCCGCCGCTGGCCACCGGCGGCAGATCAGGCCGCGCCTCGGCATAGAAGCCAAAGACAAACCCGTCGTAATATTCCATCGAGGTGCGCCCGTAAGAGGCCTCGAAATCGAGGTTCTCCACATCCACCCCGCGCGCCTTCATCGCCGCGGTGCGCCCGTCCAGCCGGTCCAGCGCCGCATTGATCTGCGGCAGGTCCACGGCAATGTCGCGCATCTGCTCAGTGGCAAAGGGCACCGTCTCCCGCACCGCCATCAGCGCCTCCAGCGCCAGCAGCTCATGCTCAGCAATCGGCGGCGCCTTGGCATCCTCGCGCAGCGCATCGACCCGCGCCTGGACTTCGGCCGCGCGGCGCTTGCCCAGCTCCACAGCCGAACCGGTCAGATCGCCCTCGGTTTCCAGCAGCTTTTTGCGGCTTTCCGGCACCGGGGCGCGGCCCGCAAAACGGTCCAGCAAGGAGCGGAACCGGCGCGGCCGCCAGATGTGGCGCATCAGCGCTGCCTTGCGTTTCTCCGTGGTGTTCAGCCCCTGCACAGCGGCCATCAGAATTCCGATGTCACCGGTTGCCGCCCGCAAGGGCAACCCGCGCACCTGCAGCGCAAACAGCGAAAACACCTCCGCATCCGCAGCCGCCGCATCGTTGCGCTCAAACACCTCATAACCGACCTGCAGGTATTCGTTGGGCCGGTCCGGAAAATGCTCCTGACGGCGGAAAACCTCGCCCGAATAGGTATAGCGCGCAGGCTCGGCACCGTGGCGCATATGCGCTTCTACCACCGGCACGGTGAAATCCGGGCGCAGCATCTGCTCGCCGCGCAGCGCGTCCGAAGTCACATAGGCGCGCGCCCGGATGTCCTCGCCGTAAAGATCCAGCAATGTGCCGGCCGGCTGCAGCAGCGGCGTATCCACCACCTGCGCGCCAGCGGCCTCGAAGCGGACCCGCAGCTGCGCTGCGCGCGCCTGAATGTCAGAACGAACCGCCATGATCAGCCCTGCCCGTCCAGGATTTCACGCACCTTGGCAACCAGCTCCGTGCGCGGCACTTCAAACTGGCTCGGGCGTTCCTTCCATTCTTCCAAGGTGGCGCTTTCGGCGATCTTGGCGCCCAGGATCAGGTCCTTGATCTGCACAACGCCATTGGCCTTCTCATCACCGCCTTCGATCACGGCGACCGGGGAGTTCCGCTTGTCCGCATATTTCAGCTGGTTGCCGAAGTTCTTGGGATTGCCCAGGTAAACCTCGGCCCGGATCCCCGCATTGCGCAGCTCCGCCACCATCGCCTGGTAATCCGCCATCCGGTCACGGTCCATCACGGTGACGACCACCGGTCCGGTGGCCTCCGCCGTCAGCCGCCCCTTGGCGTGCAGCGCCGCCAACAGCCTGTCGACACCAACCGAGACCCCCACCGCAGGCACTTCCTGCCCGGTGAAGCGTTTGACCAGACCGTCATAGCGCCCGCCGCCCGAGACCGAACCGAACTGCCGCTTGCGGCCCTTTTCATCCAGGATCTCAAAGGTCAGCTCTGCCTCGAACACAGTACCAGTGTAGTAGCCAAGACCGCGCACCACAGATGGGTCGATCACAATTCGGTCAGCTCCATACCCCTGCGCAGAAAGCAGCTCAGCAATCTCTCCAAGCTCCTTAATCCCCTGGGCACCGATTTCTGACGAACCAATGGCAGCTTCAAGATTGCCCAAAGTGTCTTTGTCTGTCGCGCCCTTCGCCAAAAGGAATGAGACAATGGGTTCTATTGCGTGTTCAGTAAGACCAACGCCTTCGATGAACGCACCAGAGGCATCCTCCCGCCCTTCTCCCAGCAACTCTATAACGCCTTCAATGCCGACCTTATCAAACTTATCAATAGTTCTCAAAATGTTGGCGCGCCACTCTCCAAGATCGTCCCAATGACCTGGAGCCTCGCCTTCTGGCCGAGGCATTGCAGCCTCTGCAGCCTCCAGCACGCCGTTCAGAACCTTGCGGTTGTTGACCCGCACCAGGTAATCGCCGCGCGGAATGCCGACGGTTTCCAGCGTGTCGGACAGCATCGCGCAGATCTCGGCGTCAGCGGCCATAGAGGCGCTGCCCACGGTATCCGCATCGCACTGATAGAACTGGCGGAAGCGGCCCGGCCCAGGCTTTTCATTGCGCCAGACCGGCCCCATCGCATAGCGGCGGTAAGGCGTCGGCAGGTCGTTGCGGTGCTGGGCATAAACACGCGCCAAAGGCGCCGTCAGGTCATAGCGCAGCGCCATCCAGTCGCCGTTTCCTTCGTCCTCGGTCTCCTGCCAGGCAAAAACACCCTCGTTCGGACGGTCCACGTCCGGCAGGAATTTGCCCAGCGCCTCAACGGTTTCCACCGCCGAGGACTCCAGCGCTTCAAACCCGTAATGATGATACACACCCGCGATGGCCCGCAGCATCTCGCTGCGCTGGGTCACCTCCGCACCGAAATAGTCACGGAACCCCTTCGGCGTCTGCGCCTTGGGGCGGGGCTGTTTCTTCACTTTGGCCATATCAGGCCTCCTCACGGGTAGCGGTTTCACTCGCCCGGCGGTCTAGCGGAAGCAGGCCGCAACAGCAAGACGAAGGCGGCGGAGGCAGTTCCGCAGCTCATTATTAAGGCATAGGGGCTGTGCCGCCCCGTGGGGGCGGACTGGCGCGGCCCGGCCTCACGTCCGGGCGGGACTTTGCATTTGAACGTTGCTCCTTTAAGAGCCCCATCAGACCTAAGGAGACACCTCATGCAGCATCTGGAAGAGCAAATCGCCCATCTGACCCGCAGCGTGGAGGAAATGAGCGACGTGATCGCCCGCCAGCAGAAGGAGATCGACGTGCTGACCCGCCGCGTTGCGATGCTGATGCAGCGCGAAGCCACCCGCGAGCAGGACGGCACCGGCGGCGTGGTCTTCGGCGACGAACGCCCGCCGCATTACTGAGGCAGCTCAGGGTCGCGACGCCGTCGGCAGGACGCGCCCCCTGCACTAGCCCGGCTCAGGCGCGGCTACCGGTCGGCAGGTGCTGCGCAGCTTTGCGGCCTACGCAAAACCAAAGTCCTGCCCCACGATGCGCGACGCAAGTTTCACATGTTCGGCCTGCCCCTCAGCCTCGGCAAGGGCAGCAAGCGGAACGTCCAGCTCATAGACAAGCTTTTCGCCGTCCACCGTCCGGCGGGCCGTTCCCTGCAGCATTGACGGGACAATCTGCGTCAGGAGACGGGTGCCAAATCCGGTCCGCCCGGTGCCGGCCCCGTCCAGAGCCTCCTCCGGCAGCCGGGGCACGTCTTCCTCCCAGCGCAGCTGCAGCCGTTTCTCACCGGCGCTGTCTCCGCTGAGCGACCATGAAACGCGGATACGTGCGTCTTCGGCGTTCAAGGAGCCGTACTTTTGCGCATTGGTTGCCAATTCGTGCAGCGCCAGGCTGATCTGCTGCGCCGCCTCCTGGCCTGTGGCCACTTCGGGGCCTTCAACCGACATCCTGTCGCCGAAGGTCAGCAGCACCGGCTCCAGCTGTGACCGCACAATGTCAGCCAGATCAGCCGACGCGCCGGTCGGCTCTTTCATGACAGTCTGTGTTGCAGAGGCAAGCGCATTGAGCCGCCCCGTGAAGGTATCAATGAATTGGCTCACGTCCGACACGCCGCGGGCGCTCTGCCGTGCCATCGAGGAGACCACAGCAATCATGTTGTGGCTCCGGTGGACAGCTTCCCGCGCCGTCACGGCAAGCTTCGCGTTGACGTTCCTGAGCTCGGCCGTTCTTTCTTCGACCTGAACTTCAAGCTCATGCCGGGCCTGCCGCAGGACGTTAAGGGTCGCCTCATGTGCAGCCACTTCGTCCAACAGCTTGCTGTTGGCAAGTTCCAGCTCGCGGCGGCTCGGTATCGCGACGAGGACCGGAATCAGCTTGAACAGCACCACCGCGGTGGATGCCGATACCAGCGCCGTGGCGAGCTTGACAAAGCCATGCACCGGATAAATCGGCCACCACAGCGTCACAATGGACAGCGCATGTGTCAGGCCGCAAAGCAGGATGAAGGAGGCGAAAAGCCAGACCAGCCCGCGGTGCTTCAGATCGGTGCGCTGCCGAAGAACTTTGAGCAGGGCCAGCGGAATGGCGAAATACGCAAGGAAAATCAGCATATCCGACCCGGCCCAGAGGATCAGCAGCCAAGGTTCCCAAAGCAGGCACATGCCGTGCGGCATATATTGCGTGAAATCCAACAACGTCTGCAACGCGGCAATCTCCAGTCCTGCAGGGGAACCGATGTCGGCCGGAACCATTTATGCGTTTATTGCGGTCAGACCGTGATACTTTGTTATTTGAATTCCACAAGGCAAATCGCACCGCAGGCTGGGGCGCTCCACCGCGGTCAGACAGAGTGATACCCCGCCCTCAAATCTCCTCCACATCCATCACCCCGTCCAGCGATTTCAGCGCGCCCTTGATCTGCGGGTTGATCGGAAACGGTTGGCCCAGATCCATCTCCACATCGCCGGGCAGGCCGGGGTCCTGCAGGTACATATAGACCTCGCCGCGGGCGGCATTGCGGGCCGCTGCCTTGGCGTCCTCCAGCACCTGCGCCACGGTGCCCACGGCAGCCGCATCGCTCAAGTACACCCGCAGGGAGCTGCGGCCGGCATCGGCAATCGCGCTGTCCACCGGCCCGACTGAGCGCACCAGCAGCTTCAGCTGGTCGCTCTCCATCGTCGCCTCGGCGGTGATCACCACCTTGGCGCCGGTCTCCAGAAACTCGCGGGACTTCTCCAGCACCTCGGAAAACAGCGTGACTTCAAAAGCGCCGGAAGGGTCCGACAGCTGGGCAAAGGCAAAGCGGTTGCCGCGCGCCGACTTGCGCTCCTGCCGCCCGGCCACCACACCGGCCATCTTGGCCATAAACGGGCCGCGCTCGGCCTTGGCGGTCACTTCGTCCAGCGTCATCACATCCTTGCGTTTCAGCGCCGGCATGTAGTCGTCCAGCGGATGTCCCGACAGGTAAAAGCCGATCGCCTTGAACTCCTCGCTCAACCGCTCGGCGGGCAGCCAGTCCGGCACATTGGGCAGCCGCGGCTCCGGCAGGTCCTCGCCCGCCTCGCCGAACAGCGACACCTGGCTGGAGTTGCGCTGATCATGCACGGCGGCGGAGTAATCGACCAGCGCACCCAGGCTTTCAAACACCCTGCGGCGGTTGGAGTCCAGCTGGTCGAAGGCCCCCGCCCGCGCCAGCATTTCCAAGGGCCGCTTGCCGACCTTTTTCAGGTTCACCCGGCGGGCAAAGTCGAAGACATTGACAAAGGGTTTTTCCCGCCCGTCCTCGTTGCGCGCCTCGGCAACCAGCCGCATCACGTCCAGACCGACGTTCTTCAGCGCGCCCAGCGCATAGACCAGCTCACCGTTGACCACGTTGAACGTCGCCAGCGAGCGGTTGACGCAAGGCGGCACATATTTCAGCCCCAGCCCCTTCTTCACTTCCTCGAAGTAGATCGCCAGCTTGTCGGTCAGATGGATATCGCAGTTCATGACGCCCGCCATGAACTCCACCGGGTGGTTCGCCTTCAGCCAGCCGGTCTGATACGACACCACCGCATAGGCCGCCGCGTGCGACTTGTTGAAGCCGTAGTTGGCGAATTTCTCCAGAAGGTCGAAGACCTCAGACGCCTTCTTCTTGTCGACCCCGTTCTCCGCCGCGCCCTTTTCGAACTTCGGGCGTTCGGCGTCCATCGCCTCCTTGATCTTCTTACCCATCGCCCGGCGCAACAGGTCGGCGCCGCCAAGCGTATAGTTCGCCATCACCTGGGCGATTTGCATCACCTGCTCCTGATAAACGATGATGCCCTGGGTTTCCTCCAGGATATGGTCGATCAGCGGGTGGACCGAGGTGATCTCGCGCTGGCCGTTCTTCACCTCGCAGTAGACCGGGATGTTCTCCATCGGACCCGGGCGGTACAGCGCCACCAGCGCCACGATGTCCTCGATACAAGTAGGCTTCATGCGCTTCAGCGCATCCATCATGCCGGTGGATTCCACCTGGAACACGGCGACCGTCTTGGCGCGTGAATAAAGGTCATAGGTGACCTTGTCGTCCAGCGGGATGGCGTTGATCTGGTTCTCCGCGCCCTCGGGCGGGTCATAGAGCTGGGTGCCATCGGCGGCGATATGCAGGTCGCGGCCCGATTGGAAAATCAGGTCCATCGCGTTCTGAATGACGGTCAGGGTTTTCAGGCCGAGGAAGTCGAACTTCACCAGCCCCGCCTGCTCCACCCATTTCATGTTGAACTGGGTTGCCGGCATGTCGGAGCGCGGATCGCGGTAAAGCGGCACCAGCGCGTCCAGCGGCCTATCACCAATCACCACACCCGCTGCGTGGGTACCGGCGGACCGCAACAGGCCTTCCACCTGCTGCCCATAGGTCAGCAGACGGTCCACCACCGGCTCGTTCCGCGCCTCCTCGCTCAGCCGCGGCTCTTCCTTCAGCGCGTCGGCGATGGACATCGGCTTCACGCCCTCGACCGGGATCAGCTTGGACAGCCGGTCCACCTGGCCATAGGGCATCTGCAAGACCCGCCCCATATCGCGCACCGCCGCCTTGGACAGAAGCGCGCCAAAGGTGATGATCTGCCCCACCTTGTCGCGGCCGTATTTCTCCTGCACGTATTTGATCACCTCTTCCCGGCGGTCCATGCAGAAGTCGATGTCGAAGTCAGGCATCGACACCCGTTCCGGGTTCAGGAAGCGTTCGAACAGCAGTGAATACCGCAGCGGGTCAAGGTCGGTAATCGTCAGCGCATAGGCCACCAAAGAGCCCGCACCGGAGCCCCGCCCCGGCCCCACCGGAATATCGTGATCCTTGGCCCATTGGATGAAGTCGGCAACGATCAGGAAGTAACCGGGAAACCCCATGCCCTCAATGATGCCCAGCTCGAAATCGAGCCGCTCCTGGTATTCCTCGACGCTCACCGCGTGCGGGATCACCGCCAGGCGTTTCTGCAAGCCCTCGTTAGCGATGCGGCGCAGCTCGGCCACCTCGTCGTCGGCGAACTTCGGCAGGATCGGGTCGCGCCTATAGGCCATGAAGGCGCAGCGCTTGGCGATCTCCACCGTGTTTTCAACCGCCTCGGGCAGGTCGGCAAACAGCGCAACCATCTCCTCCTGGCTCTTGAAGTAATGCTGCGCGGTCAGGCGGCGGCGCGGCTCGGCCTGATCGACATAGGCGCCCTCGGCGATACAGATCATCGCGTCGTGCGCTTCATACATCTCCGTGTTCGGGAAATAGACGTCATTCGTCGCAACCAGCGGCAGGTCCATGGCATAGGCCATCTCCACATGGCCACGCTCGGTCTGCTTCTCCGACTCCGGCTGGCCGTGCTCGCCTGGGTGGCGCTGCAGCTCGACATAGAGCCTATCCGGGAAAATCGCCTTGAGCTGCTGCATCAGCGCTTCCGCCGCCGGGCGCTGGCCCATCTGCAAAAGCCGCCCCACCGGCCCGTCCGGCCCGCCGCTGAGGCAGATCACACCGCCGGAGTTCGCCTCAAGCTCCTCCAGCGTCACATGCGGCAGCTCGCCCCCCTGCCGCAGGTACAGGCAGGAGTTCAGCTTCATCAGATGCTCATATCCCGCCTCGCTCTGGGCCAGCAGCACCAGCGGTGCGGGCGGCTTGGGCCGCTCGCCGGGCGCCGGTTCGGTGAACCGCAGATCCACCTGGCAGCCGATGATCGGCTGCACCCCGGCGCCGCTCGCTGACACGGAAAATTCCAGCGCCGAGAACAGGTTGTTGGTATCGGTCACCGCAATCGCGGGCATACCGTGCTTCTTGCACAGGTCCGGCAGCTTTTTCAGCCGCAGGGCGCCTTCCAGCAGCGAGTATTCGGTATGGGTGCGCAGATGAATGAATCGGGGAGAGCTTGTCATGCCGCCACGCTACCGTATTGCCGCAACGGGGTGAAAGAGTGAACTGCGCGGCCTGCCTCCCGGAATAGCGGAACGAACCACAGGCATTTTCAGGATTTTTTTGAAGCTGTTTCGCACCGCAGCCGGTCCGTCCGTAAAGGTACAGCTAAAAAGCATAAAAAATAACAACATAACCCTAAATGCCGCAATTTTCTTGCGCCGCAAAATACTGCACCGCAGCGGCGGTTTTCCTTGCTTTGACAAAGGGATGCTCCCTAGGCTGGTATCAGCAAGCAAAAAACAGCCCGCCTCTCCTTCTACGCCGCATCGAAGGGAGGCACACCGGGTCAACGGGGTAACGCGGCGGGTCTCGGGAAGATGGCACTCACCTTTCGTCTGAACGGTGAAACGGTCCGCATCACGGACGCAAGCCCATCAGTAACGCTGCTGGACTGGCTGCGCGAAGAAAAGGGCCTCACCGGCACCAAAGAAGGCTGCAACGAAGGCGATTGCGGCGCCTGCACTGTCATGGTCACCGATTCACGTGGATCCAAGGCCTTGAACGCCTGCATCCTGTTCCTGCCGCAGCTGCAGGGCAAGTCGGTGCGCACCGTCGAAGGTGCCTCCGGCCCGGACGGCAGCCTGCACCCGGTGCAGCAGGCCATGGTCGATCACCACGGCAGCCAATGCGGCTTCTGCACCCCCGGTTTCATCATGTCGATGGTCACCGCCCACGCCAACGGCGCCACGGATTTCGACGACCAGCTGGCAGGCAACCTCTGCCGCTGCACCGGCTACGCTCCGATCATCCGCGCCGCCGAGGCCGCAAAAGACGACCCCGTTCCCGACTGGATCGCCCAAGAAGGATCCTTCATCTGGCCGGAAATATCCCGGGGGGAGGCCGCAGGCCGGGGGGCAGAGCCCCCTTCCGGCAAACAGGCGGCAGCGCCCCCGCTCCTGCCAGCCTCATCCGACGAACTCGCCGAACTCTACAGCGCCCACCCCGAGGCCACCCTGATTGCAGGCGCCACCGATGTGGGCCTCTGGGTCACCAAGCAGCTCCGCCACCTGCCGCAGATGATCTTCCTCGGCGGCTGCGATGACCTGAAGGGCATTGAGGTCACGGACAGCGCCGTCCGCATCGGCGCCATGGCCGACATGAACGCCCTGCGCGACGCGATGGATCCGCTGCACCCGTCTTTCGCCGAAATGCTGCGCCGCTTTGCCTCCCAGCAGATCCGCGCCGCCGCCACCATCGGCGGCAATATCGCCAACGGTTCCCCCATCGGCGACACCCCGCCCGCGCTGATTGCCCTCGGCGCAACCCTGCATCTGCGCAAGGGCGGCGACCGCCGGGAACTGCCGCTGGAGGATTTCTTCCTCGACTACGGCAAGCAGGACCGCCAGCCGGGTGAGTTCGTCGAGGCCGTCAGTTTCCCGCGCCAGCCCGACGCCCTGAAGGTCTACAAGCTGTCGAAACGCTTTGACCAGGATATCTCCGCCGTCCTCGGCGCCTTCAACGTGACCCTGATGAACGGCAAGGTCTCCGCCGCCCGCATCGCCTTTGGCGGCATGGCCGGCATTCCGAAACGCGCCGCACACGTCGAGGCGGCCCTGGCTGGCCAGCCCTGGACCGAAGCCACGATCGGTGCCGCCGCCAAGGCCTTTGATCAGGACTTCACCCCGATGTCCGACATGCGCGCCTCTGCCGAATACCGGCTGGAAACCGCGCGCAATATGCTGACCCGCTATTTCGCCGACCTGAACGGCCAGCCGGTCTCGGTGCTGGAGGTGCGGCCATGAGTGTCAGCAAACCCCTCCCCCATGACTCCGCCCGGCTGCATGTAACCGGCGCGGCCCGTTATACCGATGACATCCCCAGCCCCCACGGCACGCTGCATCTGGCCTTCGGCGTTTCCCCTATTGCCCGCGGCCATATCACTGGCATGGACCTGAGCGAAGTGCAGAACAGCCCCGGCGTGGTGGCGGTGCTGACTGCCAAGGGGCTGCCTTTTGCCAATGACGTCTCCCCCTCGATCCATGACGAGCCGCTGCTGGCGGCGGGTACCGTCAACTATGTTGGCCAGCCGGTGTTTGTGGTGGTGGCCGACAGCCATCTGAATGCCCGCATCGCCGCCCGCAAGGGCAAGGTCGACTATCAGGAAGAACCTGCCCTCCTAACCCTTGACGCCGCGCTGGCCGCCGACAGCCGTTTCGAGGAAGGCCCGCGCATCTACCGCAAAGGCGACGCTGCTGCCGCCATTGATGCCGCCCCGCACACCGTCGAGGGCACGTTTGAACTGGGCGGGCAGGAGCACTTCTATCTCGAAGGCCAGGCGGCCATGGCGCTGCCGCAGGAGGATGGCGGCATGCACGTCCACTCCTCCACCCAGCACCCGACCGAGATTCAGCACAAGGTGGCAGAGGCGATCGGCCTGCTGATGCACGCCGTCCGGGTCGAGACCCGCCGCATGGGCGGCGGCTTTGGCGGCAAGGAAAGCCAGGGCAACGCGCTGGCCGTCGCCTGCGCCGTCGCTGCCCGGCTGACCGGCAAGCCCTGCAAGATGCGCTATGACCGCGACGACGACATGGTGATCACCGGCAAGCGCCACGCCTTCCGCATCTCCTACCGTGCGGGATTCGGCGAGGACGGCCGCCTGCAAGGCGTCGAGTTCCTGCATCTGGTGGATTGCGGCTGGGCGCAGGACCTGTCGCTGCCGGTCGCTGACCGCGCCATGCTGCACGCCGACAACGCTTACCTCATCCCCAATATCCGCATCGAAAGCCACCGCCTGCGCACCAACCGGCAAAGCGCCACCGCCTACCGCGGCTTTGGCGGCCCGCAGGGCATGGTGGGGATCGAACGGGTGATGGACCATATCGCGCATGACCTGGGGATGGACCCGGCTGAGCTGCGGCAGCGCAACTACTACGCGCCGATGCAATCACCAGACGCGCCCGCAGGCGAACCGCAGGACACCTCCGGCCAGCCGCTGGACCCGGACGCCGATCTCGCCTCCCGCGGCGCACCAGTGCAGCCCGCCAAAACCAGCCTGCCGCCCAAGGACGTGCAGACCACGCCCTACCACATGCCGGTCGAGGACTTTATCCTGCACGATCTGACCGCGCAGCTGCTGAAATCCTCGGACTACGCGGCGCGCAAGGCGGACATTGCCAAGTGGAACCAAGGCCAGACCCACCTGAAGCGGGGCATCGCCTTTTCGCCGGTGAAGTTCGGGATTTCTTTCACCCTGACACATCTCAACCAGGCCGGCGCGCTGGTGCATGTCTACCAGGACGGCTCGGTGCATCTGAACCATGGCGGCACCGAGATGGGCCAGGGGCTGTTCCAGAAGGTGGCGCAGGTCGCCGCCAGCCGCTTTGGCATCCCGCTGGAGAAGGTGAATATCACTGCCAGCGACACCGGCAAGGTGCCCAACACCTCGGCCACCGCCGCCTCCTCCGGCTCGGACCTGAACGGCATGGCAGTCAAGGCCGCCTGCGACACCCTGCGCAGCCGCATGGCCGAGCATCTGGCACTGCAGCATCAGGCAAGCCCCGGCGACGTGGTTTTTGATAACGGCATGGTGCGGATCGGCCAGGATGAGATGACATTCGAAAAGGCCGCCATGACCTGCTACCAGGGCCGCGTCAGCCTGTCGGCCACCGGGTTCTACAAGACGCCCAAGGTCGAATGGGACCGGATCAAGGGCCAGGGCCGCCCGTTCTACTACTTCGCCTACGGCGCCGCGGTGACAGAGGTGGCGGTGGATGCGCTCACCGGCGAGAACCGCATCCTGCGCGCCGACATCCTGCATGACGCCGGCGCCTCGCTGAACCCGGGCATCGACATCGGCCAGATCGAGGGCGGCTATGTCCAGGGCGCGGGCTGGCTGACGACCGAAGAACTGGTCTGGGACGATACAGGCCGCCTGCGCACACATGCGCCCTCCACCTACAAGATCCCCGCCTGCTCCGACCGGCCGGATGTGTTCAACGTGAATCTTTTCGACGGCCAGAACCGCGAGGACACGATCTACCGCTCCAAGGCAGTGGGGGAGCCGCCGTTCATGCTGGGCATCTCCGCCTGGCTGGCCCTCAGCGATGCGGTCGCGGCCTTTGGCGAGGCCTACCCGGCGCTTAACGCGCCTGCCACCGCCGAAGAGGTCTGGCGCGCGGTCCGGAGAGTGCGCGATGGGATTTGATGTCGAGGAGCTGCGCCGGGCGGTTGCCGCGCATGGCCGCGTGGTGCGGGTGGTAATTGCCGCCATCCGCGGCTCCTCCCCGCGCGAGGCGGGCACCGCGATGCTGGTCTGGCAGGACGGCCAGTCCGGCACCATCGGCGGCGGCACCCTGGAGTATGAGGCGGCAGAGGCCGCCCGCGGGCAAGTGGCCCCCAAGCAGATCAGCACCCACGCGCTGGGGCCGGATCTGGGCCAGTGCTGCGGCGGTGCGGTGACGCTTTTCAGCGAAGTCTACGAGGCCGCAGACCTGGCCGCGCTGGACGCGGACATCATTGCCCGCCCGGCCAGCCCGGCGATGATGCCGATGGCGGTGAAGCGGCTCCTAGCGGACGCCCGCAGCCAGGGGCTGGCGCCGGCGCCGCAGCTGGTGGATGGCTGGATGATTGAACCGGTGCACCAGCCGCAGCTACCAGTCTGGATCTGGGGCGCGGGCCATGTCGGCCGGGCGCTGGTCAATGTGCTGGCGCCGCTGCCGGACCTGCAGATCACCTGGGTGGACACCGACGCCGCGCGGTTCCCGGCAGAGATCCCCGCCGGCGTCACCGCGGTTCCGGCAGCTGACGTTGCGCTCCTTGTGCGCCATGCGCCTGAAAACGCTGCGCATTTGGTGCTGACCTATTCCCATGCGCTGGATCTGGCGCTATGCCACGCGCTGTTGAGTCATGGCTTTGCCTTTACCGGGCTGATCGGCTCCAAAACCAAATGGGCGCGGTTCCGCTCGCGTCTTGCCGCCTTGGGGCACTCTCCCGGGGCAATCGCAAGGATCACCTGCCCGATCGGCGATCCGGAACTTGGAAAACATCCGCAGATGATTGCGGTCGGTGTTGCGGCGCAGCTGCTGCGGCATGGAAAAGAAGACGAACAGAGAGAGGACCGGCGCGCGTGAGTGTACCACTGTTGAGCCTGCAAGGCCTGACCAAGGCCTACCCCGGGGTTGTGGCCAATGACACCGTTTCCTTTGACATCGGCGAGGGAGAGGTTCACGCCCTGCTCGGCGAAAACGGCGCCGGGAAATCGACGCTGGTCAAGATGATCTATGGGCTGGTGAAGCCCGACAGCGGCCAGATGCTCTTGCGCGGGGAGCCCTTTGCCCCGGCTGAGCCGCGCGCGGCACGCGCTGACGGCATCGCCATGGTATTCCAGCATTTCTCCCTGTTCGACGCTCTGAACGTGGCCGAGAACATTGCGCTCGGCATGGAGAACCCGCCGGAGATGCGCGACCTCGCCGCCCGGATCCGCGAGGTGTCGGAAACCTATGGCCTGCCGCTGGACCCGTTCCGCACCGTCGGCGACCTGTCCGCGGGCGAACGCCAGCGGGTCGAGATCATCCGCTGCCTGCTGCAGGACCCGAAACTGCTGATCATGGACGAGCCGACCTCGGTGCTGACGCCGCAGGAAGTCGATATCCTGTTCGAAACCCTGCAGAAACTGCGCTCCGAAGGCACCTCGATCCTTTATATCTCGCACAAGCTGGAGGAAATCCGCACCCTGTGCGACCACGCCACCATCCTGCGGCTGGGCAAGAATGTGGGCGAATGCACCCCGGCTGACACCTCGGCCCGCGATATGGCGGAAATGATGGTCGGCAGCACCCTGCAAACACCCCAGCGCGAAGCCCGCGAGTTCGGCCCCGTCGCGATGGATATTTCGGGACTGTCGGTGCCGGCGCCATCCGCCTTCGGCACCGCGCTGAAGAACGTGCATCTGACCGTGCGCAAGGGCGAGATCCTCGGCATCGGCGGCGTTGCCGGCAACGGCCAGGACGAATTGCTGGGCGTCCTCTCCGGCGAAACCCTGACCGAGGCGGATGCGGTGAAGCTGCATGGGCAGCCCATCGGCAAGCTGGGCCCCACGGCCCGGCGCAAGCTCGGCGTGCTGGCAGCACCCGAGGAACGCCTCGGCCACGCCGCCGCGCCTGATATGAGCCTGACGGAAAACGCCATGCTCACCGGCTCGGTGCGCGAGGGGCTGGAGAAGAACGGTTTTCTGGATTGGGGCAAGACCAAAGACTTCGCCGAGCGCATCATCAAGGCGTTTGACGTGCGCACCCCCGGCCCCGGCAATGCGGCGCGGTCGCTGTCGGGCGGCAACCTGCAGAAATACGTGATCGGCCGCGAGGTGCTGCAGAACCCCGAGGTGCTGGTGGTCAACCAGCCGACCTGGGGCGTCGATGCCGCCGCCGCCGCCGCGATCCGCCAGTCGCTGCTGGATCTGGCCGCCAAGGGCGCCGCAGTGATCTGCATCAGCCAGGACCTGGATGAGCTGATGGAAATCTCCGACAGCTTTGCCGCCCTGAACGAAGGCCGCCTCAGCGCGCCGCGCAAGGCTGCGGGGCTGACGGTGGACGAGATCGGCCTGATGATGGGCGGCGCGCATGGGATGGAGGTGGCGCATGTCTGAGAGTTTGCGACGCCTCCCCGCCCGGCGGCCAAGCCGCCTGCCGGGCAGCGGGCGGGAGTATTTTTGGAAAGATGAAAAGGGAGCCGCTTGAATGATCCGGCTTGAGAAAAGGCCGCAGCCGTCGCGGGCCTGGTCGATGGCGACGCCGCTGGTGGCGGTGCTGGCGACGATGTTTTTCGGCGGGCTGCTGTTTGCCGCGCTTGGCAAACCGCCGGTTGAGGCGATCCGCACCATCTTTTGGGAGCCGCTGTTTGGCGAGTTCGCCTTCTACTACCGCCCGCAGCTGCTGGTGAAAGGCGCGCCGCTGGTGCTGATTGCCATCGGCCTGTCGCTGGGCTTTCGCGCAGGCATCTGGAACATCGGCGCCGAGGGCCAGTACATCATGGGCGCCATCTTCGGCGCCGGGGCCGGCCTTGCCTTCTACCCCTCCGAGTCGTTCCTGATCTTCCCCTTCATGGTCCTTGCCGGCGCATTCGGCGGCTGGATCTGGGCGATGATCCCGGCGATCCTCAAGACACGCTTTGGCACCAACGAAATCCTGGTCTCCTTGATGCTGGTCTATGTGGCCGAACAGTTCCTCGCCTCGGTCTCCTTGGGCCTGTTGAAGAACCCCGAGGGTTTCGGCTTCCCCGGCTCACGCAACCTGCAAGCCTGGGACAGCGCCCATAACGCCGAGCTGATCGCGGGCACCGGCATGCACTGGGGCGTGGTGGCGGCGCTGATTGCAGTGATCTTTGCCTATGTGCTGCTGAACCGCCACATGACCGGCTACCACATCCGCCTCACCGGCGAAGCGCCGCGCGCCGCCAGGTTCGCCGGCGTGAACCCAACCCGGCTGGTGCTGTTCTGCCTTGGCACTTCTGGTGCTCTGGCAGGTCTTGCCGGCATGTTCGAGGTCTCCGGCCCCTCCGGCCAGATCAGCATCGACTTCAACGTCGGCTATGGCTTTACCGCGATCATTGTGGCCTTCCTGGGCCGCCTGCATCCGGTGGGCATCCTGCTGGCAGGCGGGCTGATGGCGCTGACCTACATTGGCGGCGATATCGCGCAGTCGAACCTGCAGCTGCCGGCCGCAGCCATTCAGGTTTTCCAGGGGATGCTTCTGTTCTTCCTGCTGGCCTTTGACCTGCTGACCAATTTCCGGATCGCAATCGGCAAGCCGGAGGTGGCGTAACATGGATCTTTCTGCAATCAACCCGGTCCTGCTCATCGCCTCGCTGATGGTGGCGGCAACCCCGCTCCTGCTGGCGGCCATCGGTGAATTGGTGGTCGAGAAATCCGGCGTGCTGAACCTTGGGGTCGAGGGGATGATGATCGTTGGCGCCATCGCGGGCTTTGCCACCGCAGTGGAAAGCGGCTCGCCCCTCCTGGGCTTCATTGCCGCTGCCATCGCAGGCGCGGCGCTGTCGGTCCTGTTTGCGATCCTCACCCAGTTTGCCCAGGCCAACCAGGTGGCCTCCGGCCTGTCGCTGACACTGTTCGGGCTGGGCCTGTCGGCGCTGATGGGGCAGTCCTATGTCGGTGTGAAGCCGCCGCAGATGGGCGATGTTCACATCCCGGTGCTCAGCGACCTGCCCGTCGTTGGCCCGATCCTGTTCGGCCACGACATCATCCTCTACTTCGGCATCGTCCTGACCGCTGCCGTCTGGTGGGTGCTGAAATACTCGCGCCTCGGCCTGGTGCTGCGCGCGGTGGGCGAGAACCACGATGCTGCCCATGCGCTGGGCTACAAGGTGATCAAGATCCGTCTGATGGCGATCATGTTCGGCGGCGCCTGTGCGGGCCTCGGCGGCGCCTACATCAGCCTGATCCGGGTGCCGCAGTGGACCGAGGGCATGACCGCCGGCATCGGCTGGATTGCGCTCGCCCTTGTGGTCTTTGCCAGCTGGAAACCCTGGCGCGCGCTGCTGGGTGCCTATCTGTTTGGCGGGGTCACCGTGGTGCAGCTTAATCTGCAGGCGGCAGGCGTTGCCATCCCGGTCGAGTATCTGGCAATGTCGCCCTATCTGATTACCATCCTGGTGCTTGTTATCCTTTCCGCGGACAAAAGCGGCGCACCCGCTGCGCTTGGCCGCAATTTCCACGCCTCCCGCTAGTGCGGGGGGCCTCATTGACCGCCCCGGCTGCCGGGGCCAACCAAAACCAACTGGGGAGTCCCTTTGATGAAACTGACCAACCTCCTGACCAGCGCCGCCGTGGCGCTTGGCCTGGCCGCGGGCGCGGCGCTGGCCGAAGACAAGACCAAAGTGGGCTTTGTCTATGTCGGCCCCGTCGGCGACGGCGGCTGGACCTATGAGCACGACCAGGGCCGCAAGGCGGTTGAGGCCGAATTCGGCGACAAGGTCGAAACCGTCTATGTGGAAAACGTGGCCGAAGGCCCGGATGCCGAGCGGGTGATGACCCAGATGGCGCTGGAAGGCGCCGACCTGATCTTCACCACCTCCTTTGGCTACATGGACCCGACCATCAACGTCGCCAAGAAATTCCCGAACGTGAAGTTCGAGCACGCCACCGGCTACAAGCGCGCGGACAACGTCTCGACCTATTCCGCCCGCTTCTATGAGGGCCGCGCGGTGCAGGGCACCATCGCGGGCCACATGACCGAGAGCAACATCATCGGCTACATCGGCTCCTACCCGATCCCGGAAGTGATCCGCGGCATCAACTCAGCCTATATCCACGCCAAGAAAGTGAACCCCGACGTCGAGTTCAAGATCGTCTGGGCCTTCACCTGGTTCGACCCGGCCAAGGAAGCGGACGCCGCCAAGGTGCTGATCGAACAGGGTGCCGATGTGATCCTGCAGCACACCGACTCCACCGCGCCGCAGGCGGCTGCACAGGCCGCGGGCAACGTGATCACCTTCGGCCAGGCGTCCGACATGTCGGAATATGCGCCTAAGCCGCGCGTCTCCTCGATCATTGATGACTGGGCACCTTATTACATTGCCCGCACCAAGGCTGTGATGGACGGCACCTGGGAGTCGGTTGACACCTGGGACGGCATCGGCGCCGGCATGGTGGGCATCGGCGAAATTTCTGACGCTGTTCCGGCGGACGTGAAAGAGGCTGCTCTGGCTATCAAGGACTCGATCGCGGACGGCTCCTACCACCCCTTCACCGGCCCGCTGAAAAAGCAGGACGGCAGCGACTGGCTGGCAGAGGGTGAGACCGCCGACGACGGCACCCTGGCTGGCATGAACTTCTATGTCGAAGGCCTCGAAGGCGACATTCCGCAGTAAGCGGCCCCCTTACGAGACTCACAAAGGCCCGCCACCCGGCGGGCCTGTTCTGTTGCGGCAGGGTGTCGGATGCCAGCAAAGCCTGCTGACACGCCCTGTCACTCTCCTGTTGTAGACCCCGCTCCACCGGCCGCCCGCCAGCATACCTGGCCCGGCCAACCGGGAAGCTGTGAAGCACATTGGAGAGAACCATTGAAACTGAACTACGCCGTTGTTGGCACCAACGACATGGACGCGTCGGTCAAATTCTACGACGCCCTGTTCGAACACTCGGACCTTGCGAAGATCCGTCCGAGCGAGAGAATGACCTACTGGCTGATGGACGATTTTGCCTTTGCCGCCGCCCTGCCTTTCGACGGCGAACCGGCCACCAATGGCAATGGAACCATGGTGGGGTTCAGCCTCGGCTCTGCCGCCGAAGTCACCAGGCTGCACAGCAAGGCGATTGAGCTGGGCGGCACTTGCGAGGGCGCGCCAAAGCAGCGCGGACCGCGGTTTTCCGCATATGTGCGGGACCTGGACAGAAACAAAATCTGTTTCGCCGACTAGGGTCAGGAGCAGACAACCGGCGCCGCCAGCTTTTGCGCGGCGCCGTCGACCCGCCGCACCAGCGCCGGACCGGTCACCGTGCAGCCGGCCAGCTGCGCCGCATATTCGGTCAGCTTCTCCAGCTGCTCCCTGTCGGAGGCAAAGAGATGCTTCAGCGGCAACCGGATCTTGTTCAGCACGGCAAAACTGCTGCCATCCACAGTCACGATCCGGAAACGGGTCCTGGCCTCCCCCAAACCGGTCTGAGCCGCATAGGGGGATTTCCATTTCGAGCTGGAATAAGCCATGGCTGACTGCGCTGCAGCCCGGCCGGCCTGCGGCTGGCCACCGCCCTGGTAGCTTGCGGAATGAAAGACCAGCCAGGGCGCGCCGGTGCGGGTCTTGTGCAGGCCCGGGCGCATGGCGCTGGTATAGTATCCCGCCTCTGCCAGGGCCGCTGTCCGGTAATCCGGCCCGCCGGTCTCAACCCCGGCCGCCGGCTGCGCGCCATAGCCGGTGCGGGTTGCCGACCAGTAATCCGGCTTTTCCGGCGCCGCGCAGGCTGCCAGCAGGGCCGCTGCCCCGATCATCAGAAACTGTTTCACTTTCCCTCTCCGTTCCGCTGCACCGGCTATCATGGCAAGGAAACCGGGCCGGATTATGGCACTGCTCACGGGTTGCGGCAGACCGCGGAAACCGCCTTTCCCTGCTTGCCCCCCTGTGCCAAGCTCCGCGCCATGACCCAGACCGCACGCAAGATTCTGACCGCCCCCGACGGCGCCCCGGCCAGCCGTTTCGCCTTTGGCACCATGCAGTTCGGCGGCCGCGCCGATGAGACGCAATCGGCCCGGATGTATGCCGCCTGCCGCGCCGCCGGGATCAATCACTTCGACACCGCCTGGGTCTATACCGATGGCCGGTCGGAACAGATCCTGGGCCGCCTGATCAAGGACGACCGCGACCAGCTGCTGATCGCCACCAAGGCGGGCTACACCGGCGGCGCGGGGGCTGCCAACCTGCGCGCCCAGCTGGATGAAAGCCGCCGCCGTCTGGGGCTTGATACGGTCGACGTGTTTTATCTGCACCGGTTCGACCCGGACACCGACCTGCGCGAAACCACGGACTGTTTCGCCGCGCTCAAGGACGAGGGGGTGATCCGCTACGTTGGCCTGTCAAACTTTGCCGCCTGGCAGGTGATGAAGGCGCAGATGGCGGCGCTGGCCTCCGGCACCGGCGTGGACATCCTGCAGCCGATGTATTCGCTGGTGAAACGCCAGGCTGAGGTCGAGATCCTGCCGATGTGCGCCGACCAGGGCATCGCCGTGGCCCCCTACTCCCCCTTGGGCGGCGGGCTCCTGACCGGCAAATATGCCGGCGGCGGCAGCGGCCGCATCACAGAAGACGACCGCTACCGCGCCCGCTACGGCGCTGAGTACATGCATGCAGCCGCCCAGCGCCTGTCGGCCCTCGCGGCGGAGCGCGGCACCGATCCGGCCACACTGGCCGTGGCCTGGGCCGCGGCGCACCCTGCGTTTCCGATGCCGATCATCTCCGCCCGCAGCGTGCAGCAGCTGCAGCCCTCGCTGGCAGCGCTGGATTTTGAAATGGACGCAGAGCTTTATAATATAATCGAAGCCTTCAGCCCGCGGCCTGCGCCCGCGACTGACCGGCTGGAAGAACAGGATTAGACCCATGCAGGATTTCATCGTCATCGGCGGCGGTATGGCCGGCATCAGCGCCGCCGCCCGGCTTGCGGACCTGGGCAGCGTCACCCTCCTGGAGATGGAGGACGCGCTTGGCTACCATTCCTCCGGCCGCTCTGCCGCGCTGTTTGAGGAAAATTACGGCCACGGCCCCACCATCGACCTGAACCGCGCCAGCGCCGCCTACCTGCGCGAGAACGGCTACCTGTCGCCGCGCGGGCTGATGCTGGTCGGGGCCAAGGACGATGGCGCCGGTTTTGCCCGCGATGTGGATGAACTGGGCATGGCCACGCTGGAGCTGGAGGAGGCCCTGGCCATGGTGCCGATCCTGAACCCCGGGACCGTCGGCTATACCGCCATAAGCGGCGCGGCAGAGGATATCGACACCGACCGGATGCTGCAGGATTTCGCCAAGGCCTTGCGCGCCGCGGACGGCCGGACCGTGACCAAGGCGCCGGTGACAGCCATCACCCGTATCCAAGACGGCTGGGAGGTCACCGCGGGCGGCCAGACCTATCAGGCCCGTCAGCTTGTCAACGCCGCGGGCGCCTGGGCGGATCAGGTCGCGGCGCTGGCCGGGGTGGCAGCGATCGGCCTGCAGCCCAAACGGCGTTCGATGGCGCGGCTGCCGGCGCCTGGCGGCCATGATGTCAGCGGCTGGCCGATGCTGCTGGGCGTGGGCGAGACTTGGTACGCCAAGCCCGATGCAGGCAAGCTGCTGGTTTCCCCCGCGGACACCGGCCTGGTGGACCCGCATGACGCCTATGCCGACGACATGGTGCTGGCCGAGGGGCTGGCGCGCTATGAGGAAATGGTGACCGAGCCGGTCACCCGGGTCGAAAGCAACTTTGCCGGGCTGCGCAGCTTTGTCCGCGACGGCACCCTGGTGCTGGGTCCGGATCCGGATCAGCCCGATTTCATCTGGTGCGCAGGCCAGGGCGGCTATGGCATCATGACCGCACCCGCCGCCTCGCAGCTGATTGCCGACCTGGTGGCGGGCCGCGCGCCGGTGCTGGATGCGGACACGGTGGCGGCCCTGTCGCCCGCCCGGCTGCGCTGATGCCGGTGCGCCCGGTTCCCGGTGCGGCCTCGGTGGCGGCACCGGAGGACGGCAAGCTGTTTGCCCCCGCCGCCGCCCGCAACAGCGGCGTGCTGTGCGATCTGCTGGCAGAGGTGGCCCCCGCCACGGGCCGCGCGCTGGAACTGGCCAGCGGCACTGGCCAGCACGCGGCGGCCTATGCCGCCCGGCTGCCCGGCCTGACATGGCAGCCCAGCGAGGTGGAGGAGGTCCGGCTTGACAGCATCCGGGCCTATGCCGAAGAGAGCGGCCTCAGGAACATCCTTCCGCCGGTGCAGCTCGACGCCACCGCCCCCGGCTGGGGCGCAGCGCATCCCGGCCAGGATCTGATTGTGCTGGTGAACCTGCTGCACCTGATCAGCGAAGACGAGGCCCGCGCCCTGATCCGCGAGGCCGCCGCCGCCCTCGCCCCCGGCGGACGCTTCGTGCTCTACGGCCCCTTCTTGCGCGGCGGTGAGCTGACCAGCGACGGCGACCGGGCGTTTCACGCGGCGCTCTCCGCCCATGACCCAGAGATCGGCTACAAGGACGACTTCGACGTCATCGATTGGCTGCACGGCGCCGGGCTGGAGCTGCTGCACGCGGTGGAGATGCCCGCTAACAACCTGGCGCTAATCGCGGAAAAACCGGCCATCTGACCTGGATCAAAGCTGCGCGACCCCGCCGCCCATACACCTTCAATAATCCGAATGTATTATTGAGGGAACAGCAGATGGACTGGCACGAGAAACTGGACGGGACCCGCAAGGGCCTGCGCAATCTGAACGGGGCGATCCCGGAAACCGCCCAGGCATTTGGCGCGCTTGGCAAGGCGGTGAAACAGGGCGGTGTCCTGGAATTCAAGCAGAAAGAATTCGTTGCCCTGGGCATCGCGGTGGCGCTGCGCTGCGAGGATTGCATCGGCCTGCATGTGGAGGCGCTGGTCAAGGCAGGCGCCAGCCGCGCCGAGGTCGGGGATGTGCTGGCGATGTCGATCCAGATGGGCGGCGGCCCGGCGATGATGTATGCGGCCAAGGCGATGGAGTGTTTCGACCAGCTGACCCGCTGAAGCCCGGCGCGGACTTCGGGCCGGTAAACACGCTTTTTCCAGCTAAAATTCCGGGTTGGAATTTTGCCCCTATCCGGCAGCCCGCACCGCATGCAGCCCCTGCAGCGCCTGGCGGATATGGGGCAGGCCCGGATTGTCCGGCAGGTACAGTGCCTTGCAGCCCAGGTTGATCTCTGGCGCTGCCTCCACAGCGTGGATCTGCCCCGCCGCCAGCGCCTCTGCCGCCATATAGGCTGGAAAATACCCCATGCCGCCCCGCTTCATCAGGTAGCGCAGACCCATCAGCGCATTGCCCAGAACGATGTGCTGACGGCTGCGGCGGGGCAGAACATCACGCAGCTGGGCGTCGTACTCGCTGCCGAATTCCAGGTTGATGAACAAGGGCAGCGCATCGCGGCCCAGCCGCAGCGGCTGGTCTGACACCAGCACCAGCCGCTCCGGCGGCAGCTCCTCCGCCGCCAGACCGCTGCCCGCGGGCACCTCGTTGACGATCGCCAGGTCCAGCAGCCGCCGCGCCACCGCCTCGCCCATATTCATCGCGTGGTCATAGTTCAGCGTGAACGGCACCGTGCCCTGCTCCGCCTCCAGCCAGACCGCAACATCCACCAGCACCGGATCCCAGACCGACAGCTGCGCCCCCAGCCGCAAAGGCACCCGCCCGGCCAGGCTCGCCTTCAGATCGCCGGAGACGAACTCCCAGGTCCGCACCATCTGCTCAGCATATGGCATGAACTGACGCCCCGCCTCGCTGAGCCGGGTGCCGCCGGGCCCGCGCTCAAACAGCGCCACGCCCAGGCGGTCCTCCAGCGCCTTGATGCGGGCGCTGACCGTGGTCTGGGCGACATTCAGCACCCGCGCCGCGCCGTGAAAGCTGCCGGTGACCTCAATCGCCAGGAAGGTCTCGAAAGAATTGATCTGCATGTTGATCAATATTCCCAATCAGTCTGAGCAAATCAATTCGTTTTCCTGCTCACCCGGGACTCGTTAGTCTGCCAGCAGATCAACCAAAGGACCGCGCCAATGCTGGACAAAAGCCACAAGCCCACCTGGACCAGTTTCACCGAAGCCACGCCCGAAGACTGGGCCGCGGTGGAAAAATACGAGGAGGCCTATAACGCCGCCCTGCCCGACCGGATCCTCGATGCCATCCGCTCACTGGACGAGGACTGGACCCCGTACCCGGTGAACCGCTACCAGCACAGCCTGCAGGCTGCGACCCGCGCCTGGGAGGACGGCGCCGATGACGAGATCATCGTGGCGGCGCTGGTGCATGACACCGGCGACATCCTGTCGCCCTACAATCACGGCGAGCTGTCGGCGGCGATGATGAAGCCCTATGTCAGCGAGAAGACCTATTGGATCCTCAAGCATCACTGCGTGTTTCAGGGCTTCTATTACAACCACCACTTCGGCGGCGACCGCAACGCGCGGGACAAATACCGCGACAGCCCCTATTGGGAGGACTGCCGGTATTTCTGCGAAAAGTACGACCAATGCGCCTTTGACCCGGAGTATCCCACCAAGCCGCTGGAATTCTTCGAACCGATCCTGCGCCAGGTGCTGTCGCGCGGCTGGGGGCATATGGAACTGGCGGAAACGGCGAAAGACTGACCCGCGTACACCGGGACAGCCTTCCGCAAAGAAAATGAGGGGCCTGATGGCCCCTCAATAAAACAATGGTGCGGTTAGTCCCACCAGCCTTCGTCGACCGACGGCAGTTCTTCCAGCTGCTCTTCGGTATAGCGGGTGACGATCACGTAGCGCTTGTCATCGACCGGGGCCAGACGCATGTCTTCCACCGGGATCATCACGTGCTTGTCGCCGACATCCAGGAAGCCGCCAACCTCGGCCACAACGCCCTTCATCATGCCATTGCGGTCCAGGATGATGTCTTCGATTTCACCGATGTCGTTCCAGTCCGGGCCAACGCCGTCAGCTTCCCAGTTGCCCCAGGTGTCTTCGTCCATCGGGCCGTTCAGGGTGTAAATGTCACCGCCGGTGATATCGCGGGTGCGGATCAGATCCTTGGTGTCCATAGCGGTTTCTGCAAGAGCGGGCGCAGCGGCCATACCAGCAGCCAGGGCGATCATTGCGATGCGTTTCATGGTGCATTCTCCTTTTCTGGTTCGTTCATAAGGAGAACGGGCACCGGGCAGGAAAGTTCCTGAAAACCCCAGAAAATTCCTGCCGCTAAGCCCCGGCCGCCGCTGCGCCGGCGGTGCAAAGGCATCAGGCGCGCCCGCAATGAGGGATTGCGCCGCGCGTTGCGCGCCGCTCCGCGGGCCGGGCAGGCCGCGCCTGCGGCGCGGCCTGCCCGGCCCAACGGGATCCTTCGGATTTCATATCCGGACGGGGACGGGCGGGAGATCCCCGGGGCGCCCCGACCGGTGCCTGTTGCCGCAGCGGGCAGAGGGTCAATCCGCAGCGCGGAGACCCGACCCCATCAGAACCGGCATCGACTGGCCGCCGGCGTCCATTGTGAAGGCATGTGCCACCCGGATCGACCCAAGGCCCGCATCCCGCAGCGCGTCTCTCACCTGCTGCTCAGTCAGCCCGGAGCCGCCCTCCTCCGAGGCCAGCCAATCCCATTGCACGAACAGTCCGCCGCTGTTCAGCCGCTTCGCCAGCGCCGCAACCGCGCTTTTATAGTCCGGCAGGAAACCGCAGACGGAGGAGGCGCAGATCATGTCAAATCCGCCGAGCCCCTCCCCGGCGTCCTGTCCGCTGCCATCCAGAATGTCCGCATGCAGCGCCCGGACATTGGGCAGCGCCTTGCCCTGCAGCACCGCGATCATCCGGTCCGAGGTGTCGGCGGCGACCACCTCCTTCACATGCGGCGCCAGCTTTTCGCTCAAGAGCCCGGTGCCGCAGCCGAAATCAAGCACCCGCTTGTCCTGCCAGCCGCCACCGGTGATGCCGGTCTCTGTGTCCAGCGCGGCAAAGGCCCGTGTGGCATAGGTGCGGACATCGCTGTTGCCGTCCCAGCCGTCCGCGTAATCGTTCCAGTCGTCGCCCATCGTGCTTGCGTGTCCCGCTTTGGTGTCTTGAACCCGGGACAGTGAAGCGGCGGGCGGGCGGCGTCAACAAGGGGCTGCAGGCGCGCACCTTCTCTTCGCCCGGAACCAAGGCGGAGCCGCCGGGCGAGCACCTGCCTCTCGACTGCAACAGTATAGGAGGAAGTCCAGCAGGGGTTCGGATCAGCCCTCCGCGCGGAGCTGCCGGGCGAGCCAGTCTATTTCTTCTGTCGCTCCGAACCCTTCTTCGCTGAGACGGATAACCGCCGTCCTTACAAGCTCCCTGTCGAGGTCCCGCGCTGCCTTGGCTTTTGCGACGGTCTCAAAATCCGCAGGATCGCAGACAAATGAGCTGAATCTCTGAATTTCGTCCGAATACACTGTGAACCCCGAGCGGTGCAGCACCTCGGCAGCCAGCTGCAGAGGCCCAACACACAAATTGTCGAAGGTCCTCACGCGGCCTTTTTCCAGATGGTGCACTTCCCGGTAGTGCAGCTGATGAACGCAGCGGGCTATGGCCAGCAGCCTGCCTTGATGCGTGTTGACGGGCTGCGGGAGCCAAGGCGGATAATCCATGCCCGAATGCTGACGGCATACCAGGGCTTTGTTCAAGTCCCTTTTCGCGCGCCAGCCACCCCAAAAAAAAGCCCCGGCACATTGGCCGGGGCTTCCTTGTCTCTTCCGCCTGGCCTTAGCCGTTCTGGCGGATGGTTTCGTTCTTCGGATCGTAGGGGCTGTCGCAGGTCACGACCGCATCCCACAGCTTGTCCTGCATCTTGACCTTCAGCTTGGTGCCTTCCACCGCGTGCTCAGGCTTCACATAGCCCATGCCGATGGATTTCTCGAAGGCCACCGAGTAGCCGCCGGAGGTCAGGCGGCCCACACGGGTGCCGTCTTCGGTGTAAAGCGCTTCGCGGCCCCAGGGATCGGCGTCCGACGGACCGTCGATCAGCAGGGTGCAGCACTTCACGCGGACGCCGGTTTCGACCAGCTTGTCCTTGCCGTGGAAGTCCTTCTCCAGGTCGACAAAGCGCGGCAGGTCGGCTTCCAGAGGGGTCGCGTCGCGGCCCAGTTCGTTGCCGAAGGCACGGTAGGATTTCTCCTGGCGCAGCCAGTTCTGGGCGCGCGCGCCGACCAGCTTCATGCCGTGCTTCTCGCCCGCTTTTTCCAGCAGGTCGAACAGGTAGTTCTGCATCTCGATCGGGTGATGCAGTTCCCAGCCCAGTTCACCGGTGTAGGCCACGCGGATCGCGTTCACGGGGCACATGCCCAGTTCGATCTGCTTGGCAGACAGCCAGGGAAAGCGCTTGTTCGACAGGGCGGTTTCCGGATCTGCGTCCTTGATCACCTCTTTCAGAACGTCGCGCGACTTGGGCCCTGCGATGGCAAAAACGCCCCACTGGGTGGTCACATCCTGGATCTCGATGTAACCGAACTCTGCCATCTTGTCTTCGGCGGCCTTGCGCAGGAAGTCCGCGTCATACTCGGTCCAGGCACCGGCGGAGACCAGGTAATAGTTGTTCTCGCCGTTGCGCACGATGGTGTATTCGGTGCGGGTGGTGCCGAATGCGGTCAGCGCGTAGGTCAGGTTGATACGGCCGACCTTGGGCAGCTTGTTGCAGGTGAACCAGTCCAGGAACTGCGTCGCACCGGGGCCTTTGACGACATGCTTGGTAAAGGCGGTTGCGTCGATCAGGCCAACGCCTTCGCGCACGGCTTTCGCCTCGTCCACGGCATACTGCCACCAGCCGCCGCGGCGGAAGGAGCGGGCGTCGTGGTCGAAGTTCTCCGGCGCGTCCAGGGGCCCGTAGTAGTTCGGACGCTCCCAGCCGTTGACCCAGCCGAACTGGGCGCCGCGGGCCTTCTGGCGGTCGTAGGCCGGAGCGGTGCGCAGCGGGCGGGCTGCCGGGCGCTCTTCGTCCGGGTGGTGCAGGATGTAGACGTGGTCGTAGCACTCTTCGTTCTTGCGAGCCGCGAACTCGGTGGTCATCCAGTTCTGGCTGTAGCGCTTGGGGTCGAGCGACGCCATGTCGATCTCGGCCTCGCCGTCCACCATCATCTGCGCCAGGTAGTAGCCGGTGCCGCCTGCGGCGGTGATGCCAAAGGAGAAGCCTTCCGCCAGCCACATGTTGCGCAGGCCCGGCGCCGGGCCGACCAGCGGGTTGCCGTCCGGGGTATAGCAGATCGGGCCGTTGAAATCGTCCTTGAGGCCCGACTCCTCGCAGGAGGGCATCCGGTGGATCATCGCCATGTACTGCTCTTCGATCCGCTCCAGATCGAGCGGGAACAGGTCGGCGCGGAAGCTGTCCGGTACGCCGTATTCAAAGCAGGCCGGCGCGTGCTTTTCATAAACACCCAGGATCCAGCCACCGCGCTCTTCGCGCACATAGGACTGTGCGTCGGCGTCGCGGATCACCGGGTGCTCCGGGTTGCCTTCCTCGCGGTACTTCTGCAGCGCCGGATCAACGTCGGTAACGATGAACTGGTGCTCGACCGGGATCGCCGGCATCTTGATGCCCAGCATCTTGGCGGTGCGCTGCGCGTGGTTGCCGGAGGCGGTCACGACGTGCTCGGCAGTGATCACCACCTTCTCGTCGGACTCGACCAGGTTGCCGCCCTGCTCCACCATCTTGGTGCAAGTGACTTCCCAGTGGGTGCCGTTCCAGTGGAAATCATCGGCCTGCATCTTGCGGACGATGTCGACGCCGCGCTGACGGGCGCCCTTGGCCATCGCCTGGGTCACGTCGGCCGGGTTGATGTAGCCGTCGGTGTGGTGGTACAGCGCGCCCTTCAGGTCCTCGGTGTTGATCAGCGGCCAGCGGGCCTTGATCTCGTCCGGGGTCAGGAACTCATACGGCACGTCGCAGGTTTCCGCGGTGGAGGCATAGAGCATGTACTCGTCCATGCGCTCCTGGGTCTGCGCCATGCGCAGGTTGCCCACCACGGCGAAACCTGCGTTCAGGCCGGTTTCCTCTTCCAGGGTCTTGTAGAAATCGACCGAGTACTTGTGGATGTGGGTTGTCGCATAAGACATGTTGAACAGCGGCAGCAGGCCGGCTGCGTGCCAGGTCGAGCCGGAGGTCAGCTCGTCACGCTCGATCAGCATGACGTCCTCCCAGCCGGCCTTGGCCAGGTGATAGGCAATCGAGGTGCCGATGGCGCCGCCGCCGACAACAAGTGCTTTGACTTGGGTTTTCATTCTCCCGCTCTCCAGCTTTGTGAGATTCTTGCATGCGGTTATGCCCGCGCATTGAAATCCGCGCAAAATCAGGCCGACGCAAAAACAGCCAAAACCGACCTTGCGCGCCACAGCATACCGGATTCTGGCAGCAGTTTTGACGGTAAAGGCGTTTTACCGCGCAGCAAAAAGGGGGCTGACGCCCCCTGACGGTCCTGAATCAAACTGCCGCGTCCCCTGTCAGCAGTCCGCCACATTGCCGCGGCGGATGCAAACGGGCGGCGGTGCCTCCTCCCCGTTCTGCACCTCTGCGACCTGCTCGCCGCCAGAGGGGCCGCCTGTAAGCAGACGCTTGCCGTAGCTGGCTGCCTCGCCCCAAAGTGACAGCCCCTGCCCGTCCTGCTGCGCAGCCGCGCGGACGGTGTCCCGGGTCCGGGCGCGGGCAAAGCGCTCCTGCACGATGGTGCCGTAATCGGTGGCGCTGAGATCGCCCCAGCTGAGGCCCGCATCCCGGGTCTGGATATGGTAGTCATAGCCGATAACGGCCTGGGTGCTGAGCACCAGGATGCCCATTGCTTTCTTCAGTGCCATGCCGCTCTCCGTTTCCGCAGGAATGCTTTGCTGACATCCCAGTTCAGGACCTGGCGCAGAATTGCGGCAGCTTTCCGGCTTTTCGGGGGAGAGTGCGATGCATGCGGTTCAGTCCGGCCAGGACCCCTGCCCTGCCGGCTGCTGCTGCGGTCTGCGTTACTGATCAACCTGTGCTGATCCCTGTGTGCTGAGCTTCAGCGGTAAGGAATGGCGGCGCCGCCAAGGGGCGGAGGCGGGACGGGAGGGTACTCCCGCACGCTGAACGTCGTCTTTGCGTGCCCGTGCCAAGGGCCCTGTTCCATGATGCCGGGGGTGTCAGGCCCGGCAGTGACCGCGATCAGGAAACAGTATGGCACCCGGGGCTTAAGATGCAGTGAGGCGGGCGTGCGCCGGGGGCGCAACCCCCAGGGCGGTGTGTGCGCAGCAGCCGCTGCGCAGTGAGTATTTCTGGAAAGATGAAGGCGCGAGGCCGGTGTTTTCATCTTTCCCCAAATACTCAAATCCCGCTGCCGGCCCGGAGCGGTCCGCTGGCGGGCGGTTGCACCTTACATCTCCAGGATCTTGCCCGGGTTCATGATGTTATCCGGGTCCAGGGCCGCCTTGACCGCCGCCATATAGCGGGTTGCCGGGCCCAGCTCCTTTTGCAGATACGGGCGCTTGCCCTGACCGATGCCGTGTTCGCCGGTGCAGGTGCCCTCCATCGAAATTGCCAGGTCATTGAGCCAGCCGACAAACTCATCCGCCTTCCGGCGCTCGATTTCGCTGTCCATGTCGATCAGCAGCAGCGCGTGGAAGTTGCCGTCGCCCACATGGCCGACGATCGGCGCCATCAGCCCCATGCCCTCCGCCTTGTCCCGCGCGGCGCCGACGCATTCCGCCAGTCTGGAGATCGGCACGCAGACATCGGTGGAGATCCCCTTGGCACCGGGGCGCAGCTGCAGGCTGGCCCAGTACATGTCATGGCGTGCCTGCCACAGCTTGTTGCGCTCCTCCGGCGTCGAGGTGGCGGCGATGTCAAAGCCGCCGAACTCTTCGGCGATGGAGGCGAACATGTCCGTCTGTTCCACCACGCCCGCATCCGAGCCGTGGAACTCCAAGAGCAGAAGGGGCGTTTCCGGCAGGTCCAGCCCGGAATAGGCATTGGCGGCGCGCACACTGAGCGCGTCCAGCAGCTCGATCCGGGCGACCGGGATGCCGTACTGGATGGTCATCATCACCGCGCGGCAGGCCTCATCCACGGTGCGGAACGAACAGCGGGCGGAGCGGATCGCCTCGGGGATGCCCTGCAGTTTCAGGGTCAGTTCGGTGATCAGGCCCAGGGTGCCCTCGCTGCCGACCAGAAGCCGGGTCAGGTCATAGCCGGCGGAGGATTTCTTGGCCCGCTGTGCGGTGCGGATCACGCCGCCGTCGGCCATCACGGCCTCCAGGCTGAGCACGTTGTCCTTCATGGTGCCATAGCGCACCGCATTGGTTCCGGACGCCCGCGTCGCCGCCATGCCGCCGAGCGATGCATTGGCGCCGGGGTCGATCGGGAAGAACAGGCCCTGGTCGCGCAGGTAGGTGTTGAGCTGCTCGCGGGTGACGCCGGGCTGTACCACAACGTCCAGATCCTCGGCATGCACCGCCATAATCTGGTCCATCCGCATCATGTCGATGCAGATGCCGCCGGCCGGGGCGTTCACATGACCCTCCAGCGAGGTGCCGGTGCCGAAGGGGATGACCGGCACGCCGTATTCGGCGCAGACCGCGACGATCTCCGACACCTCTTCGGTGGAGGTGGGGAACACCACCGCATCGGGCGCCTGGTTGACGATCCAGGTGGTGGTGTGGCCGTGCTGCTCGCAGATTGCCTGTCCGGTTTGCAGCTGGCTGCCGAAACGCTGTTGCAGTGTTTCGATTGCGGCCTCGATACCGGCCTCGTTGCGCGGCAATGAGGTGGCTTGCACCATGATCGGTCTCCCCCAGAAAAATTCACTTGTTAACCTACGCCCTGCCGCCGGCGTTCAGCAATACCCAGAACCCCGTAGGCCCGGCCGGCGGGGCCAGGCAGCACGCCCTTAACCGCCCAGGGCAATCCCCTCGCGCCGCGGATCCGCGGCGCCCTTCAGCCCCTCGCCGATCTCAATCGCGTGCAGGCCGGAGGTCAGGTCGCGGGCGTTCACCTCATAGCCCAGCTCTGTCAGCGCCTCTGACAAATCCTCGGCACTGGTGCCGGCCTCCAGGTCATAGGTGCCGAACCGGTTGACCAGATGCGGCAGCGCCAGCGCCTCCTGGATATTCAGGCCCCAATCGGCCCAGGCAATGATGGTTTTCGCCACATAACCGATGATGCGGCTGCCGCCGGGGGAGCCGATGGCCAGCACCGGCTTGCCGTCGCGCAGCACAATCGTGGGCGCCATAGAGGAGCGCGGCCGCTTGCCCGGCTCCAGCCGGTTGGCAATCGGGACGCCATTGGCATGAGTCCGGAACGAGAAATCGGTCAGCTCGTTGTTCAGCAGGAAACCCGCCGCCATCAGCCGCGAGCCAAAGGCGTTTTCAATCGTGGTGGTCATCGACAAGACATTGCCCGCCTGGTCCACGATGGAGATGTGAGAGGTCGAGGGCAGCTCGATCGACTCGTCATCGGCCAATTCAGGAATCAGGCCTGCATGGTCGAACTCGGGCGATCCCGGCGCTGTCTCCGGCAGCGCATCATCGCCTTGCAGCAGCTCTGCCCGCGCGGCCAGGTAATCCGCGGCCACCAGCCCGTGGGTGGGCACCGGCACAAAATCACTGTCGGCCATGTAACGGCCCCGGTCGGCAAAGGCGAGGCGGGAGGCATCGCCGATCAGCCGCCAGGCCTCAGCGCTTTCCGACCCCAGCGCGGCCAGGTCATAGGAGCTCAGCATCCCCAGGATCTGCCCCACGGTCAGCGCGCCGGAGGACGGCGGCCCCATCCCGCAAGCCTCGAAATCGCGGTAGGCAACACAGACCGCCGGGCGCTCCTTGACGTGATAAAGCGCAAGATCGGTGGCCGACAGCACCCCCGGGTTGCCCTCAGCAGCGGTGACGGCGTGAACGATCTCTGCGGCGATGGAGCCGACGTAAAACGCCCCGCTTCCCTCCTGCGCCAGCGCCCTAAGGGTGCCGGCATAGTCCGGGTTCAGCAGCGTTGCTCCTTCCTGGACCGGCTCACCCTGCGGCAGGAAATAGGCGGCGGTGGCCGGGAATCGCGCCAGCCGCTCAGCATCGCGCTCCACCAGCCCGGCCAGGCGCGGCGAGACGGCAAAGCCCTCTTCGGCAAGCGTGATCGCCGGTTCAAACAGCGACGGCCAGTTGGCCTGCCCCCAGCGGCGGTGCGCCGCCTCCATAAGCGCAGGGGTGCCCGGCGTGCCGACAGAGCGGCCGCCGACAACCGCGTCAAAAAACTGCAGCGGCTCGCCGTCTTCATCCTGGAACAGCGTCGGCATCGCAGCCAGCGGTGCGGTCTCGCGCCCGTCCAGCGTCGTCACCTCGCCGGTGGCGGCATCATACCAGACCAGAAACGCGCCGCCCCCAAGGCCTGAGGATTGCGGCTCCACCAGCCCAAGCACGGCCTGCACTGCCACCATTGCATCCGCGGCGGTGCCGCCCGCGCGCAAAACCTTGGCGCCTGCCTCCACCGCATGCGGGTTGGCGGCGGCAACCATCCAATTGTCCGCCTCCACCGGGCTGCCAGCGGCCTTGGCCTCCAGCGCGGCGGCCACCTCCGGCGAAATCGCCTCGAACGTGCCGGCAGTTGCGCCTTCGGGTGCGACTTCATCGGCAGCTTCCTGCGCGGCGGCGGATCCCGCGGCAAGCGCGGCAGTGGCCAGAACCAGATACTTCATGAAAGTCCTCCCTAAAATTTCCAGCCACGCAGACTGCGCGCTTACAGCATCGACGGCACCACCTGATCCGGCGGACGGTGGCCGTCCTCGAAGGTTTTGATGTTCAGCAGCACCTTTTCCCCCATCTCGATCCGGCCCTCGACGGTGGCCGAGCCCATATGCGGCAGCAGCACCACATTGGGCAGCTCGCGCAGCCGCGGGTTGATGTCGGTACCGTGTTCATAGACGTCGAGGCCCGCGCCCGCGATTTCACCGGTGCGCAGCATCCGGGTCAGCGCCATTTCGTCGATCACCTCGCCGCGCGAGGTGTTCACGATCACTGCCGAGGGCTTCAACAGCTTCAGGCGGCGGGCGTTCATCAGGTGGAAGGTGGAGGGCGTCGACGGGCAATTGACCGAGATCACATCCATCCGCGCCACCATCTGGTCGAGGCTCTCCCAATAGGTGGCTTCCAGCTGCTCCTCGATCTCGGGGCGCAGACGGCGGCGGTTGTGGTAATGGATCTGCATGCCAAAGGCAGCGGCCCGTTTGGCCACCGCCTGGCCGATCCGGCCCATGCCAAGGATGCCCAGACGGCGCCCGGCAATGCGCCCGCCCAGAAACGCGGTCGGCGCCCAGCCCTGCCAGTCGCCCTTCTGCATCACGGTCAGCCCCTCGGGCATCCGGCGCACCACCGCCATGATCAGCGCCATCGCCATGTCGGCGGTGTCATCGGTCAGCACGCCGGGCGTGTTGGATACCAGAATGCCGCGCTGGCGGGCTGTGGCGACATCAATGTGATCCACTCCCGCGCCGTAATTGGCAATCAGTTTCAGCCGGTCACCCGCCTGGCCCAGAAGGCCTGCGTCAATGGTGTCGGTGACGGTGGGCACCAGCACATCGGCATCCTTCAGCGCCGCGGCCAGTTCGGTCCGGGTCATCGGTGTGTCATCCTCGCGCAGACGCACATCAAACAGCTCGCTCAGCCGGGTCTCCACAGGTTCCGGCAACCGTCGCGTAACGACAACACTCAGTCGGTCTCTTGGCACTTGTGCTCTCCCTTGGGCTTTTCATTCCGCACGCCTCCATGGCATCGTGGCGCAGGATGCGAAGAGGCACAAGAACCCAAGCGCATTCCCTCGCCCGCAAGCCGGTATTTTACCGCCGCGGCCGGGGGCAGCAGAAGACGGGTAGAAGACCGGAACAAGAGGCTGGGCCCAACCTGGCCGGGCAAGAAGAGGCGATCAGGCAGTGAGACAAGCGGCAATGGCCATCCGCCATCTGGCGGCAGCAGCGGTATCCCTGGCCCTGGCAGGCGCAGCCTGTGCTGCCGAATCCCGCGGGCCTGTCACCAACCTCCCCCTGCCCCGCTATGTCTCGATGAAGGCCGCCAAGGGCAATGTGCGCCGCGGCCCGTCGCTCACACACAAAATCGACTGGGTGTTCAAACGCCGCGGCATGCCGCTGGAGATCACCGCGGAATACGGCCACTGGCGCCGGGTGCAGGACCGCGACGGCGCCGGCGGATGGGTGCATTACGCGCTGCTCTCTGGCGTGCGCACCGTGCTGGTCGAGGAGGACATGCTGACGGTCCACTCCCGCCCCGATACCCGCGCCCCGGTCACTGCCGCCTTTGAACTGGGTGTGGTCGCCCGGCTTGGCGAATGCGAACCCGCCTGGTGCGAGATCTCGGCCGGGGGCTACAGCGGCTGGGCCCCCAAGAAAAAGCTTTGGGGCGTCGCCCCGGACGAGCTGCGCGAATAATCCCCTTCTTCCTCCTGCCCCGAATATCCCGGGGTGAACTGGCCGTAAGGCCAAGTGGAACAGCACCCCTCCCCTGCCCCCTTCAGCCCCGCCGCGGCAATCTGCGCGGGCGGCAGATACGCCAAACCATTGCACCCGCAGCAATGGTGTTCTACATGAGGGCCGTGCCTATGGCTGCCAAAGCCGGTTCCGGCCCGGATTCCCGGGCCCCGCTTCGGCAGCACCGGATTACCCAAACCGGCGCGGCCCCGCTGCGCTGACGACATCAAAGCCTCCGAGATCGCTGAAAGGTTGTGGAACATGGCAGAAAATCAAACCCCGGACATATTGTATACCATTGTAGACGAAGCGCCCGAACTGGCCTCGGCATCTTTCCTGCCGATCATCCGCAAGTTCGCCGCCGCCGCCGGTGTCTCTGTCGGCACCAAGGACATTTCGCTGGCGGGCCGCATCCTCGCCGCCTTCCCGGAAAACCTGACCGAAGAGCAGCGCCAGAGCGACGACCTGGCAGAGCTGGGCGAGCTGGTGAAGACCCCGGACGCCAACGTGATCAAGCTGCCCAACATCTCCGCCTCGGTGCCGCAGCTGGTGGCCGCCGTCACCGAGCTGCAGGGCCAGGGCTATGACATTCCGAACTACCCGGAAGAGCCCAAGACCGACGAAGAAAAAGCCATCCGCGCCCGCTACGACGCCATCAAGGGCTCGGCGGTGAACCCGGTCCTGCGCGAAGGCAACTCCGACCGCCGCGCCGCCAAGCCGGTCAAGAACTTTGCCCAGAAGAACCCGCATTCGATGGGATCCTGGTCGGCAGACAGCAAGACCAAAGTGTCGTCGATGCCGGGCAACGACTTCTATGCCAACGAAAAATCTGCGACCATCACCGCCGCGCAGGCGGGTGACGCGAAGATCGAGTTCGTGGGCAAGGACGGCGCTGTCACCGTGCTGAAGGACAGCTGGACGCTGGAAGAAGGCACCGTGGCCGACGCGACCTTCATGTCCGCCAAGGCGCTGTCGGCCTTTCTGAAAGACGCTATTGAGGACACCAAGGCAGACGGCACCATGTTCTCGCTGCACCTCAAGGCCACCATGATGAAGGTCTCCGACCCGATCATCTTCGGCCACGCGGTCAAGGCGTGGCTGGCGCCGGTGTTCGAGCAGTTCGGCCCGCAGCTGGAGGCCCTGGGCGTTGACCCGAACTCCGGCCTCGGCGACCTCCTGAACCGGGTCAAGGACAACCCGGAAATCATGGCGGCAATCGACGCCGTGCGCGCCGAGCGCCCCTCCATGTACATGGTCGACAGCGACAAGGGCATCACCAACCTGCACGTGCCTTCCGACGTGATCATCGACGCCTCGATGCCCGCGGTGATCCGCGCTGGCGGCAAGGGCTGGGACGAGAATGGCAACAAGGGCGACACCAACTGCGTGATCCCCGACAACTGCTATGCGCCGGTCTATGACGAAAGCATCAAGTTCTTCAAGGAAAACGGCGCGCTGGACCCGTCCACCGCCGGCGCCGTCGCCAATGTCGGCCTGATGGCGCAGAAGGCCGAGGAATACGGCTCCCACCCCACCACCTTCGAGGCGCCCGCGGACGGCACCATCCGGGTGGTTCTGGCCAATGGCGATACCCTGCACAGCCACGAGGTTGAAGCGGGCGACATCTGGCGCTCCTGCACCGTCAAGAAGGCGCCGATCGAGAACTGGATCCAGCTGGCGCTGGACCGTCAGCGTCTGACCGGTTCCGAGGCGATCTTCTGGCTGGACGAAAACCGCGCCCATGACGCCGAGCTGATCAAATACGTGAAGCCCGCGCTTGAAGAGGCCGGCGTTGCGGACAAGTTCCAGATCCTGGCGCCGCGCGAAGCGACCCGCCAGAGCCTCGAAACCATCACCAAGGGCGAGGACAGCATCGCCATCACCGGCAACGTGCTGCGCGACTACCTGACCGACCTGTTCCCGATCCTGGAACTGGGCACGTCGGCCAAGATGCTGTCGATCGTCAAGCTGATGAACGGCGGCGGCCTGTTCGAGACCGGTGCCGGCGGTTCCGCGCCCAAGCACGTGCAGCAGCTGGTCGAGGAAAACCACCTGCGCTGGGATTCGATGGGTGAATTCTGCGCGCTGGGGGAATCGCTGAACTTCCTCGCCGACAGCAAAGGCAATGCCAAGGCCGGCGTGCTGGGCGCCGCGGCTGAGGACGCCACCCAAGGCATCCTCGACAACAACCGCTCGCCCTCGCGCAAGGTGGGTGAGCCGGACAACCGCGACAGCCACTACTGGTTTGCCCGCTACTGGGCCGAGGCGCTGGCAGCGCAGACCGACGACGCGGAGCTGGCGGCGCATTTCGCCCCCATCGCGGAGGAGCTTGGCGCGAAGGAAGAGCAGATCATCAGCGAACTGGCGGCCGCACAGGGCGGCGCAGCCGACATCGGTGGCTACTACAACCCGAGCGCTGAGCTGAAAGCCAAGGTGATGCGCCCCAGCGCGACGCTGAACGCGATCATCGGTTGATCCGTTCCCTGCCGATCCAAACAGAAAACGCCCGGGGGCATCCCCCGGGCGTTTTTCATTTCAGGCTATGAGGCTGGATCAAAAATCCTGCCACAGGTCCCTGGCGGCATTGCCATTGGAGACCACGGGCGGCTGCGGCGTCGCCTCCATATCCCAGTCGCTGGCGCCATGCGCGGTCGGCACAGGCGCCGCGGCGGGCTGGGCTGGGACAGCTGCGGCCTGTGCCGGAGCCGCCGCACGGGTGCCGGGGATCTTGAAGTGGGCGACCAGCCCGGTCAGCCGGGTGGCATCTTCCTTCAGCAGCTGACCGGCAGCAGTGGATTGCTCCACCATGGCGGCGTTCTGCTGGGTGACCTGGTCCAGCTGGGTTACGCCCGTGTTGATCTCGGCCAGACCGGTGGACTGCTCCGCCGCCCCTTCGGCGATGCCGGACACCAGCTCGGAGATGTGGTTGACCTGCGACACGATGCTTTGCAGCGCCTCGCCCGCCTTTCCAACCAGCTCCACGCCGCGCTCAACCTGGCCGGAACTGTTGCTGATCAGGGTCTTGATCTCCATCGCGGCATCCGACGACCGCTGCGCCAGCGCCCGCACTTCCGAGGCAACCACCGCAAACCCGCGGCCCGCTTCGCCGGCTCTCGCCGCCTCGACGCCTGCGTTCAGCGCCAGCAGATTGGTCTGGAATGCGATATCGTCAATCACGCCGATGATCTGGGAAATCTGGTTGGAGGACTGCTCGATCTCGGTCATGGCAGACACCGCGCTTTGCACCACCTCGCCGCTGGTTTCCGCTTCGCGCTTGGCGTCTTCCATCGTCGCCTCGACGCTGCGGGCGCCCTCGGCGGCGGATTTCACCGAGGCGGTCAGCTCATCCAGCGCCGCCGCGGTCTCTTCCAGGGTGGCAGCCTGGCTCTCGGTGCGGTGCGACAGGTCATCAGACGCCTGGCTGATCTCGCCGGCGCCGCTGCGGATGCTGTCAGCCGCGGCGATCACCTGCTCCACGGTCTGGCTGAGGGTCTGCGCGGTGCTGTTGAAGTCCCGGCGCAACTGCTCGTATTCGGCAGGGAAGGTTTCAGTGATCTGGGCGGTCAGGTCGCCGTGCGACAGGTCCGACAGCTTGCTGCTGAGCGCCTCCACCACGCCGCTGCGGGTGGCGTCAAGCGCCTGCTGCTCCTGCTCCATGTCTTTCTGGCGGATCAGCGCCTGGCGGAACACATCCACAGCCCGGGCGATTTCACCCAGCTCGTTGCGCGCGCCGGAGGAGGGAATGCCGCTATCGGTGTCCCCGTCCGCCAGAGCCGTCATCCGGTTCTTCAAACCGGTCAGAGGCCTGGTCACGCTGCGGGTGATGAAGAAAGCTGCCACAGCCAGCAGCAGCAGGCCGCCGCCAAGCACCGCCAGCGACTTGTTGCGCATGGCCGCCACATCCGCTTCGATATCAGAGACATAGGCGCCGGTGCCAACAATCCAGCCGAACGGCTCGAAAGCCTGGACATAACCGATCTTGGCCTCGATCACCTCAGAGTTCGGCTTTTTGAAGTAATATGTCAGCTCGCCCGCCCCTTTGGAGGCCGCGATCTTCTCCAGTTCCTGGAACACCTTGATGCCGGTCACATCCTCGTAGCCGCCCTGGTTGGTGCCGACCCAGTCAGGCACCGTGGGATGCGCCTGAACCACCAGATCATGGTCAAAGACAAACACATAGCCGGACTCGCCAAACCGCAGCGCAGTCAGCCGCTCGCGGCCAATGTCGCGGGCCTGTTCCGGCGTGAACCGCCCGGTCCGGGTTCCTTCATCCAGATCGCGCAGCAGGCTGACCGCCGCGTCGGTGACATTGTGCAATTCCTTGTAGCGCATCTCGTAGGCGTTGTTCACAGCCTGGTTCAGCATCAGGAAGGTAAGCACGGCCGTCAATCCAAGCGCGAGCACGGCCAGCGAATAGATACGGACGGGCAGACGGTAGAGAAAAGCGGGTATTCGGGGCATGTTTGCAGAGCCTTTATTGCAGGTCTATTGCCGACCTGTTTTAGAAGGCAGTCTCTAACAAACCCCTACCTCAAAGCGCCCGGCCGCCGTTTTCCGCAAGGTTTTTGCCGCATATTGGGCGGAACAGCCCGCAGCGGCACCGCTTCCGCCGCGCATCTCACCCGCGTCAGCCCCGGAGGCCGTGTTTGCGGGCGGCGCTTGGGCTGGTTTTTGTGTTTTTAACGCAAAACCGCCGCTTGCGTTATGTGCAGCGGCGGTTTTGTTTTGGGCATCGTTTAAGAGAGTTATTTGGATTTTACTAGGTTTGGCGGTGACCTACTCTCCCAGGGCTTGAGCCCAAGTACCATCGGCGCGACAGTGCTTAACTTCCGGGTTCGGGATGGGACCGGGTGTTTCACTTGTGCTGTGGCCACCAAACCGAGAAAAATCCAGATGCCTTCGGCAGGTGGATTTTTCTCGGTTAGCGGCAGGCAGCGTATTTGCAAAGCAAATGCGCGTTGCCGCACCTGAGTTACGTCACAGGACGTTTCCACAAGCGGAAGGCAATACAATCAACGTTTGTCCAAGTTTTTTGTTTTGGATGGTTTGCTTTATTTGGTTCGAGTAACACTGTCTGTTACTGGATCAAATCAAGCCTATCGGGCGATTAGTACCGGTCAGCTGAACGCATTGCTGCGCTTACACCTCCGGCCTATCGGCGTGGTGGTCTTCCACGGCCCTCAGGGATACCTTGTTTTGAGGGGGGCTTCCCGCTTAGATGCCTTCAGCGGTTATCCTGTCCGATCATAGCTACCCAGCACTGCTATTGGCATAACAACTGGTCCACCAGTGGATCGTTCACCCCGGTCCTCTCGTACTAGGGGCAACTCCTCTCAAGTATCCTGCACCCACGGCAGATAGGGACCGAACTGTCTCACGACGTTCTAAACCCAGCTCACGTACCTCTTTAAACGGCGAACAGCCGTACCCTTGGGACCTGCTCCAGCCCCAGGATGAGATGAGCCGACATCGAGGTGCCAAACACTGCCGTCGATATGGACTCTTGGGCAGTATCAGCCTGTTATCCCCGGCGTACCTTTTATCCGTTGAGCGATGGCCCTTCCACGCGGGACCACCGGATCACTATGGCCGACTTTCGTCTCTGCTCGACTTGTCAGTCTTGCAGTCAGGCTGGCTTCTGCCATTGCACTCAACGAGCGATTTCCGACCGCTCTGAGCCAACCTTCGCGCGCCTCCGTTACTCTTTAGGAGGCGACCGCCCCAGTCAAACTACCCGCCACGCAGGGTCCCGGATCCGGATAACGGACCGCGGTTAGACATCAAGAGTGCGAAGGGTGGTATCTCAAGGGAGGCTCCACCGGAACTTGCGTTCCGGCTTCGATGCCTACCACCTATCCTGCACATCACAATCCTGATGCCAGTGCGAAGCTGTAGTAAAGGTGCACGGGGTCTTTCCGTCTAACCGCGGGAAGCCTGCATCTTGACAGGCAATTCAATTTCGCTGAGTCGATGTTGGAGACAGCGGGGAAGTCGTTACGCCATTCGTGCAGGTCGGAACTTACCCGACAAGGAATTTCGCTACCTTAGGACCGTTATAGTTACGGCCGCCGTTTACCTGGGCTTCAATTCGGAGCTCTCACCCCTCCTTTTAACCTTCAGGCACCGGGCAGGCGTCAGACCCTATACGTCGCCTTGCGGCTTCGCAGAGCCCTGTGTTTTTAATAAACAGTCGCCACCCCCTGGTTTGTGCCCCCGGATCCAAGTTGCCTTGAACCCGGGCCTCCTTCTCGCGAACTTACGGAGGTATTTTGCCGAGTTCCTTCAACATCGTTCTCTCAAGCGCCTTGGTATTCTCTACCAGTCCACCTGTGTCGGTTTAGGGTACGGTCTGACGGAGGGCTATTTCCAGGGACTGATCAGCAGCCCAGTCAATCCGATAAGACTGAACTACCTTCACAATCCGTCACATCCTCCTGGCCTAGGAATATTAACCTAGTTCCCATCGCCTACGCCTTTCGGCCTCGGCTTAGGGGCCGGCTTACCCTGCTCAGATTAGCTTTAAGCAGGAACCCTTGGACTTTCGGCGAGAGTGTCTCTCACACTCTTTGTCGCTACTCATGTCATCATTCTCGCTAGTGATCTCTCCACCGGATGGCTCACGCCCCGGCTTCATCGAAAGCCTCTCTCCTCCAATACTCCCGAAGGAGTTAAGGAGGAATGAGACTATGTCACACTACGCTCTGCTACCATGCACTATGTGCATCCTCGGCTTCGGCTCATGGCTTGAGCCCCGTTACATCTTCGCCGCAAGA